>JAFQDK010000038.1 GCA_017399305.1 Clostridia bacterium
CGCAGATTGCCGCTTGGTTATAAAATAGACAACCTTGAGCCTATTAAAAGATACCCACGTTGCTCATTAAGAAGCGAAGCGGCTGACGCATTCAACAGAATGTTCGATGATATGGAAAAAGAAGGGCTGAAAGTGCCAACCGTGACAGATGCAATGCGTACATACGCAAAGCAGTATGCACTTTTCACCGGCTATCTTGGCAGACTTCGCCGAACATTCGGATACACTTTTGAAGAGGCGCGCAGAGTTGTAATGCGTTCGTGTGCGGTACCCTGCTCTTCTGAGCATCAATGGGGTGTTGCGGTTGATATGTACCACCTTGACATGACCGAATACGGCACAAAAAAGCACCACTACTTTGACATTACTCCCGAGTGGGCATGGGTGCATGAAAACGGCAAAAAATACGGCATTGTACTGCGTTACCCTGCAGACAAGACCGATCTGACAGGCTGTATATATGAGGCATGGCATTTCAGATACGTAGGCAAAACTGTAGCGCACATACTCATGGCAAGAGGCATTACGCTTGAAGAATACATGGGAGCAAAGCTCGGACTTTTAAACCTTGATTCAAGCGTTACGGTGAAGAGCGGAGCCTTCCATTCGATAACCGCATTTTCACGCGATACAGGACTGCTTCAGCTTACAGGCAAGCATTTTATATCTGTATCTGACAATGTGACGATTACCGAAAAAAGTAACGAGTTATCCGAATGCTAAATAAAAAACACCGCCAAATGGCGGTGTTTTTTATAGAGTGTCTTCAAGAACATCAATCAGGTGTATGGGGTCAAGCTGCGCCTCTGTGCAGAGATTTGCAAAATGCAATGCATCTTCGTACTTGGCAAAAGCATCTGACACGTGCGCTTTAACCGCATTTTGCTTTTTGTCTTCACATATAACAAGAATACCGTACGAGCTATAGCGCCCGTTTTCTTTAGACACAAAAAACTCTTTAACGGGTAGATATCGGTACAAGCAGCCCAACCTCCTCCCTGAATGTTTCAACATCTAATTTAAGAAATAATATCAAACGAAGCATTACTAAAGAACCTGGAAGTTTTTCGCCCTTTTCAACACGCTGATACCAGCGAACCGAAACTGAAACAGCCTCTGCCACTTGCCGTTGTGTATATCCCATAGCATCTCTGGCATGATACACTTCTGTGGAGAACTTTGAATTGATTGGCATATTATACCACCTCCTTTTTGGGTAAGAGGAATAATATACCTATTCATGCGAGAGGCAAACGGCGCAGTAGTTCGCCTTGTGAAAAATGACGAAAAATTTCTTTTTCAGTCGATAAAAAATCAGCAGCAAAAGAGGGTTATTCCTCAAAAATTCAGCGGGTTTTTGTAGAGTTCCGCTAAAAAACAAATAGGCGTGGGACTTTCCCACGCCTATTTGTTTTGCTTGCTTAAATTTTGTCTTTGATGATTTTTAAAAAGGATTAATAGATTGCGTCACACGCCTGACTTATGTAGTCACAAACACCGTTGCGCCATACCTCACACTGGAAAACAAGCTGATAACCGTTTCCGGGAACGATGTTTGGCACCGTTCCATGGAAAGAATACATATTAAATGAGTCAACCGTCATGGTAGGATCGGTCCACTCTTTAACAATGCGCTGAGGATTCTCGTCCATCGCGATAAGGCGGATGGAGGTGTTCATCATTGTTGCGCCTGTGCGAATTGCAATATCAACATAGCAATGCGCGGTGGTACCGTCAGCATCATGTGACAATGTCACAGTTGATGTGTTGCTCCACTGTGGCTCAATAATATCGGGCAGAGCTGCAAAAGAATTGCAGGTAAAGCAAGAAAGCATCAGAAGACAAGCAAGCAATAAGCAGTTGATTTTTCTCATAAAAAAACCTCACTTTCGCTATATTCATTAATATATACGAAAGTGAGGCTCGAATTTTGACAGATTATTTGATATTTTTTGCTATTTTTGTAATTTCTTTTTCAGGAAGTGAAGCGGTTATGGTAAAAGTACGGTTATCATCACCATAAATCAGCTTAATATAATTCATTTCTTGCTCATTAAGAATATATCCACTCATACCGTCCACTTCAAAAGGTTTAGCCAACATATCCTCTGTATCAACGCTTGATTTACTGAAAGGGCTAAGATACAATAGTATTTTTATTTCTTTTTCCCCATTGCTAAACACCTTTTCGTTCCTAGAATAAGTTTCATTTTCACTTGATAAATAATACCCACTGGGGAGATATGTTATTGTGTAATCGCCAATCTTATACTCAAGGCTTGTTGTTTTATCATTGAAAGCGAAAAGTACATATTTTTCAAAGAACGAAACTACGGTTTCGATTACGGTTGCGCGAACGGTGGGCTGGAACATCAGCACTGCAAACGTTATGCTGAAAGCAATCGCTATCACTGCAACAGCACGGCTGATTCCTTTAAATGACGTTCCCTTTTTCTCGGCGCGGCGAATCTCGCGCGCAATCTCGCGGCGCTGTTTATCGGTGGGAGGTATTACCTCAACGTCCATTGCCTCAAGCTCGGCAATATCCAGCTCGGCGGCTTCTTGAATAGCTCTTTTCAAAAACGCCTCTTGGAGAGCATCATCATATTTATTTTTCATTTGTTATGCACCTCCATTTTCTTTTTCAAAAGTTTCTTTGCGCGGTATAACCTTGTTGCAACATTCTCATATGAGATGTTCAACATTTTTGAAATCTCTTTTTCGTCAACTTCGCAAAGATATTTTAAATACAATATATTCTTATATGTATCGGGCAACGAATATATACACCGCACCAAATTTTTGTATCCCTCGTTGTTTATCACAACGTCAAGCGCGGATTCCTGCTTTTCGTCTATAGTTGAGGCATCAAAAACGCTTTCCATATCGACCGTCTGCTTGCCGCTTTGCGAACGGAGAAAATCAATTGCCATGTTCTTGGTAGCTACAGTAACATATGTTTTAACCGACTTTTCATTGTCAATCTGCAATTTACTGCTGCTTTTAATAAGCTTTAGCATAGTGTCATGCACTACATCTGCCGCGGTCTCCCTATTGCAGGTAACCTTATATGCCGCCGCAAACATGATATTATAATACTTCTCATAAACATATTCAATTTTTCGCTTTTCTTCTGCAGAAGAACACAGGGACAAATATAATTGAATCATCACGTGTTACCTCTCCTATTTCTTCAATTATATTATACAATATTTGACACTTTTGTCAAATATTAAAGCACCGTATAACTTATACGGTGCTTTTTACGTTTACCGGCACTGCATTTGAAAGAATCGGCATAAGTTCGTTTTTAATATATTCTTTAAATGTTTTAGCATCAAAGTCTTGTGGGATAAAAATATCGTCTTTGCCAATATCCCGCGCCTTTGCAAGTCCTGTCGTGTGGTATGGCTGTATATTGATTTCAAGCAGATTATCAAGAGAATTTGCAAGAGAGGCAATATACTTAAAATGCTCGGCTGTGTCATTGACACTTGGAATTATCGGGCAGCGCAAAATGATTTTTGCCCCACTTTTATCAAGCATCTTCAAGTTGGCATGAAGCTTTACGCCGTCGCTGCCGATATACTTTCTGTGTTTTTCGCCCGGCATCATTTTGCAATCAAACAAAAAGATATCGGTGTATTCCTTTGCACGAAGCATATCTTCAATGTCGGCCGCGCCTGATGTTTCAACTGCGGTGTGCAGACCTGCCGCCTTTGCCGCTTTAAGCAGCTCTATCAAAAACGCGCTTTGTAAAAACGGTTCGCCGCCGCTTACCGTCATGCCACCGCCATTTTTATAAAAATCTGCATCACGGAGTACCGCAGAGATTACCTCATCAACGCTTTTTTCTCCACCGGTGACCTCAAGCGCACCAGTGGGACAAGCATCGGCACAAGCAAGGCAACCAACGCATTTTGCGCGGTCTATGGTATGTTTTCCGCCGCTAATAATATGCGCGCCATGCTGACAAACGGTTGCACATTCGCCACAGCCAATGCAGCTGCCTGCGTGATAAAAAAGCTCTGATTCTTTTTTCCACGATTCGGGATTGTGGCACCACGCGCATTTCAAGGGGCATCCCTTTAAAAACACCGTTGTGCGTATACCGGGTCCGTCATGAAGGCTAAAGCGCTGAATGTCAAACACTCTGCCCATAATATCAGATACTGTGCTCATTTCGGTCTATAATCTCCTGCTGCATTTCCGGCGACAGCTTGGTGAAATATGCAGAAAATCCGCCAACGCGCACAAGCAGGTCACTGTGGTTCTCGGGATGCTCGCGTGCGTCAAGCAAGGTTTCTCTATCAACGGCGTTAAGCTGAAGCTGAAAACCGCCAAGTCGCATAAATGTACGCACAAACTCAAGCATTTTATCCTCGTTTTCGCCCTGCATACAGCTTGGCGTAAACTTCATATTAACGGCAATACCACCAAGGAAATTGCGATGATCCCAAGAAAGGGTTGATAGCATTGCGGCGGTCGGGCCTTTGGTTTCTCTGCCCTGCACCGGACTTGAGCCTGACGAAAGTGGATAGCCTGCGTGTCTGCCATCGGGCGTCGCTCCGGTTCTTCTACCAAAACGAGCATGCTCATAATACGAAAATGCGCCCGGTATCAATGTTGCGCCACGATAGGTATAAAGCCCCTTGCAGCCAGAAAGGATGCTGTCAGAGAGACGCTTTGCAAGAGAATTTGTAAACTCGTCATCCGTTCCGTAATGCGGCAATTTATTGACAATGCGCAAACGCAATGCCTCGTTACCATCAAAATTATTCTTCAGGATTTCAAGCAGTGATTCAACTGTATATTCGCCGTTTTCATACACAAGTACATTTATCGCGGCAAGTGAGTCTACCACATTTGAAAATCCAAGGAAATTGGGTTCAACAAAATTATATATCGCGCCGCCTGCATCAACCGCTTTGCCAAGCTTAAGACAATCATCGGTAAGGCAGGAAACTCTCGCGCTCTCCTGACCGTTGCGTGCACGCTCCATCTGTGCACGGTTCATATCTATATTGCGGCGCGCAATCTCGCTGTGAAGCACACCTTCAAATACACGGTAAAAGTCATCAAACGACTTTGTCCCACTTCCGTTTTCCATAGCGGTGAGCAACATTGCGGCAAGATTGTGATAAGGCGAGACAACGTGTATGCCCGACTTGCCCACAGGGGTTATCTCAACGCAACCTGTGTTGCAATAATTATTTGCATCACTGCGCGGCATACCTGCACGCATAAGTCCCTCTATGATTATGCGGTCATTAAAAAGCGCCGGCTGTGCACAGCCAATGGCATTGAGTCTGATAGCCTTTTTAATCAGCTCATCACTCATATCATCAGTGACGGCAAGGCTGACCTTGCCATTTGCACTACGCGCATATTCGATAGCCTCGATTGCAATATGTGTGACCTCGTTCTCCACGGTTTTGCCGTCCTCGGTTGTACCGCCGACCATTGCATCAAGTGCAACATTTGGCAGTATGTATGCTTCAGGCATCAGCAAAAAGCACGCATATAGCTCAACAGCATCCTCATGCGTGAGCCTGCCTGCGGCAACATCGGCATTGTAAAGGTCAATGAGATAGCGGTCAACTCTGCCAAAGTAGTAAAGATCCCACATTGTAACATTGTAAAAATGTATTGCTTCAAGCCCCTCGCGGAAGGTGCGCGGCGGCTGTGCAGGAACTCTGTCCATCATCTCGGCGATATCAAGCAGTTCCTTTTTCTTTTCGCCATCGGCTTCTTCGGCAAGCGCTCTTGCCTTTTCAGCATAGCGATGCTGAAGGCGGATAAGTGCTTCAAGCTCTACCTTGCAACACTCGTAAAACTCACATTTTTCAATGTTTTCGGGAATGTTCATATCAAGCGCCGCCATGCGACAGTTTACTTCGTCAAGCAAACCGTTTACGCCGACACGCACAAGCTTTGCATAGTCAAGTGCCATGTGCGCCGCGGTGATGTGCGCCCCTTGGGGTGAAAACTTCATGCCCTTGGCGAGCTCGTCATATTCCTTTTGTTCCTCATCAGTGAGCGGTGAAAGATCAGGAAGACCGACAATCAACTCGCCGTCATTGATGACAGGCTCCATGTTGTCAAGCAAATATGCCTCGGCATGCGCACGGCGAAGTCGGTATGAATAAAGATTTCCGTTCTGCGACAGCGCGCGCATATAATTTAACCTCTGGCGGCGCTGGCGATTAAAGTTTACCCACTCTGTAAAGACAGGCCCTGTCTTATAAAAGGCGCGAAGCGAGTTTATTCTATCTATTGCAGACTGTTTCATATTAATAATTCAAGCCTCCGTTTATGTATATCGGCATACCTGCAATCCTATTGCTTTTATCCGATGCGAGAAATGCCGCAAGGTCGGCAATTTCGTCGGGATGCGCCATTCTGCCAAAAGCACTGTTCCATGCATCCGACTTGCCCTCTTCCCACAGCATCATCTCGGTGGTGACGGGACCGGGGGCGATATTCTGGAGTACCACGCCGTGCTTGAACAGTACCTTGGCAAGCCCAAGACACATACCGCGCACGCTCCATTTTGATATGCCATAAGGCGTGATATGCGGCTGATGTCCGCACTCGGAACCGATGACGATTATCTTACCCTTGAAATCGCCCTCGTTGTTTTCAAGATAGTAATTTGCGGCAGACTGACAGCAGAAATATGCACCTTTTACGTTTACGGAGAAGATTCTGTCCCATTCTTCCTCGCGTACCTGCAAAAACTTTTCACGGTCAATAACGCCTGCATTGTTGACTACCACATTCAGGCCGCCCATGTATTCGGCGGCTTTTTTCATTACGTCAGGACCTTTTGAAACGTCGGAAACATCCCACTCAATGGCATATGCATTTGCGCCAAGCGCCTTAAGTTTCTCTAACACCGGCACAAGAGTTTGCATATTTCTGCCTGTGATTACAAGGTCTGCCCCCTCTTTTGCATAGCAAAGTGCTATTGCCTCGCCAATACCGCGGCTTGCGCCTACGATAAGCGCCTTTTTACCTTTCAGCATATCAAAACCTCCGAAAAGATATAATTATCCATATCTATTATACATTGAAAGTATAACACCGTAAATGCATTTTTCGGTTATATTTGTAAAAAAAGGACCTTCATTTGAAAAATGAATTCTCAAAAAATGTTGCTTTTCTTTGCATTTTTTGCTTTAATTGTATATAAGATATATTTGTTTAAAGGAACGTGAGATATGAAAAAACTCAACGAAAAACTTGTAGATTTGCTATGCGAAAAGGGCTGGCACATTTCATTTGCCGAATCTTGCACCGGCGGAAAAGCCGCCGCAGGCATTGTTGATGTCGCAAATGCATCGGCGGTTCTCGATGCCTCGTTTGTAACCTACTCAAACGAAGCGAAAATCAAGTATCTTGGCGTTTCTCCCGACACTATTGCAAAAAACGGTGTTGTCAGTGAAGAGGTAGCAATTGAAATGGCAAAAGGCACAGCAAAAGCAAACAATGCCGAAGTCGGTGTCGGCATTACAGGCATTGCAGGTCCTACAGGAGCTACTAAAAACAAGCCAATCGGCATGGTGTGTTTCGGGTTCTATATAAACGGAGAATGCCATACTGCAACAAAGCAATTTGGCGCAATTGGCAGAAATACCGTTCGCGACGCAAGTGTAGACTTTGTATACGATACGCTGTGTGCAATACTCTCTGAAAACTAAAAAAACTGCAGCCCAAAGGCTGCAGTTTTTTTAGTTATTTTATCGAAAGTTTGATAATACGTACAACGTCAATCATATTGACTTTGCCGTCGCCGTTTACATCGGCATCTACAGGCTTTTTATTCAAAATGGCATTGAGCGTAAGCAATGCATCACCAACAGTAATTACTTCATTGCCGTCAACATCGCCGACAATGTTGGGGGTAAGCTCTTCTTCGCCGGTGGATACAACCACAACTTGCTCACGAGCCATATTTGCAGTAAATGTTATCTCATAAACATCGCTTTCAGGAGATGCGCCACTGTTAGCAAACGGAAGCGCGGATGCATCCTTAGCAATCTTTGTAACAGTGGCAAGCTTGCCATTTACAAGTGCTGATGTTACAGGCACATCAGAGTGAACACGAACCGTAACACTGCGCTCGGTATAATCTGTTGCAAATTCACCGTCTGTCACGCCGATATTTATGGTAGAAATTACACCCTCTGTAGTAACGCTTACATCCGTGGTGCGGAACTCGCCGTCAAGATAGCTTTCTGTTGCGCCGTCGTCCTCATAAAGAGTTGCACTTCCCTCTCCGAGACCGTAGACATTGAGCGAAACATTCTGCCAATCTGCACCGGAAAGAGGAGATTCAACAGCGGATGAAAGGACTACAGCTCCGCTTCGAACATAGATAGGCGAAGAATATACATCCTTTGTAACGGTAATTGTCTTAGGTCCTGTGATGACCTCGCCTGTGAACACGTCTATCCATTCGCCGTCAGGGATAAATACGCTTCTTGTGGATTCATCAGCCTCGGTAACAGGGTCATACACAAAGTGAAGCTGTGCCTTGGCAGCCGCCTCATAATACTCTATGACGATATCATAGGTTACGCCTGCTTTAAGTACATCTGTCGTATTCATATCAGAGTCGGCAAACAGATTTGACCACGAGCCGGCAAAAAGCTCACCGTTGATAAAGATTCGTCCGCCGTCGTCAACGATAAGTCCGATATAGCAATCTACCTCAGGGGTGATCGTGCCGGTGTAGCGTGCAGCAAAATAGTCTGCATCCACTCCGTTTGGCGACCACTGATCCCAGAAGTTGCTTATCTCTGAAACGGTTTCTGTATAAGCGGGAGTACCGTCAAAGTAGTTGTTCTTTGACAATCCCTCAATGTCATAATATGCGCCATCAAGTCCGTTTTCGCCCGCAGAATTCTTAAGCCATGATGACGGAACCACCGAAGTACCGTCACCGGGAGTGCCGTTAAACGGTGCAACAAGGATATCCTTACCCAGCAGATACTGAGTATTGTCCTTTGACTCCTCATATTCAGGATAGTGGAAATCAAGTCTGCGGATAAGCGGCATACCTGTCGCATGGTTTTCGTATGCAAGTGCGTAAGTATACGGCATAAGGTGATAACGCATATGAAAATAATTGCGTACCGCCGTTTCCGCTACCTCAGTATAGCTCCAAGGATAGTGGGGATTCTTGGGGTTGATATCCGAATGAACGCGGAGTGACGATGCGAACGCGCCAAACTGCATCCAACGGATAAATGCGTTTTCTGAAACGGTATCGTTGTTTCTAAAGCCGCCAAGGTCAGCCGAGATATATGGGCTGCCACCGACCACACCGGAAACTACCGTATTCTCGATTTCTCTGCCGAGCTGCAAAACGTCGCCGTAAATGTCGCCCGACCACTGCATACCGTAGCGATGACCGATTACCGACGGGTCGCCCTCGATAAATCCGTGGCGTAACCAATCGGCATTGGTGAGCATAAGCACACGCTGTCCGTATTCACCTTCGACGGCGGAATCTGCATTATATTTTGCCATGGTGTCATAGTAGAGTACCTGACCGAGTGTGGAATAAAGAACATTGGTATAAGGCGATTTTATTGTATACGACCAGTTGCGGTCATACCACCAGCCGTCAAGTCCCATTTCCATAAGCTTTGAAATGTTTGCACACTGCCACTTGAGTTCTGCCGGCGTGAGAATTGTCATTGAAGTGTTGTGAGTATGGTCATTGAAGAGGACAAACACGCCTGCCTCCTGAGCTTTTGCAAGGAAGCCCTCCATATCAGGATAAAGCTCGGTATTTGTTTCATATCCTGTACCGTCAGTATTTGAGCGCCACTCTGTGTCAATAACAATTACATCAAGCGGAACATCGCGGTCACGGTATTCCTCAATCATTGCAAGCTTTTGCTCATCTGAGAATTTTGACCAGCGTGAATACCACGAACCATGGAATTTGATATCCGACATCATGGTACTGCCCGTAAGCGTTACAAAATCCTGTCTGAGCTTTGCGCTGTCACCATTGGTTGCAACTACATAATAATCAATATTATCGCTGACTGTCCATCCGCTGTTTTCTGCTTCACTGCCAACATATACCATGCCGCCCTCAGCAGGAACAACACCGTTGTCAACAAGTACATACACATCGGGAGTTTCGCTTGGAGCAGGAAGCGAAGAATAGAAGCCATGCTGATATGAAGTGAAATAATCAAAGAGAATATTGCCCTCTTTGTCAAAAATCTTTACATCAGCAGCGGTTGCCCCCTCTAATGGAAGATTGATAACAAGCTTTGCAGTCTTGATTATTGCGGTTTCACCGTCATTGTCTACCGCCACTGCTGCACCGCCGAATTTTTCGCGATGAGGTACCATAAGAGTTTTTGAATCTACAAAGCTACCATTTACAGCTTCTTCAACGCGCACAGCAGTGTCAGAAAGCACAGTGATGCGCACATCACCATAGGTATATGAATGAATACCTGCCTCGCCAAATGCCTTGTCAGTGTTCTTTGCAGTTACATTTTCCGCAATATATTTATCATTGTTGTAGCTTTCGATAGGATGAAGCTGCATTTCGCCCTGCATAAGGTCGGCAATAGTATTTGCGACATTGGGAATGGAGGTATCAACGTAGAGATCTGCGGTATATTTACCGTGGTATCTTACGCCGATGTAATTGGAAATACTGCCGCTAAAGATAATGTCCGCATCAAAATTACATCTTTCACCTCTCTGTGAACCGCTTAGTACATAGAGTGTACCTGTACCTGCAAAGTCAATCGCGCCGTCAATTGTAAGTGTAAGCTTTGCATCGGTTGCATAGTCATTGCCGAGGGATGCGGCGCAAAGTATCTTTGTAATGGTAAGAGTGTCATCTGCATCAGTTGCGCCGACGGTGATATTTATTTTTCCTCTGTACTCTGCCTTTAGGTCGCGATTACCGCCGCTTACATAATTGTACTTACCCGAACGGATAGTTACGTCAGTTGAATAACCGTGTGACGGCACGTCACCCGTAGAGGAAAAATGTGAATCCCAGCCGCCGACAACATACATGGGGGTACTGTTGCCCATGGTGATACCCTCGCCCATGACAAGCTTGTTTCCGCGTGCCTCAAATACCGTGGAAGCAGAAGGAACAATTGTGATATTCTCAACTGTAAATGCGCCGCCGAGCGAGAACTGATTTGCGGTGTTCAATGTGCCGCCACTGACTGTTATGTTGCCTTTATATTCTGGTGAAATATATCCACTTGGTACACTTGCACTGTCAACAATGTGAATATTAACGGTCACACCGTCGCTCGCAACAGCTGCAGCGTGTATCATTGCATCGGTAAAGGTTGCAAAAGGAGTATCGGAAGTACCAACAGTAGCAATGTTATCCGTGGTGAAGCTTGTCACACCATTTGCAGAAACGTATACCTCGGTTTCGCTACGCGAAAGATAAACATATCCGCAACCGGAACATACATAGCTTGCCTTGGCATTGACTGCTGTGGCTGAAAGAACAATGCTACCTTTGTGGTTGTCTGCATCCCTTTCACTTGCAACTTCAAAATCATGGCCGCATTTGCCGCAGGTATATATATCTGTACCGCCGGCAATACAGGTTGCCGCAACTTTCACGCTCTTGAAAGTCGCCTCTCCGTCATGCGCGCATGACGATGCACCGCAAACAGTGCAGATCGTATTTTCAAATGTGTGCTCCTCGATTTCGGTTTCATATCCGCAATAGCAAGTCTTGTAGTGACCGTCACTGCTTGTTGAAACATATTCGCCGAGAGTGTGGGTGTGATAAACCGCAAGCTCGGGAACGCCGTTTCCGATTATCCAGCCTTCTTCTTTGGTGAGTCTTGATGCAAGGTCTGCTTCTTCGGTGATAAGAATACCGTGCGTAGCAGTACCGCCGACTCCGCTTGCGTAAAAGCAATCAACAACCTCGCAACTGCGGATAACGCCGCCTATAGGTTCAACATAATTTGTTGCGGTTGTGACTATCTTGCCCGCGCTGTAGCAGTTTTCAAACGTGCCCTTATACGCGGTTGTGCCGCTATTGCCGCAGTAGGACATGATACCGCCTACATAGCCGCCGCTTACTGTAAGAGTACCGTTATTGATACAGTTTTTGAATACAAGCTTTTCTGCATCTGTTGAATAATTGCGGATAAAGCCGACAATGCCGCCTGTGCGACCGGGAGTTGTCATATCACCGTCATTCTGACAGTTTGTAAAGCTTACGGGAGAAGCATTTGAGGATGCAAGTGCTACGATACCACCGTAATAGTTGCCCGATGTAACGGTAGCGGTGATGTCGCCTGCGTTGTAAAGGTTTTCGTAGGTTATAGTGATATCCTGTGAAGAGGAAATTGCCCTTGCTACTACACCGCCAATCATAGTTTCACCGGTGATGTTGCCGTAGTTTTTCACATTGCGGACAACCTTTGTCTGGTCGCCTGTCGAGGTGTTGGAATGGACACCGCCGACAATGCCGCCTACCTTGTTTACACCGCTTACCGTACAATAATTTGTAAGGTTTTCAAGCGTTGTATTTCCCCATGCACAGCCCACAATAGAGCCTGTGCCGGCTGTATCAACGCCAGAACCAGACGCCTCTGTTGAAGTAACAGAGCCATATGTTGCAAAATTTTTTATAGTTGCCGAATCCACATATCCGAAAAGTCCGAACGCCGGAAGTGTGGAGTTTTCAAGCTTAATACCTTTAATGCTATAGCCTTTACCGTCAAAACTACCTGAAAAAGGAGTTTCTACAGTACCGATAGCGGTCTGCCCTGCACATGATGCAAGGTCTATATCCCCGGACAATATATAGTCTCCACTCCACGCTGACGGTGTGTTCATCAGCAAGAGAAATTCTTCTGCCGAGTCAATGCTCTCATCAAGCTCGACTGCATAAACAGAAAAAGCAAGGAGTAAAAGCATCAATAGAAATACTATTATTTTTTTCATTGTTATGACCATTCCTTTCTTAGAAGCACGTAACTTTTTAAATTGCAGATAAAATTTCAATAAGTGCGCCTTTGAGATATTCATTTTGGGCTACAGTGCAAACTTCCATTACACGTGATGCCGCGCTATCGGTCTTATTGACGATTCGATTCAGTGCTTCAAGTGACATTGCCGGTAGACCTTTCATGCTAATCATCAAGTCGTACACGGTCTCCTTCACCTCATTTTCAGGTAATACACCGCTTGTTTTTACTATAACGGTCATAGTTGAATCCTCGGTTACAGCAAAGCTGGATGTAGTGACAGTATGGCACTTGTCCGAATATACAAAATCAATCGGATCACCGTCTAAAGTAACCTCACTTGGCTTTTCAAAAGCAACAAAGCTAACCGCATACTCACGCTTTTTCGGTATTCCCTCGGTTGCTTTGGGCGCTTTGACAGTAAGAACAGAATTCTCGCCGTAAGCAAATGTATATTCGGTGCGACAAATAACATTGTTTTTCTTATTACCGCCGTTATCTTCAACCATTGTAAAGCTGCCGTCTGCACCGCCGAATACGCGAAGCTCGATTGCGTCAGGATTATCAGTACCATTTTTTACACCGTCGTTTGAGAGCGGTATTATCGAACCTGCCTTGGCAAACAGTGGGAATGTATCAAGAGTGCGATACGCCTTGAACTTCTTATTTCCGCTATATACTCTGCCGTTGAAAAAGTCAATATATATTCCCTCGGGAAGCCATACCTGGACACTTGCAAGTCCGCTTTCGGTATCGCGCTTTGAGGTGATGGGTGCGGCAATAAGCGATGAACCATACCAATACTCATTCTTCACCTCTAAAACCTCACCTGCCAATGGGTGAGTGTGATACATCGGGCGTACGAGCGGTATGCCTTCCTCATGATTGCGATACATCATGGTATAGATATAAGGTATGAGTCTATGGCGAAGTCGCATAAAATCGCCAACGATACTAAGGGCTTCATTACCCCATTTCCAAGGTTCTTTCGAAACGAACTGATGGGGCGTTGAATGGAGACGCATTATCGGAGAAAATACACCGAGCTGTGCCCAGCGGGTATAGAGCTCGGCATCGCGGATACCCGGTTTAAAACCTCCGATATCATGGCTCCACCAAGAAAATCCAACATTTGATGCGGTGGCTGTGAAATACGGCTGGAACTGCAAGCTCTCCCACGAAATAACAGTATCACCGGAAAAACCTATCGGATAGCGATGCGATCCAACCTCGGCATAACGCGAAAAATTCAGCGCGCGCTTCTCGCCGCGAGCCCCATCAAGATAGTGACAATGATTGAGCATCCAAAGTGCATCATAGCCCGCAATTTTTGAACCGCCCGGCTGCTGCCAGTCTACCCACCAAAAGTCTACACCGTCATCCTCATATGGATGAAGTACCTTGTCAAAATAGCTTTGCATAAATGCTCGGTCAGACACATCAAACTCAACGGGCTTGCCGTTTTTCTCCTTGCCAAGAGTTTCGCACATATCATCATACTGCGCCTCGTCTGACAGAATTCCGTCACGCGGATGAAGATTGAGTGCAGTCTTTATGCCTCGGTCGTGAAGAGATGTGAGGAACTTCTTATAGTCAGGGAAAAGTTCCTTGTTCCAGGTAAAGCCTGTCCACTTTCTTACGCCGTCTGCCGCTTTTGTAATATGCCAATCCATATCAACGATGCCAACCGCAAGAGGAATATTCTCCTCAGCGAATTTATCCATAAGCTCGAGGTACTCTTTGTCAGAATATCTGTAATAACGGCTCCACCAGTTACCAAGCGCATAACGAGGGAGTAACGGTACAGGTGCGGACAGCTTATAGAAATCCTTGATGCACGCTTCGGGGAACTGTGCATTGCCAAAGAAATACAAGTCTATACGGCCGTTACCTCCAACGGGGACAGGCCAGCCGTCCTCACCTATTGCAATAGTATTGCTGTCATCAAGCAAGCTGAACGCTCTTGTTCTTCCTACAAGTCCGTCAGGCAGAGGAATAGCACCGTTTACACCGTCGAGCGTGCGTACTGTTCCGCCATAGTTGTGCGGCAATTCCCTGCCATAAAACCAGTACTGCGCCTGATAACGTTTTGTAGCTTTGACCGAAATCTGAAGTCCTGTCTTTGAAAAAGGTTTTTCATCATATGTAAGATGCAGGTATTCGGTAACGATATGCAAATACCCGTCTTCAAAATAGCTTTCGTACTTCGGCTCAGCAAACGCACGGTTGAAGGCAATACGGGTAGCCCTATCCTCAAACACACCATCGGGACTGTATTCAAGGCGAAGAAGCTGCTCGGTAAGCACGGTAAAGCGGTATTTATCGCCCTTTACAACAAAGCGCTCATCCGCTTTAGGGTGCATTTCAAATATAGAGGTATCGCAGATTGACATATCCTTTCCTCCCATAATATCATTTTCTAGTTTAATAGTAACATGAAAAAGCACTTTTGAAAATCAATAACATTTGCCTGTTATTAAAAAACATTTGGATTTTTCAAACAAAAAAAGCCGCCACTTCCTCTTGCAATTCAAAAACATTTCGGTTAAAATAGATGTGAGGTGATAGTGATGGTTTATCAATTACATCGCGACAACGAAGAATACTTTTGCTACGGAAGATGCCTGTCAAATCTGCATTTTCACCGTGCGATAGAACTTATCTACTGCATCACAAATCAAAAACCTATAATAATAAGCGGAAAAGAAATGACTCTTGAAGAAGGTGAACTGCTATTTGTCCCTCCGCTTGTGCCACACCTGTATGTGCCTGTAAAAACACACCGCTCACTATGCGTTGTAATGCCTGTATCATACAGTGATATACTTGAAGAGCATATCAAAGGAAAAAGCTTTAGCGAATACATCGTACATGACAAAGCACTTGCAAAAGATATATTTGACCATATGTGCATGCTTGAAAACTGCACAGAGCCGCTACTTAAGCAAGGTATATATACTTACATCATTGCGCGTATTATTTCTCATCTTCCGCTCTCAGAATCAGAGGACAAGCGCAAAGCCGATTTCTCTGTCAATGTGCTAATTTATATTGAAAAGCACTATGCAGAAAAGCTATCGTCCAAAACAGTAGCCAAAGCTCTCGGCTACAATCACTGCTATTTCTCTTCGCTGTTCAACCAGGCTTTTCGCAGTAATTTTACATACTATCTCAACATGGTACGCATCAACAAAGCATTACCTCTTTTAAAAAAACATACTGTTTCGCATACAGCAGAAGCAGTCGGATTTAACAATCTGCAGTCCTTTTACTCTAATTTCAAAAAGGTAACAGGAAAAACACCGTCTGAATACTTGCATGGCATAAATAAAAAATAAGACCACGGCCGTGGTCTTATTTTTTAAACATAGAATATACGCTGTCCCTTACGCGGAGGTGCATCTGGGGTTTCAATATCGGCATAACCTATAATACAGTTTCCAATGCCCTCATAGTCGCCCTCAATGCCGCACTCACGTAAAATCGCCTTGCCCTCATCACACTCAAACACTTCTTTTGCACGATGGATCCAACAGCTTCCAAGCCCAAGCTCATATGCGGCAAGCATCATATTGCCCATTGTAAGACTTCCGTCATAAAGATATGTTGGATACTGCTTATCGGCAAGCACCACAAGCACGACCGGCGCACCGTAAAACGGGTCAAAGTCTTCTTTGCCGAGGAACTTTGCATTGAGCGCCGACAGCCTATCACGAAGTGCTTTATCTGTAACCGCAAGCACTATAGGCGACTGAAAGTTGCGCCCATTTGCCGCATAAATTCCGGCAGTGCAGATTCGCTTGATGAGTTCAATATCAACAGCATCGGGCTTATATTTTTTTATACTGCGGCGTTTAAGTGCCGCTTCATAGATCTCATTCATCAGTATCACTCCTTTTAGTTTATTTTAGCATCTGTGTAGCACTCATGTCAACCTCGACTTATTGTCGATTTTTTTCGACACCTTGCCAAAACTGTATGGAAATAGTAATAATTATATGCTATAATCGATACAAAGAAAATACACAAGGAGAAATCATGGAAAACGAAGGCAAATTCAGATTACTGTATATATGCAAAATACTATACGAACTGACAGATGAGAACAATCCCCTCTCCACAGTGCAGATAATGGATATACTTAAAAACAAATATGGCATATCATCGCACCGCATCACTGTTGGCAATGATATCGAAATCCTGAGAGAATTCGGAATTGACATATACAAAATAGAATCAACACAGAATAAATACTTTATTTCGTCACGAGCCTTTGAATTGCCGGAGCTTAAGCTGATGATTGACGCAATAGAGTCATCAAGACTTATTACAAAAAGCAAAACAAAAAAGCTTATCGACAAAATATCAGAGCTTTCAAGCATCAATCAGGCAAAAACGCTGAAGAGAAATACGCATACCGATGATCGCCTTAAGCCCAAGAACGAAAAAATATATTACATAATTGATACTATAAATGAAGCGATAAACACCAATCACCAGATATCGTTCAAATACTTTAAGCACGATGTAAATATGCAAAAACAACTTCGCCACGGCGGCGAAACATACACGTTCAGCCCATATTCGCTTGTCTGGAGCGATGACTATTATTACATGGTCGGATACTCACACAAGTATGAAAGCATAGGTTGCTTCAGGATTGACCGCATTGCAGGAACTCCGCAAATACTGCCAAACATATCCGAACCGATGCCAAAAGGTTTTTCTGTATCCGAACACCTGAAAGCCGCTTTCAGAATGTTTGGCGGCGAATACACCAGGGTGGAGCTTCTTTGTGAGAATGACATGATGGATGCCCTTATAGATAAGTTTGGAGAAAACATCCACACAAGCAATCACTGTACTAATACCTTTAAAGCAAGAGTTGAGGTATGCGTCAATCCGATATTCTTCCGTTGGGTATTCGGCTTTGGCGGAAAAATCAAAATACTATCACCGCAGAGCGTGAAGGAAAAATACGCCGATATGGTAAAAAAAGCATACGAAAACATATAAAAAAATCCCGCCAAAAGGCGGGATTTTTACTTTTATTACTGAGCTGCTGCTACAGCAGTGATGTGAGTGTTAACACCCTCATACCAATAAAGGAAGCCATCAATGTCTACAACGTCGCCAGCAGTGAGTGCCTGAACCGCCTTGTATACATCGGTATCTGTACCGGTGAGATAATACTCAACGCAGAAGCTGTAATTGTTGCCGTCCTTAGAAACGGTAACATAGATATCATCGCCAGGCTCGCCATTCTTGTACTCAAGAGACTCGAATGTCATACCCTTGAAAGAAACGAGCTTGTTCTGGTGAGCGATAAGCTCATCAGTGCCGAGAAGAGCGGTAACATCAGTAGGCTCTGCAACAAAGTTGCCTTCGAGGATCTCAAATGTTGCATCAACGATCTCGAGCTCACCTGACCACTCTGCCTTAAAGCCGGTTACTCTGATCTTTGTACCGGGAACGAGCTTTGCAGCATCCTCCTCGGAGCAAGCCATCTCATAAAGGAAGTATGCGCCTTCCTCGTTCTGAGTGTAAGCGGTGATCTTGTTGTCCCACCAGGACTGAGTAGCCTGAATGTAGGTTTCAACGGTAACCTCGGTGTCAAGGTCAGCTGCTACGAACTCTTCGTAGGTCATAACCTTAACCTCTGCAGGAGCCTCTGTAGTTTCAACAGGAGCCTCTGTAGTCTCAACAGGAACTTCAGTTGTTTCAACGGGAGCTTCGGTTGTTGTAACTGCATCATCTGTAGTTACTGCGGTCTCGCCCTGGCATGCTGCGAAAGCAAATACCAGTGTAAGTGCCATAAGCATAGCAATAATCTTTTTCATTTTTTGTTCTCCTTATGTAAAAAATTACATTGTAATAATTATACAACTTTTTATCCGCAAGTCAATACGTAAAACTATTTTTTTCGTTTTTTTATTACGTCAACCAGAACTGCCGAGATTATAAGGACCCAAGCCGCCCCCAATGATGCAATGAGAACAACTGCTGTCCTTGGGAGAGGGCCAAGAGCGGTCTTTACTCCGGCGCCACCAGCGGCTGCAGATATCTGATCAAGTCGGTACAAAGACATCATATCGCTGTATAGGTTCTCGATGTATGCATCATCAACATTTTCTTTACGGCGAACCGACTTTGTAACATTTTCAATCATCTGTCCTGCCGCATCGCGAAGCGAAGCCGAACCGTTAAACACCGGCGTTACAAAGGTATCATCCGTATGCTCGATCAGCATCTTTGTTGTATCAATCTTTACATCATAGTAAAGCTGATTGTCCTCGCCGCTACGTGACAAATAATCCCTGTACTCATCCGACTCCTGAGCCATTTTGGTAACGGGAACATATCCTTCTGTTGACGAATATGATATCTGTACATCATTGGTCAGAAGATACTGCACAAACAGCCATGACGCAAGCACTTCTCCGCTGTCTTCCTTATTAAATACGCAAACAGACGGTCCCTGTGAAATCATCTGCACATTCTCAGGATCGAATTGAGGTATCGGCATTACTGCGGTTTCAAACTCGACAAGGTTATCCTCGCTGATATCACAAAGAGGAGCATTTGTACCCATCCATGTTGCTCCGGCTGTAGAGTCAATCGCAAATATACACTGCCCTGCATTTAAAAAGTTTGCAGGATAACTCGATATCTTAAAAGTCGAAAAAGCGCGTGTATTTGCGTGAGAAGCTATAGTGAAAAGCAACTCCTTTGCCGTATCATTAAACATAAGAATATCGCCGTTTTCGGTAGAATAGTCTGCGCCTTTCTGCTTTAACATTGATATCATCATATTATCTGTAGACTTGTAGATAAACGGAATCATTGTCTTTTGACCGTTAATCTTATAATTGCCGCTTTCATCCTTGGCAATCGCCGCCTCGGATACCTCCCACACAAAATCCCACGTCAGTACATCAGGAAGTGTGTATCCAAGTGCTTCAACATAAGTCTTGTTTACATAGCATGCCTCTGTAGAACGCATAAACGGCAATGCATAATAAGAACCGTCTATTATACATTCGGCAAGAAACTTATCGATAATATCATCTCTACCGGGTGCATCAAAACGCACATCGCTGCCGCCAAGCCCGTATTTTGGATCTACCATGAGTGAATCAAGCGGTACAATTACATTATCGCCCTGCATATACTCAGCAACGTGGTCCGGATACGTAATACAGACATTCGGTGTGGTATTGGTTGCAAGGTTTGTAAGCACGTCATTTCTTATTTGACCGTAATCGGTATATGAAGAAAGCGTAACATTGATGTTTGGATAAATCTCCTCAAATCCTGCAACAGCCTGTGCATAAATGTCGCGCTGAGTCTGATTATTCTCATTCTTAGCCCAGAAAGTTATCTCATACTGCTTTTCTGTATCAAAGCTCTCGGGCAGCTCAAATATGGCATGTTCTACCTTGCCGTGACATCCCACAAGTGATACAGCGAACAATAATGCAAGCATGATACAAATAACTTTTCTCATCCCTTTGTACCTCCTCTCGCAACGCCTGCCATTATCTTTTTGCGGAAGATGAGGAACAGCACAATAAGCGGAACAGATATAACAACTACCGCCGCCATCATTGCTGGAACATTTTCGCGACCGAAGCCGTTTTCTCTAATTTCCTGTATTCCGTTTGAAACAAGGTAGTACGCCGCATTATCGGTGATAAGGCGCGGCCACACATATGAGTTCCAGCACTCGATTACCTTGAGTATCGTAACTGTAACTATTGTCGGACGACAGATCGGTATCATGACGCGCATAAGATATCTAAAGTCTGACGTGCCATCAACCTTAGCCGCATAATAAAGATTATCCGGTATCTGAGAAAAATTCTCTTTCAGCAGATAAATGTAGAATACAGAGGTCACCGAAGGGAGAATAAGTCCTGTGAAAGTATTTCTGAGTTCAAGATTTGTAACGGTGACATAATTTGTGATTATCACAAGCTCATTGGGTATCATCATAAGTGACAAAAAAAGTGTGAACAGAATGTTTTTACCCTTGAAATTGAGTCTTGCAAAAGCAAACGCCGCAGGAATTATTACTACAAGCATTATTGCAGTGGTTGCAACTGTAAAAATAATAGTATTTGTAAAATACTTTGCAAGCGGAACTGCGGTGAATGCATCTATATAGTTTTGCACTGTTGGCGACAACGTAATAAACTGCGGAATATACTCGGTATTATAAGCACCGTAACTCTTGAATGAAGTAAGTACCATCCAATAAAACGGGAACAGGACTATAAGTGCCCATACCGAAAGCAAGGTATAGACAATTGCCTTTGAAACAATATTCTTTCTCATAGTCATCACCTCGAGTAGTGAACATGCTTCTTGCTGACAATAAGGTTTATGCATGTTATTGTCAACACTATAGCAAACAGAATTATAGCTGCCGAAGAAGCATATGACGGATAGCCGCCGCCTGTACCGTAGAGCATATCATAAACATAACCTACGATTGTATTCATCTCGGCTGCGTTAAGATTTGTGCCAAACAGTGCCACCGCATCGCTATACGCTTTGAATGCACCGATAAAGCCCGTTATAATAAGATAAAACAGCATCGGAGATATCATCGGCAATGTTATCTTTGTAAATATTCTCAACTTTGATGTGCCGTCGACACGGGCTGCATTGTAGTAGTCCTGATTTACCGAGGCAAGCGCACTTGTGAGAATAAGTATTTTAAACGGCATTACCACCCACACTGTGTAAACGCACAGTACAAGCATCTTTGCCCAATACGGACCGTCAATAAAATCTATCGATGAACCGCCAAAAAAGTTGATAATAAGATTTATCAGTCCGTCTGTATATGGTGTCTTTTTAAACAGTATCATAAAGACAAGTCCAACCGCGAGTGTGTTAGTCACGTATGGCAAAAAGAAGACCGTCTGATATAGTTCTCTCAGTGGCTTTATTGATGCAAGCCCCACTGAGATGAGAAGGGCAAGACCTGTGGACACAGGCACAGTAATAATTACAAGAATAAAAGTATTCTTTACCGCCTGCAAAAAATACGGATCGTGCAACACATATGAAAAATTATATGCGCCCACACCAAATGAAGTCTGCGAGGCTGAGTTATACCCTTCTTCAAGTGAATAAATAAACACATCTATAAGCGGATATACCATGAATACACCGAGAAACAATATCGCCGGCATAAGGTATAGCCATGCTTTGTTGCTTTGCTTATCCATTTGCGCCTCCTAAGTGAATACGCATCTCGGTTTCTTTGTCAAAAACATCAACCTTGAACGGTTTTACCGAGAATCTGACCTCATCGGATGCAAGATCAAGTTTATTCTCTGCGCTGATAATTGAGCGAACAACCGCATGTGCATGCTCATTTTCGCTGACAACGCTGATATCACGTCCCATAACCTCAACACGACCAAGCTTGCAATGGAGAGGGCCGTTTGCATCAAGAACAAAACCTTCGGGACGTATGCCGACATACACTTTTCTGTCGTATGTATCTGCATCCATGATACAATCGTTACCAACATAAAGTTTGCCGCCACGAACTTCACCGTCAAATACATTTATCGGAGGTGTGCCGAGGAATTTTGCAACAAAAAGATTTATCGGATCATCATAAACATCCTGAGGCTTACCTATCTGCTGAAGCACACCGTCTTTCATGACAACTATCATGTCGGAGATGCTCATTGCCTCCTCTTGGTCATGCGTTACAAATACGGTTGTAATGCCTGTCTTTTGCTGAATACGTTTAATCTCCTCACGAGTCTGAAGTCTGAGGCGCGCATCAAGGTTTGAAAGCGGCTCGTCAAGAAGCAATACGCGCGGCATTTTGACAAGTGCACGTGCAATAGCAACTCTCTGCTGCTGACCGCCGGAAAGCTCGCTCGGCTTACGATCCATAAGCTGATCTATCTGCACAAGCTTTGCTATCTCAAGCGCCTTTTCATTCATCTGCGCTTTTGAAAGTTTGTCTTTTCCTTTAAGATTTTCAAGTGGGAAAATAATATTCTGACGTACGGTGAGGTGCGGGTAAAGTGCATAGTTCTGGAACACAAGCCCAACTCCGCGCTTTTCGGGTGCAAGGTCGGTGACATCATCATCGCCAAAATATATCTTGCCGCTTGTGGGCTTTTGAAGTCCGCAAATAAGATTAAGCGCGGTACTCTTACCGCATCCCGAAGGACCGAGAAGTCCTATCAGTTTGCCGTCTGGAATCTCAAAAGTAAAGTCATTAACAGCAATAACTTCTTTGCTTTTCTTATCGCGTGAAGGAAACTTCTTTGTAAGATTTTCTAAATAAACTTTCATAGCCTCTTCCTCTGAATGCTAAAGTTGTTAAATTATAGTATATCATACCATTTTACAAAAATAAATATCCCACGGCAAAAAACTGCCGTGGGAGTTCTCTATTTATGCTCAAAAACTTCTATCTGCGGAGAAGACTTGCTTCCGTCAGGATATTTCTCAACCGATGTCATAACGATACTCGGATACTCAAATTTAAACTCCAGAAGTATATCTATTCCCATCATGGGGTCATAGTATATACAACTATAGGTATCGTTTACAAGTTCGGATACATTAAACTCCTCTTCCAGTTCAAAGAACTGCCCCGTACATGAAAACTCACAGTTCCCGGTGTCACCGTTGGAAAAGATAATCTTATAGCCCGTTGCATACCAAATTCCTTCATATACAGAAAAATCGGGCAGCGGTGGCTCTGTAGTGGTTGCCTCCGTTGTAGTAATTTCGGGTGTTGTGATTTCAGTCGTAACCACCTCAGTCGTTTCAGGCACAGTAGTTTCGGGAACGGTAGTTGTTTCAACTGCTATTGTGGTTTCAACCTGATGTGCCGCGGTTAGTCCTTCAAGCATTGCTTTCATCTCTGCATTGTCGGTTTCACCGATACCCTTTTCAAGCACATCTATCGCCGCGTCTATATCGCCTTTTTCGATAAAGTCACGTGCCATACCAAGATAGGTATCAGCATTGTCATTGGTTTCACCCGAACAGCCTGCAAAACAAAAAATTAATGCCGCAAGAAGTATCGCTATGTACTTTTTCATTATACTTTCTCCATATAAGAATTAATTCACTTTGATTATACCACCATGGTTTTAACAAAACAAGTACATTTTTATTTATGTTTCGCTACTCTTGACAAAACAGCACAAAATCTGTTATCTTTTAAGAAAAGCATTTTATTCCGAAAGGACTTGATATAATGGAATTCCGTATTGAGCATGACTCAATGGGCGAAGTGAAAGTCCCTGCAGACAAGCTGTGGGGCGCACAGACAGAGCGTAGTCGCATGAACTTTGAAATCGGTGCAGGAATAGAAACTATGCCGCGCGAAATAACTCATGCATTCGGCATACTTAAAAAGGCGGCAGCAATAACAAATAACGCTTTTCGTCCCGAAAAGATGACCGACAAAAAGCTCGGTGCAATAATCAGTGCTTGTGACGAGGTAATATCAGGAGAGCTTTCAGATCACTTTCCTCTTGTTGTATGGCAGACAGGCTCAGGCACGCAGTCAAATATGAATGCAAACGAAGTCATTGCCAACCGAGCAAATGAAATTCTCGGTGAAAAATTGTTGCACCCAAATGACGATGTAAACATGAGTCAATCTTCAAACGATACTTTCCCCACCGCAATGCATATCGCGGCGGTGCTCGCAGTTGAAAACAAGCTTATCCCCGCGGCAAAAGAGCTTATCGCAACATTTATCCGCCTTGAAAAAGAGAATGACGGCGTTGTAAAAAGCGGTAGAACACATCTTCAGGATGCAACTCCGATAACATTTCCGCAGGAGATAAGCGGCTGGCGTTCAAGCCTTGAAAAAGATATCGAATTGCTTAGCCGCGCTGTAGAGCCGCTTTACGAGCTTGCGCTCGGCGGTACAGCCGTGGGCACCGGGCTGAATGCCCCCGATGGTTTTGCCGAAAAAGTAGCAGAAGAAACCGCAAAACTTACAGGCAAACCGTTTGTCACTGCACAAAACAAATTTCACGCTCTCACTTCAAAAGACGAACTTGTATTTGCACACGGCGCGATAAAAGCCCTTGCTTGCGATATGATGAAGATAGCAAACGATATCCGCTGGCTTGCAAGCGGTCCGCGTGACGGCCTTGGTGAAATCTTTATCCCCGAAAACGAGCCCGGCTCATCAATAATGCCCGGCAAAGTCAATCCCACACAGTGCGAAGCTGTTACTATGGTAGCCGTACAGGTAATAGGTAACGATGTTGCTGTAGGCATGGCGGCTTCACAGGGCAACTTTGAACTTAATGTATTTATGCCTGTATGCATATACAACTTTCTGCAGTCGGCGCGCCTGCTTTCTGAGGCGATTGTATCTTTCAACAAAAACTGCGCGGTAGGTATTAAAGCAAACCGCGAAAAGATGCATCACAATCTTCACAACTCGCTGATGCTTGTCACCGCACTCAATCCGTACATCGGATACGAAAACGCCGCAAAGACAGTTAAAAAAGCCTTTGCCGATAACATTTCGCTGAAAGAAGCTTGCATTGCACTCGGTTTTCTCACCGAAGAAGAGTTTGACAAAGTATTTAAACCTGAACAAATGGTATAAAAAAAGTCCATCGGTTTATCCGATGGACTTTTCAAATTACTTATTAAGCATACCTGCGGTTTCTGCCTGTCTGAGCTTTGCAACTCTCTGGCTGGTTTCAGGATGGCTTGCAGCAAGAGCTGCAAAGAGACCGGATTTACCAGAACCTGTGCCAAAGCTTTCAAGAACCTCACAAAGACCCACCGCATAACCGCGCTGTGCCGCATATGCATCTGCCTCAAACTCATTCTTTCTGCTGGAATGCATACAAAGAAGAACACCAATCTTGGTCCAGATCCACAT
Source organism: Clostridia bacterium (assembly GCA_017399305.1). Lineage (GTDB taxonomy): Bacteria > Bacillota > Clostridia > Oscillospirales > CAG-272 > UMGS902. The sequence continues at coordinate 25,909 of JAFQDK010000038.1, forward strand.
AAGTGCTGCAAGAACAACATTTGCAAACACCTTGCCGATACCGGTGAAGAAATATGCAAAAGTTCCTCCGGCACTGTCGCTGAAAGCGGCAGAAATAATCTGTCCGATTGTAAACATAATGTTCGCAACAACTCTGATAACAACAAAGATCGCGCTGACGATAAGGTTGCCGACTGCTACAACAAGAATAGTGTCGGTATCCTTGTGAGCAAGATGGCCGAACTCATGTGCAAGAACGCCCTTGATCTGCTCATCAGAATATGTAAGCAAGCCGCGTGTAACGCAAACGGTCTTTCTGCCGGTTGCAAATGCGTTGGGATCTTCACTGTCAGAAATAAACATCTTGATATTGTCAGGAAGTTCGGGATTAGCTACCTTTGCCTTGGCATACACTTCTTTGAAAAGCGCAGTAAGTCTTTCAAGCTCTGCGCCGTCTTTTATCTCTTTGCATCCGTTTTGCATACGAAGTATCCACTCACCGATAGGGGAAAGCGCAATCATAAGTGACACAACATAAATGCCAAGACCGAGGAAAATTCCGCTAATGCTCTGGAATCCGCCGCTGAACAGCGCAACAATCAAAAGAGTATTGAGTATAAGATAAATAATTATACCGATATTACTCTTTTTCACAAGATTTTTGAAAAAGTCAAATAAGTACATAAAAGCTCCTTTTGCTACGAATATTTATGTATAGACAGAGTCACACATATGCGTATATAATATCATTTATTGCCTATATTTGTCAACGCTAACATTCAATTACAGTAAAAATTTAACATAATATATTGCATTGAGAAGCATTTTATTGTACAATAATAGCATAAACATCCCCTAAGGAGAAAAACATATGCCAACTACCAACACATTGAAACTCGGAACGAAACGCAAGAACCTCTTTCTTCGCGTTGTTAAAGGTCATTTTGCAACAAACAATGCACATTCCAACTATTATATAGATGTTGCTGCTCAGAAATCACGTCTCACTGAGGCACAGGCAGTAGCAGAAGAACTCAGCACATACTACCACACCACCATCGTTGATACAATCCTCTGCCTTGACGGTACCGAGGTTGTGGGAACATGCCTTGCTGACAAGCTTACCAAGGGCAGCTACATCAGCATGAATGCACACCAGACAATCTATATTGTCACTCCTGAAATGTCAAACGGACAGCTTCTTTTCAGAGATAACATTGTCCCCATGATTCAGGGCAAGCACGTGCTTGTGCTGGCTGTATCAGTTGCATCAGGCAACACTGTGCGCAATGCTATTGAAGCTATAAAATATTATGGCGGTCAGCCGACAGGTGTCGCTTCTATCTTTGCAACAAAAGCCGAGATTGACGACCTTGCAGTTCACTCGGTATTCGACCCCAACGACCTTGACGGATACGGTAGCTATGCTCCGCACGAGTGTCCCCTTTGTAAAAAAGGCGAAAAAATCGACGCGCTTATCAATTGCTACGGATTTTCAAAACTTTAAACTAAATTGTTGACTTTAGCATATTGGTATGCTATAATTTTCTTAATCATTTCTGTGGAGGTTACTACAATGGAACATATCAAGACTATTGAAACCCGTAATCTGTGCGACAGCGCAAAGAACGGCGGTTGCGGCGAGTGCCAGACTTCCTGCCAGTCTGCTTGCAAGACAAGTTGCGGTATTGCTAATCAGCAGTGCGAAAACACTGAGAGCAAGTAAGTTTTAAAAATAAAATGCCGCCGCATGGCGGCATTTTTTATGGAGTAAATATGATACATCAATACAAACTCGGCGGCTATAATATCGTGCTTGACATATGCTCGGGTGCAGTGCATGCCGTTGACGAAGTTGCTTATGACATAATCGAAAGATTTGAAGCAAACGACCGCGGTACGGTCATATCCGAAGTGCAAAAAATGCACCCTGAAATCACCGCAAGCGACATAGAAGAATGTTATGCACAGGTTGTATCGCTTAAAGAAAGCGGAAAGCTGTTTGCGCCCGACACCTTTGAGCCAATGGCCGGTACGCTTAAAGCAAAAACAGCAGGCGTTGTAAAAGCACTATGTCTACACATTGCACACACCTGCAATCTCAACTGCGAATACTGCTTTGCAAGTCAGGGCAACTATCACGGCGAGCGCGCTGTGATGAGCTTTGAAGTTGGCAAGGCTGCACTTGATTTTCTCGTTGAAAACTCCGGCACACGCCGCAACCTTGAGGTTGACTTTTTCGGCGGCGAACCGCTGATGAACTTTGACGTTGTAAAGCAGCTTGTTGCATACGCACGCTCAATTGAAAAAGAAAAGAACAAGAACTTCCGCTTCACTCTGACCACAAACGGCATCCTCATTGACGATGACGTTATCGACTTTGCGAACCGCGAGATGAGCAATGTTGTGCTCTCACTTGACGGACGCAAGGAGATTCACGACCGCTATCGCGTTGACTATGCCGGAAACGGAAGTAGGGAGCGCATCGTTCCCAAGTTCAAAAAGCTGGTTGACGCGCGCGGCGGCAAAAACTATTATATGCGCGGCACATTTACACACGCAAACCCGGATTTTCTTGAGGACATCAAGGTTATGCTCGACCTTGGCTTCACAGAACTCAGCATGGAGCCGGTTGTATGTGCTTCGGGCGACAAATCTGAGTTGACCGAGGAAGACAAACCCATCGTAATGGAGCAATATGAAAAGCTTGCAGAGCTTATGCTTAAGCGCGACAAAGAAGGCAAGCCTTTCACCTTCTACCACTATATGATAGACCTCACCGGCGGTCCTTGTATATACAAGCGTATCTCCGGTTGCGGAAGCGGAACAGAATACATGGCTGTTACCCCATGGGGCGACCTCTATCCCTGTCACCAGTTTGTCGGCGACGAAAAATTCAAGCTTGGCAACGTATTTGACGGTGTTGACAACAAAGAAATTCAGGACGAGTTCATGTCCTGCAACGTATACTCGCGCCCCGAATGTCGCGATTGCTGGGCAAGACTTTACTGCTCAGGCGGATGTGCGGCTAACGCATACCATGCCACAGGCTCGGTAAAAGGAATATACAAATACGGTTGCGACCTTTTCCGCAAGAGAATGGAATGTGCCATAATGGTTCAGGTTGCACGCATTTTTGAAGGTCAGAAGTAATGAATACTCCGATTTTCGACTTTGTAAAACGGTACATAAAAAGCGATGCATTACGTATGCATATGCCGGGACACAAGGGCGTTGGCAGTCTTGGAGCAGAACAGTTTGACATTACCGAAATTGGTGGCGCCGACAGTCTTTACGAGGCGAACGGAATAATAAAGCAAAGTGAAGATAACGCATCGTCACTTTTCGGATGTGACACATTTTACTCAACCGAAGGATCATCGCAATGCATCCGCGCAATGCTATATCTTGTTGCCATAAATTCAGACAAGAAGCCACTTATCGCGGCGGCACGAAACGCGCACAAGACATTTATCAGTGCGGCGGCGCTGTGCGGATTTGATATCTGTTGGCTTTACGGAAATGACAGCTCATATCTCTCATGCGACATTGACGTTTGTGAACTTGAGTCTGTTTTGTCAGAACAGCAGCCGGCGGCGCTCTATATCACAAGCCCGGATTATCTCGGCAAAACCGCAGATATAAAAGCTATTGCGGAAATCTGCCACCGCCACGGTGTGTTGCTGTTGGTTGACAATGCTCATGGCGCATATCTTAGATTTCTGAACGAGTCAAAACATCCGATAGACCTCGGCGCTGATATATGCTGCGATTCTGCACACAAAACATTGCCTGTTCTGACAGGAGGTGCATATTTGCACATTGCTGACAATAGGCTCAGTGCCAATGCGAAGAACGCACTTGCAATGTTTGGCTCCACTTCCCCGTCATACCTGATTTTGGAGTCGCTTGATCTTGCAAACAAATACATCGCAGACGGATATCGCGAAAAGCTTGACGATTTTTGTAAAAAATCGAACGCGCTTAAAGCTCGCCTTGGCGAATACGGGTACACGCTTTACGGTGATGAGCCGATAAAAATTACCGTTTGCACAAAGCCTTTCGGATACATCGGCACTGACTTTGCCGCCTGCCTTGAAGACCGTGGCGTTGTCTGCGAATTTGCCGACAACGATTTTACAGTGATGATGCTGACACCGGAAAGCGATATTACAAAACTTGAGGTTGCTCTATGCAGCATAGAAAAAAAGCAAAAAATAAATACGGCTCCTCCTGTTTTAGCAAAATGCGAAAAGGTATTGACAGCACGCGAAGCAATGTTTTCACAGTGCGAAACGGTCAAAGCAAGCGCAAGCCTTGGCAGAATACTTGCCGCAACAACAGTTGGTTGCCCGCCTGCGGTACCGATAGTCGTATCAGGTGAACGCATAAACGAATCGGCAATCAAATGCTTTGAATACTATAAAATAACAACCGTATCGGTTGTAAAATAAAAGAAGCTGTCTTTCGACAGCTTCTTTTATTTTACAGGTGTATACCCTACTTTTTCGATTATACTTTGTCCCTCGGCAGAAAGAATCCACTCAAGCAGTAGTTTTGTATTCTCGCTTGCATCACTGCGCGTCACCGCGTAGAAATATGACGCTATGGGATATGTACCGTTTTCTATATTCTCAAGTGTAGGTGCAACGCCATTAATACTGAGCAATTTGATCTGATTATTCTTCACCATCTCGGTTGAATAAAAACGGAAAGAATATCCAATTGCATTTTTATAATTCTTGTAATCGGCAACACGGCGAATAATGCCTCCCATGCCATCAATCAACTCGTTACGCTCCGGCTCTATAAGTTCCTTACCAGCCATAAGTTTTTGAAGTGAAGTCTGGCTTCCGCTTCCCTCATCACGCTGAAAAGGACGTATATCGCCAAGACCGGCTACACCAAGCTCACTCCATTTTGTTATCTCGCCGCTGTAAATTCCCTGAATATCGGCAAGGCTAATATTGTCAATAGGATTTTCGCTGTTCACAAAAAATACAAACGCTTCTTTGCCTATCGGAGTGTAGACAAGCTCAACTCCCTTTTTCTCGGCAAAAGCTTCTTGCTCCTCTGACGGGCCTGCGACAAAGATTATATCTGCCTCGCCTGTCACGATTCGCTCATACGCTTCGGTAGTGGTTCTGCAAACAACAGTTTCATCAATTATATTTTGCTCTGCCTCGTTTGACATAGGATATACCGCCTTGGCAAATGACGCATATATGGGATAAAGTGCTGTTGCACCATCCATCCGCGGAAGATTTTCAGCGATGGTAAAAGCAGAAGGAGCATCAAGCGACACCGCCATTGTATCATCCAGATACGGGCGATATTTGTAAAGCAGATCCTCACTTTCGCCAACAGTAGGAATACTGTCATCATATACACGGTGCGCATACTTTACACCGACGGCAGTAGCACATACAAGGATTCCCACAATAAGCGGAATAGCAAGAATCTTCTTTTTAAACTTTCCAAATATGGCAAGCGGTATAGCCGTCATCAAAAGTATTGTACCAATGAAAATAAATATTGAGTACCCCTCTGCATCGGGGGTAGAAAAAGCTATAAGCAATAAAGCGATTATCATTGAGATAAACAAAAACACGTCAATACTTATCGACACAAGCCATTTTCCAATTTTAACATCGTTTTTGGATATCAAAAAATAAAGACCAACTGCTAAAAACAACAGATCTAATAATATAATAGCCATGCAGTTTCCCCTTTTCCAATTTATATTTCAATTATAACATATAAAACATAAAAAGAACCGCTTTCGCGGTTCTTTTTAAACAAATCTTAAATTTTACGGTTTTATATAATCCAATGTCGAAGGATCGGCAATACACATACAATTCTCTGTATACTCGTCATGCTTTTTAGCTATCGCATGGCATCTGTCTATTTCCTCCCACGTTGCCTCCATGCCTTCTACCGAGCAGCTTTCCTCTCTGAGAATAATAGGAGCGCCGTCATCATCGAGATGATAAATCTTGTAAAAATACCAAGGGTAGCCATGTCTTTCAAAAAATGCCGCAGTAATAAGATATGCCATGCCGTTTTCATAATAAAGATGATGATAATACATATCAACATTTGCAGGACCGGAACTGTCAGTATAAATGCTTTCTATACGTCCATCTTTGACCGTCAGAACTTCATATTGCGCCAAATAGTATTCAGTAGGATATGTAATAATCATTTCATTAACACCGTCATGTGTCAGGTCTGCACGTGTAACAAAATAGTTTCTGCCAATTACCTTGTCGGGGAAATGCTTGAAATGGTATTCCTCAAGCATTGCGTGTTCGCTCTTGTAAAGAGGTGCATCATTAAGCTGAACCAATTCAAAATTTGTACCATTTTCAGCAGTATAAAACATAGCTTTTTCCTTGCATATAAAAGTGGCATTGCTACTGCTATCCTGATGACGGATGGTGAAATCATTTTCGTTCATCATGTCATAAAGCTCAACCTTACAATTATAAAGCGTGTATCCGTCCGATTCCTCTTTTGTCCAAATACCGTTCAAATCAATAATAGTATAAAGAAAATTGGATCTGAAGATTATAGTACCGTCGCTATATAAGGTTACCTGTGGTATATTCTCCTCGGGAAGGTCTATTACCCACGAATCATTTTGTCTGAATACAGCAACGACCTGCTTTTCTCCTTTAGTAACTACTGTTGTTTCTTCGGGAGTCTCGGTTTGCACAGGAGCTTCGGTTTCTATAGGAGCTTCGGTTTCCACAGGAGCTTCTGTTTCTATAGGAGCTTCGGTTTCCACAAGAGCTTCTGTAATACTTTCTTCCATTTCATCTTCTACATCCATATAGTGCAACTCACTGGGGCTCAAAATATAATTAAAAACCAGCTCATCAGCTTCTTCATATGCCAAATGAAAGTCGACCTTTGAAGGATCATTGTGATACCAACTTTGTTCAAAAGTACCCGGATAAAATTCATTTTCATCAGCGTCTTCATGAGGCTGGTATCCGTTCTCTTTCAAAATCCTTCTTACTTCATCAACGTGCATTCCACGTTGTATGCCACAATAATCAAACAGCGTTCCTGTTGGCTGTACGTTGACAGGATAAGCTGTTCCATCGTTTGAAAATCGGATATAAACACATTCGTCATATTTATCATCGTTGTCGTTTATAAACTTATAAAAATATTCTATTGCATATCCGTCATTCCCATACACGTCTTTCTGATATACATCACCGAATTTTGCAATTATCTCAGCTTCGGTCATATCAAGAATCTGTTCGACATTAAACTCGCGGTATTCCTCAACCTGCTCCGGCGTGAGATAGTTGATATAATCTTCTCTCTTCTCAACTACTGTTGTATCATTGCCACCTATTGTAGTAGCAACTGCCGCTCCTGCACCGAACAACACTGCGACGCTGGCTATACCCGCGATAACCTTTGTAAGCACCGGCAAAGCCATAATCTTTGCAATGATGCCACCTGTTGCGGTAACTGTTGCTGCAGTTGCGGTTGCCGCGGTTGCTGTAGCAAACATACCGGCGATAGACGCTGCTGCACCTTTTGCAAGAGGATAATCCTTTGCAGCCTCTCTGAGTACAAGACCGAGGAAAGGAACAGCGGCATGAAGCTTGGTACCCTTCTTTTCCAATTCTTCCACCTGCTCTTTTATCTGCGCTCTGGCATAATTCAAGCGGCTTTTGACGGTATTTTCGCTTACACCCATTATTTTTGCAATGTCGGCAACAGGTATCTCATTATAATAATACATAATAACTGCCAGACGTTGCTTTTCGGGCAATGAATCTATAATGCGCATGATAATGCGGCATGTTTCGCGGCGCGATGCATAATCCTCGGGTAGGAAGCCCTCTTCAACCTCTGGCATGTTTTCAATCAACGCGTCGGTTTCATCACTGCCAAAGATTTCCGGCTTGCGCTTTGCAAGGTAGTTGCGGCTGACATTGACAGCAATCTGACGCATCCATACAACAAATGCTTCAGGTGAGCGCAAAGCACCAAGATTCTCCATGGCCTTTACATATGCTTCCTGTGTCAAATCCTCAGCTACTGTAGAATCTCCGCACAGCTTCAATATTGTAAAATATACCATGTCTTTTGTCTGCTCAAAAAGCACTGTCCATGCTTTGGTATCACCTTTTTGAGCAAGCTCTACTGCATTTTTAAGTTCCATTGCGAAATCCTCCAAAAGTCGTTTCTACTAATAAAGACAAGTCTGACATGAGAAAGGTTTTATTATTTTGCAAAAAATTTATCTGCATGATAGCATGCAGATAAATTCTTAAATTTTATCTTCAAAGTGGATTCTATGGCCGTTTTTGCGCAATATACTTTGCAACTCAGAAACGTCAACTTTACGTGCAGGGACATTATTATCAATCGCAATTACCGCAGCTCTTGCCGCAATTTCGGCGGTCTGACATGCAACAGGAATAACTCGTGTTGCATCCCAAGCATCGCCGTGGGCGGAGATGATTCTGCCTGCGGCAAACATATTGGGATATTCGGGCGAATAGAGCGTGCCGTATGGAATTTCAAACCAATATCCCTTATGACCGAAATACGGACAGGTGCCGACAGAATCGGCATGAGATTTATACAGATCGTCCATGGTCATCTCATAGTCACCGACAATATGGCGGATCATGCGGAACTGCGGCATCATCGGCAAAGCCACAATCTCCTGTGCCAACGGATCCTTTGCTTTTATTTCATCAAGAAGCATTGACTGCCCCTTGATAATATAATTATTGACCTCATCCCCTGTTACACCAGCATAATATGGGAATCCCTCGGGATGTCCTTTACCGGTCATACCTGAGCCTGTAATATGCCATCCGCGCACTTTAAGCATATTATACTCCTTGCCTGGGGCAAAATCGGTTATGTGAGAATAATATGACATATAGTTCTCACCGTTTTTGCAAAGTGCACCTGCACGGTCAAACATGAGACATGTTCCGCTTGCGTCAATCAATGCACGGCATGAATAATACTCTGTTCCGCCAACTGTTTCAACAGCAATTCCCTTGACAGTTTTACCATCCATATCGGGATATGTAACAAGCGCATCATAACGGAGATCAGCACCTGCTTCGAGTAACATATCCTGCAAAACAAGTGACATAACCGTGGGCGAAAAGTGTGTGACATAGCGGCTTTCGGTATCCTGTTCCCACACATTTTCCTTTTGCCAGCACTCAGGTAAACGGTGCATACAATACTTTATCGTACGACGAAGTATCTCCTCTGAAACTCCGCCGATAAGCTTTTTGCCCTCGGCATTGCAAAGCGGCTCCCACCAGTTAATAAGCCCGATAGTGGCAAGACCGCCGAGTGCTGCCGTCTTTTCGAGAAGCAACACCTTTTTGCCAAGTCGCGCCGCCGTAACCGCAGACGCCACACCGGCTACACCGCCACCGACAACAACTATATCATAATCTTTTTTTAATATATAATTCATATCAGCTCTCCGGAACAATATCAATTACTATCATACACGTCATACTTGCAAAGCGATAACCGAGCGAAGCGTAGGAAATCGACTGCTCAAATGTGACATAGTCACCCTGCGAACGGCGAAGCCCGGCAGAATCATACATCATAAATCTATAATCGCTGGGGGCGGCTTCGGGATTTAAGCACTCTGTAAAAACAATGTAATGCGATGCACCCGGCTTTCGCATACCGACGATAACGCCTTCGGGATGTTTGTCAAGCTGCTCTTTTATCGCCTGCTTTGTAACATAATTATACTGTGTCACCTTGATTGGGCGACCGTGAAGTGTAAAGTTTGCGGAAACAGCACTGTTGACAAGTGAAATCGGATTTCCGTAAATAGTGCCGCTTGATGTAGTCAAGCCGTAGTTATTGCTGTTGCCGAGCGATGCAACATATGGGTCAACCTCAAGATTGCCTTCTTTCTCAAATCTGAAGTCGTAGCCCTCGGTCAGGCGCGCGCCCATGTTGTAAAGCACCATCGCCACAGATGTAACGGCGCATCCTTCGTCCATCCAGTCAATGTTGCGATTATATCCGTTTATGATATAACGCTCATGTACGCCCGAATAGAAATAAACATCTTTAAGATCATCGCCGCGCCAACCGCCGTCAGCAGTCAGATGCTGGCTAAACCATGCAATGCCGTCCTTATCAATAACATTTATGTCAATGCTTTCGGTAAGCCCACCAACGCTTGCGGTAACGGTTGCGGTTCCCTCTGAAAGTGCACAAAAACTACCGTCATCATCAATAAGAACGATGCTTTCATCGCTTGATGACCACTCTATCTGCTCTTTCAAATGCGACGGAGTCACAATCGCATACACATTTCTCACGCTGTTGACATTGACACGCTCACCAACCGTTTTAAGAGTAAGCGATGTTGCAACCTCAGTTTCATCGGCAAAAGCACTGAAACATAATATAGAGGCTATAATAAATGCTAAAATACTGTATTTTTTCAAAACATATCCTCACATTTTTAAAATTACCCACAGATACCCATTATAATAGGTTATGTGTATTTTAGCACAAATATGTACCATTGTCAACTTAAGCAAAAAAGCCCAAGCCGTAAGGCTTGGGCTTTTAATCAATTACTCATATAAGCTGAGTGACTCTTTTAGTGAAACAAATCCGAGATCGGAAATATCAAAACCGGGTACAAGAATCGGGAATATATCTTCACCCATGCTGACAAGATATCCTGCGATAAAACCTGCAAGAAGATCGCTGACTTCTTCTTTATATATTTCTGGGCACTCAAGAGTTTCATGCTTCATATTTTCAAGGTTTTTACCAAAATTCTTGAAATCTGTAATCTTTCCTGTACACTTCATATCAATGCCAAACAGGAGAAGTGCAATATCATATGAAAGCTTTTTACCCTTGGTGAGTGTGAAGTTTATCGAACCTGAAACATCCCCACCGGCAATATCAGATGAAACAACATCATAGTTAAAAAGAATATCCTCGCTGTTTGGGTCTACATACAGATTAACCGACTCGTCTTCATATTCGGGAACTGCCACTTTATAGAAATAGAATCCGTTGTACTTGTCATCAGCGTTATCTATAATCTCGCCTTTTTCCTTAATGGCAGTGACTATATTGGAATATGTATCATCATACTTTTCACGAACAGTGACATTGATGACGAGAGTATCCTTTGTCTTTTTATTTGAAAGTGTCACTGTACCTGTTGCAGCTCTTTCGCCTGTAATTTTCAGCGTAATATATGGCAAATTATGAAGATCAAACGAAAGTGATGCCTTGATTTTAGTTGTAGAGCTCTTGACAGTGTATTCTCCGGCAAGGTTGCCGTCGGGCGCATCCGTAATACCGTATTCAAAAACTTCAACATCTACCGTTTTTGTTGCACCTATCTGAATATCAAGTTCGGTTGCACTCGCGGTATATTTAACCGATGGCGCTGTGAGCTCGGGATTTTCCTCAACAGTTACTGATATTTTATGAGTATCTTCGGTAAGGTTATTGCTAAACACGATTTCGGTTGTACCTGCCTTGTGTCCAGCTATACGAAGCTCACGATAATTATTTGATTTTGTAACAGTTGCAACAGTATTATCGCCCGATTTAAATGAAACAGTCGGGAATGAATACTCAACTGTATCGTAATCATAACCGTACTTAAGATTTACAACTTCGCCTGCTTTCAAGGTAACTTCATCTGTATCGGTAGTATACCAGACGGTATTCCACTTATACTCTGCAACAGGAGTAACCTCTGAGAGATCAGCTATTGCAATGACAGATATCGGTATTACAAAATTGATATTCTGCCCCTCGTAATAAGTATCGTAAACAATACCGATAACCTCGCCGTATCTGTTTACAAGTGCGCCGCCATAACTTCCTTCAGAAACAGCCGCAGTTGTCTGGATATAAGAGTAGCCGTACATAAAGCGACGTGAATTTGAAACGATGCCCTCAGAAACTGTGTTCTGCAGTCCGGCAGGGCTACCTATAGCATACACACTTGATGCTCCTTTTACAGGCAGGGGATTTGTTTTAATTGCATCAAAACCAGTGCCGTCAATCTTCAGTATCGCCCACTGATAATCCCTCGACATATCGTAAATGCCGCTTACCTCATGCTTTGCACCGGTTGAAGGAATGGTTACTTCAATCTTTGCAGCACCGTCGATAATATGTGTGGCTGTAACACCTATACCGCTTTCATCAATAAAAAATCCGCTTCCTATATTCTCAACCTTGCCATCCTTATCATATGCGGTGATATAGAACACAGCATTCGCAGCATCAGAGTAGATCTGCTCTGCTGTAAGCTTGGTCTTGCCCTCATTTTCTTTATCGGTTATCTTGGTGCCGAGGTAGTTTTTACCGTAAACCTCCGCAGTAAATGCACCTTGTTCGACGAGTTTTTCAGCAAGGATATCCGTAGAATCCTTAATATTGACAGAAAGCGCGGCATACGAAACGGTAACTATATCAGCGCGAAGAAAATTCTCGGTATCTACAATTGACGGAAGTAGTCCAAGTCCCTTTGCAAGCGCATGCGGTGCATCCCACTTGAAGTCGCCGTCTGCATCGGAATAGCCAAGTGCGCGGAGCATGAATGTAATATATGTGGCAGAATTTGCATTGTCGGTGCCGAACTTTGTATCAGACACTCCCTTGGTAAGCGTCTTTTCATAAGCATATCCCACATATTTATCTGCCCATGCAGGAACATCTGTGAAAGGATGCTTCCACTCGCCCTCAAGTGCGGTTTTCTCTTCGCCAAGCACGCGAATAAGCATAACCAATACTTCAAGTCGTGTGGGTACACGCTCAAGATCAAAGTCTGTATCTGACACGCCTGAGAAAAGCCCCAGCGCTTTGAGGTCTGCGGCAAGCTCGGTTTCAAAAGTGAAATCACGAGTTTCGCTATCTGCCGCAAAGGCGATAATGCTAAATGCAAATACAAGTGCCAATGTAAAAAACAAGAATCTTAGTTTTTTCATTCTATCCTCCACTATAATTTATAATTATATATTACCATTTTAGATATACACAGTCAATGCATTTGAAAATATAATACTTTAACATTGACATCGTATTATTTTTTTGGTATATTACTTTTATATTTCAAAAAGAAGGCACAATTATGGAAACACGCGAAAACAAAAAAGCAATGCTCGGTGTCATTATACCAATGCTTATTTTCGGCACCATCGGAATCTTCAGAGAATATACTCCCCTGCCATCAGGTCTGCTTTCCATGGCGCGAGGTCTTATTGGTGCGGCATTTCTCTTTTTGGTAATGATTATCTCGCGCGCAAAGATAAACGGCGCAGCAGTAAAGAAAAACTTTTTGCTGTTGTTTGTTTCAGGCGCAATGATTGGTGTAAACTGGATACTGCTCTTTGAAGCCTACAAATACACCACAGTACCTGTAGCAACTCTCAGCTACTATATGGCTCCGATTTTTGTAATTTTGGGCGCGGCAGTTTTGCTTAAAGAAAAGCTCACACCGCTTAAAGCAATATGTGCACTCGTTGCTTTCGTAGGTATCGTGCTTGTCGCATTCGGCAGTGATGCCGGAGGCGAAAGCGTTGAGGGCAAAAATCATCTGCTTGGCATACTGCTTGGTCTTGGTGCCGCGGCACTTTATGCAAGCGATATCCTGATAAACAAGGTTGTTGACGGTGTAAGTGCACAAGAACGCACATTGGTACAGCTTGCAACAGCAGGTGCTGTTTGTATTCCATATACATTCCTTGCAGAAAACCTTGACAAGGTAACTTTCACCGCGACAAGTGTGATAATGCTTATCATCATGGGCGTTGTGCACACCGGTATTGCATATACACTCTACTTCGGTTCGATGAAACAATTAAAAGCGCAGACCGTTGCACTGCTCAGCTACATAGATCCTGTTGCATCTGTGATACTTGCCGTTATGCTCATCCCCGGCTCGGTGCTCAGCGCCATGGGCTGGATCGGCGCTGTCCTCGTTCTCGGTGCCGCTGTTGTAAGTGAGCTCCCCAGTAAAAAATAGTTTTTAAAAACCAACCGTTATTCGGTTGGTTTTTTTGTTGCGTAGATTGAAATTCTTATCTTTAACACAATAATACCGCAAATATATGTTAATGTCAAGAAAAATTCTTGTCTTTTGCGCTTTTTGCGGAGGAATTATGAAAATCTATGACTATAACGGAAAGAAAAATATTTGCGGCGAAAGAATACATGAAGCGCGATGCAAACTGCGCATGACTCAAAGCGATCTTGCGGCACAGCTTCAGGTTGCCAATATCATCATTGAACGCGACAGCATCTCACGCATTGAGATAGGCACTCGATTTGTCGCAGACTATGAACTGCGCGAAATTGCAAAAATACTTAAAGTCAGCGTAAGTTGGTTGCTTGGAATTGAATAGCAAATAAAAAATGCTTCCCATGTGGGAAGCATTTTTTATTATACCCTCATTAAATTAGTTTGCTATCACTTGATGGTAGCAAAGCTTTTTCACATAAACCAACCCAAACAACTTAAAATGTAACATGAAGATTCTAAAATTATATTGTTACTACCATGCTTATACTACTGTTGTGGCGCTTTTGTAATTTTTTCAACTTTCAATGACAAAACCTTTTCTGCTGTAATAGTCCACTCGGGAAGTTTTACCCATTCAAACGAATTACACCACGGTCCTCTGTACCATAGCTTACCCGAATCTACAAGTCTACTGAAAGTCATATCCTTGGCAGAAGGGCAAACAATTATTTCATACGTTTTATTGGCAGAAAGGTTTATTGTTGCAGATTTTTTCATGTAACAATTGTACATTTTCGAACGTTCTTTCCCGCTCATATCTTTAACATAAATAAAGAAATCGCCATATGTATTGAGATAGCTTGTTCCCATCGCGGCGTTTGAATACGATATTTTCCCTTTAATCTGCGAGAACTTCAATTTGGTTGCCTTTTTTGTTTTTACAACCATAACTTTTGATACATTACCATAACCGCCTGTAGTATAATTCTTAGCAGTTGCTGCAGAAACAGGTAATAACAATGAAAAAACCAATGCCAACAAGGTAAAAATTGATGCGACTCTGTTTTTTATCATGATTTAAGTCTCCTTTCTAAAACTACATTTCCATTTTACACCACAAGTTGCAATTTTTCAACACTAAAAGTTATTTTTATATCACCCTGAGAGTTCCTTTAAAAAAATAATTGGCTACACTAAAATAATAATAAGGGATGTGAAAAAATGATAAACAAAGAAATTGGGCTACGTATTCGAAAACAACGTGAACTTTTAGGGTACACTAGAGAAGAACTCGCCGAAAAACTAAACGTTTCTCCTAAATTCTGTGCAGATATTGAGCACGGCACAAAAGGTATGAGCACTGATACATTATGCAAATTATCTAAAGAATTATTAATGTCAACCGACTATATTCTTTTTGGACTCTGTAACGATGATAAAAATTCCGAAATAGAGAATCTTATTAATTTATGTAGTTCGGACAAAAAAGACTACCTCAAGAATATAATATTCAATTTTATAAAAGCTTCACAATAACCTTGCATATTTGTGAAGCTTTTATTTTTTTACACTATTAAATTGAATAGTTAAGACAATTGATAAATCATCAGCGGCTTCCGCACGTCTATAGAACAAAAAATGCTTCCCATGTGGGAAGCATTTTTTATTATACATCTGCCATCGCGATATACTTTGCACCGTTGTCAGCGATATACTGGCGGCGGCGGGCGACATTGTCGCCGAGCATAAGCTCAAACATATCATCTGTTGCCGCGGCATCGGTAGCAGTTACCGAGATAAGGCGGCGTGTTTCAGGATTCATGGTGGTCTTGGACATCATCTCTGCCTCATTTTCACCAAGTCCCTTTGAACGCTGGAGCTTATATTTTATCTTCTCTGCATCAAGCTTTGCAAGGATATCCGCCTTTTCAAACTCATTATACGCAAAGTAGGTATCATTCTTTGTGGTTATCTCGAACAGAGGCGACTCTGCGATAAACACTTTTCCCTTTTCGATAAGCGTGGGCAGTAACTGATAAAACAGTGTAAGAAGCAAAGTTCTTATCTGGAATCCGTCCTCATCGGCATCGGTACAAATGATTATCTTATTCCAGCGAAGCGCATCGTAATTGAACATTGCAAGGTCGCCACGCTCTTTGCCTTTAAACTCAACGCCACAACCGATAACGCGAAGAAGGTCTGTGATAATCTCACTTTCAAAAATACGCTTTGTCGAAGCCTTAAGGCAATTGAGAGTTTTACCTCTTACAGGGATTATCGCCTGAAACTCCGCATTGCGCGCCTGCTTACATGAGGACATAGCACTGTCACCCTCAACTATATAAAGCTCACGCACTGCAGGGTCTTTTGAGCGGCAACCGACAAACTTTTCAACGCGGTTAGAAAAATCAGTTGTTGCTTGAAGCTTCTTTTTAATATCACTTCTCGTCTGCTCTGCACTTTCACGTGCGCGCTTATTGGTCATAACCTGCTTTGCAAACACCTCTGCATCTGCAGGATGCTCAGCAAAATAAACCTCAAGATTATGCTTGATAAACTCGGTCAGCGCATCCTTGATAAAGACATTGGTTATTGCTTTTTTCGTCTGATTCTCATAGGAAACTTGAGTAGACATACTGTTTATAATCAGAATAAGACTGTCCTCAATATCGGCAAAGCCAATCTTGCTCTCATTCTTTTTATAGTGACCGTTTGCTTTCAAATACTTATCAAGCGCATACACAAATCCAAGGCGCACCGCTTTATCCGGGGAGCCACCATGCTCCAGAAAACTTGAGTTGTGATAATACTCAAGTCGGCTTGCGGTCTTTGACAGACAGAATACGATATCTGCTTCAAGCTTATAGTCTTCTTTGTCCTCGCGGTCACGTCCGCTTGTTTCAAGATGCCAGCGTGTCGGCTCGGTAAGTGCAGTTTCACCTGCAAGCTCCCTGATATAATCCGAAATACCGTTTTCGTATACGAATTCCTCTGTATCAAACTTTCCGTCCTCATTCTCGGTTTTCAGAATGAATTTCAATCCGGCATTTGCAACAGACTGCTGCTGAAGCACGCCGCGGAAAGAATCATAAGGTATTGCAATATCGGTGAAAACCTCAAGGTCTGGACGCCAACGTATAATGGTGCCGTGCTTTTTTTCACGCTTTTCTATCGGGCGACTTTTGAGTTTTGACGACGGAGAACCCTTTTTAAAACTAATAGTGTGAACCTCTGTACCGTCATACGAAGCTACCTCCATGAACTCAGACGAATACTGAGTTGCGCATGCGCCAAGACCGTTGAGTCCAAGCGAATAGCTGTATGCCGAGTTGTCATCATTATTGGAATACTTGCCGCCTGCATAAAGCTCACAGAAAACAAGCTCCCAGTTAAAGCGCTTTTCCTTTTCATTATATCCAAGCGGAACACCGCGGCCAAAGTCCTCAACTTCAATTGTATGGTCACGCCATACAGTAATAATTATCTCACTGCCGTGTCCTTCTTTTGCCTCATCGACCGAGTTTGAAAGTATCTCAAAGAAGGAATGCTCACATCCCTCAAGTCCGTCAGAACCAAATATTACCGCGGGGCGTTTACGCACGCGGTCAGCACCCTTAAGCATTGAAATACTTTGGTTATTATACTGTGCTGTATTCTTGTCACTCTGCGCCATGTGCATCTCCTGCAAATGTATTTTTTCTTATCTTATATTATACAATATCTATGAATTTTTGTCAATCGGCAATCAATATGTAGTTTTTGTCGCAATCGGTTGCTAATGATAGTATTTTTTGATATACTATATATAGTATATCAATAGGAGGTTAGAGAATGATAGACCGCGACGAAGTCAAACGTCTTAAAAAAGAGAATCACGACCTCAAAAAGAAACTGTACAAACTTGAAATGGAATCTCATGCAGAAGATGAGTCAGGCGACGGCATGAAGGATTGCTTCGGCGCAACAAATTATTTTTCATATCTACTTGCGAAAATGCGCCGTAAAAACGGTTTTTCAACCTTTGAAAAATACTTTAAAAACTCTTTATGGATAACAAGCATTCTCCGCTGGGGAGTTCTCATATACCAGTATTTACAGGCAGGTGCATTTATGATCCTTTACACTGCCGCGTTCATTCTTGTTATTCCCGTTATTTTAGTGATATCTGCGCTCACACTTGCGCTCACACTGATTTTGAGAAGTCACAATGCATCCTTACTCTTAAAAGAAGCAAAGCGAAACATTCTGTTTATCATACCCAACAGCAAAGAAAACTTTAACAGAATGTTTTTACGACAAATTGCGGAAGAACACAAAACTTCCACTGTACTGATAGTTTCGCCTTTCTTTTTAAAACGGCATGGTATTGGTGAAAGCAATAAAATGTACGTCTGTTTCAGGAAAGAGAGCGACAATGTTTTTATTCTGAGAAACTATTTTTTCTTCTATTTCCGCAAGCGTTTAAAGAAAGAACAAAGGTTTGAAATAAAAGAAATTCACACTTTAGGAAGAAAGAAAATATAATGCTGACATTACTCTATGGAACACGCGCCGCGCGTGATGAAATATTCTCCCTCATTGCAAAAGATGTTGCCGACGGACGCAGAGCATATCTCATCGTACCTGATCAGAAAGCGCTGCTCGCAGAAAACGCTCTTATGAATTATCTGCCCAAAAGTGCTGCACTGCTTGTCGATGCGGTTGGTTTTTCACGCCTTGCAAACCTCGTTTCAAGGCGGTACGGCGCGCTGACATACCAATATGCAAACGACGGTGCAAAGTCGCTGACAATGTACCGCGCCATAAAAAAGCTTACGCCATATCTACACGTATTCGGCGGAGAAATGCAAAGCGGCACTCTTGATGCTCTTTGCTCGCTGATGGGCGAATTTCGCGCATGTTCGATAAAATCAAATGACCTTGACCTTGCCGCAAACGCTCTTGGTGATTCTCCGCTTGCAGAGAAGCTTCGCGACCTTGCGCTTATTTATACAGAATACGAAACGATTTTGCATGAGCGTTTCTGCGAACAGGCGGACGACATTGATACGCTTTGCGACTTACTTGCAGAAAATGACTTTTTCGGCGACTCGCACGTATATATCGACTCATTTATCAGCTTTACAAAGCAAGAAACAACCGTCCTTTCTCATATTCTCTCACGAGGAAGTAATGTTACACTGGCACTGCCATTCAGCCGCGTTGGTGCTCATATGGCGGAGTGTGCCGATACCAGAAAAAAACTGCTGTCGCTATGCGCCAAGCTTTCTGTTGAGGTTGAAGAAAAGTATACATACTCAAACGATCCTGAACCGCTTGAATTCGCAAAAGAGAATCTGTGGGATCTTTCGTGTGAAGACAAGTTTGAAGGTTCTACAAAAGGTTGTCTTGAACTTTATAAATGCGCTGACAAAAACGAAGAAGTTTCTCTTTGCCTTGGCGAAATATTCAAAGCTTTGCAAAACGGCAATTCTTATTCCGATATTGCGATAATAGCGCGCAATGCTGAAAACTACTCCGGCACGCTTGACAGAGCATTAGATAGATGCGGTATTCCATTTTTCTTTTCCAAAAAATCAAGTGCAGAGCTTCTGCCACTGACACGTCTTATTCTTTCCGCACTCTCACTCTATGTATACAACTTTAAGCAAAGTGATGTTGCAGCGTATATCAAAACAGGTCTTGTCGGTCTATCTGACGATGAGTGCGACGTATTTGAAGAATACACAGATCGCTGGAATATTTGCGGCAGGCACAGATATCTCGACGGAGATGACTTTACCATGTCAGGACAAGGCTACACCGCAGAAGTGACCGACATGGCTACGCTTGAAGAAATCAACGAAATTAAACGGAAGATCGCTTCCCCACTCTCTCGCCTGTGCGACTCGCTCGACGGTGCGCGCACTGTGCGCGACTTTTCTACAGCGATATATGAATACTTAAGTGAAACAGAAATACGTGAAAAATCTGCCGATGCCAATTTCGTAAAGTTTTTCGGTACTGACAAAAGTGCAGATGCAATCCGCCTTTGGAACATGACGATGGAGGCACTCGATACAATGGTAGAAGCGGCTGGCGACGAAGAAACAACCGCATCCGACTTTTGCACGCTTGTTCGCCTTTTGTTTTCATCCATTGACATTGCAGAAATTCCTTCTTCAAAAGACCAGATCATTATCGGCAGTGCGGATACTATCCGCATTGATGAAAGAAAAATAGTTTTAATAATCGGTGCAAACGAAGGCATTTTCCCCGCACCGGTATCCGAAAGTCCCACGCTTTGCGAAAGTGAACGCAATGCACTCAAAGAGGTTGGCGTTACCCTGTCACAAAATCTGCGTTTAAGAAGTGCACGTGAACTCTACCACTTTGTGCGCTCAATTGATTTTGCAACTGACAAAGCTGTGATTTCTTACTACCTTTCCGACATTGACGGCAGCAAGCGTGAGCCGTCCTTCGCGATATCTCGCCTTAAAAAATTGTTCCCGGCGCTTGAAAAGTGTTCGTACACCGCGCTTGCACTGACCGACAGAGTGTTTTACCCCACATCTGCCGCAGACGCAATCGGTGTTTACGGAGACGAGGCTGAAAAAGTGCTGAAAGCAACACTGTCCGAAAAAGGTATGTATACGCCGCCAATCAAAGACGTAACTGCGCTTGGCAATGCGTATTCCGCAATATCAAGTGACATAGCAAAAGACATATACGGCGACAGTATGCGACTTTCACAAAGCAAGATAGATACCTACAGCGATTGCCGTCTTCGCCACTTCATGCAATACATCATCAATCTTGAAGACACTGCCCCATTTGAGTTTAATCCGGCAAACACCGGTACATTTGTTCACAGCGTGCTTGAAAACTTTCTCGGCGCGGTAAAGTCTGGCGGCAAGAGAATCGCAGATCTTGAAGAAGACGAAATAGAAATGCTTGCATCAACTCTATGCGCCGCGGAAACAGAAAAAATAATGCGTTCTGCCGCAGGCAAAAATGCACGTATGCTATGTTTTTTCGACCGTATGAAGCGCAGCATTATCCTGATACTGCGAAGCCTTGTAAATGAGTTTAAAAACAGCTCATTTGAACCGTTTTTGCTTGAATACCGAATTGGTTCTGGCGGACACAAACCTCTTTCGGTTACACTGCCAGACGGAGCCGAAGTCAGCCTTAACGGTATTGCCGACCGAATTGACATATGCAAACAGGACGGGAAAGTTTTTTTGCGAGTTTCCGACTACAA
The DNA here is from genome assembly GCA_017399305.1 of Clostridia bacterium. Classification (GTDB taxonomy): domain Bacteria; phylum Bacillota; class Clostridia; order Oscillospirales; family CAG-272; genus UMGS902. The sequence goes on from JAFQDK010000038.1 coordinate 47,175, forward strand.
GACCGGCAAAAAGCCTTTCTCAGAAGCCGACCTGAAAAAAGGCAAGAATCTGCAATTGCTCATTTATCTTTTTTCACTCTGCTATGTTGCAGACAAGCATTTCTTTGATCTTGTCGGAGTAGACAAAACAGACGACATTGTTCCGGCAAGCGTAACGTACTTTGTTGTAAAGCCGCCAAAGATATCGCTTGACACTCCTCCTACCGAGGATATCACTCCCGATGCTGAAAGTGCGCTTGAGCGCAAGGGCTTTATCTTTGATGCTGAAGCTATCGCCGGCATGATAGACCGCACTGCAGACAAAAAATTCATAAAAAAACTTATTGAGAAAAGCGGCGATGAAGTTTCTGCCCTTTTTGACACTGTAAAAGAAAGCATTACAAACGTTGCATGCGACATGCGCGCCGGCAAAATTGATACATATGACACGGCGACAGGGCCTATGGCTCCTTGCCGTTACTGCGCTTACGCACGCATATGCCGTAAAGAAGATTTGAAAGGAGAGGATGGCAATGGCTAATTTTACCAAAGCGCAAGAAAAAGCCATATCAGAACAATCAAAAACTCTCCTTGTTTCTGCCGCAGCAGGCAGTGGTAAAACCACAACTCTCATTGAACGAATAATCCGTTCTGTCGCACGCGATGAAAACCCAATCATGCTTGACCGCTTGCTTGTGGTCACTTTCACAAAAGCTGCTGCAAGTGAGCTTCGCCTACGTATATCCGCCACCCTCTCCGATGCTATCGCAAAAAACGGTGGCAGTGAAGTTCTTGCAAAGCAATTTACTTTACTGAGTTCGGCAAAAATATCAACTATTGACAGCTTTTGCCTTGACCTTGTTCGCACAAACTATGCAACGCTTGGGCTCTCTCCATCATTCAGAATTGCTGATGACGGTGAATCTACTTTGCTTGCAAACGAAACCATGGACATGCTCATAAATGAGTGCTATGACGATCCGAATAGCAAGCTCTGCGGCGGCGCAGAGGGATTTGCCGCTCTTGTCGACCTGATTGTCGGATCTGCAGACGATTCCCGTCTTTGCGACACTCTGCTATCCCTTTATGAAACTCTTTCATCATATCCTGAAGGAGCATCTGCACTCTATGATTGCGAAGCACTTCTACGCGAATATGCCAAGCGCGATTTCTTTGAGTGCCCTCACGGAAAAAGAATCGAAAAGCATCTATCAGATGTATTCGAATACTTCAAAAAGGGATATATCCGCGCCCTTGATATAATACAAAGCGATGCCGCACTTGCAAAAGCATATGAAGTGGCATTTGCAGCCGATCTGCACGGTATTATCGAGGCGGAATCCGCGCTGAAATCAGGATATGCCGAAGGACGTGAAGCCATAAGCAAAATCGCCTTTGCACGACTTGGTTCTTTCCGCGGTGAGAAAACAGATGAGATTGAATTCGTTAAGGAACTGCGCACAAAATACAAAGATCAGATACAAAAAAGCATAAGCGGATACATAGCGTCCGATGCAAAAACCATCAGCAAATGCCTTATCGAAACTGCAGATGTCTGCCACTCGCTTGCCGAATTTCTCTGCGAATACGAGCGTCGCGCAGAAGCCGAAAAAAAGCGCCTTGGTGTTTGCGATTTTGACGACCTCAGTCGCTATACGCTAAGACTGCTTGTTGATGAAAACGGCAATGACACCCCTTTTGCCATATCACAAAAAGAGCTTTACGATGCAGTTTATATTGACGAATATCAGGATGTAAACGCCGTGCAGGACCGCATATTTTCTGCTATTTCAAAGACAACCAACCGCTTTATGGTTGGTGATATCAAACAGAGCATATATGCTTTCCGCGGTGCTGAACCCACTATCTTTGCAAATCTCAGAAGTGAGTACCCGAATATCGAAAATGCAGGAAACAGCGACAATGCCACTATTTTCATGAGTGAAAACTTTCGCTGTAGCAAAGAGGTGATCAACTTCACCAACATGATATTCGACAAACTGATGCCACTCGTTTCGCCTGACATGAACTACAAGGAAAGCGATTCGCTGGTTTTTCGCAAGAAATGCGAAACCGACCGCGCTATCCCTGCTGAAATCGTAATAACAGAAAAGCCGCCCAAGGGCTCGCCCGATGAAAACATGAACACCGAGGCTGACTTTATCGCGCGTGAAATATGCCGCCTTGTAAACAATGAAGTCAAGGACAACGGGGATAAGATCAGTTATGGTGACATAGCTATTCTGATGCGTTCACCACGCGCAAAGATGGACATTTTTGCCGGCACGCTAAATGCGTACGGAATTCCCGTATACACTGAAACCAACGAAAATCTACTGCATCAAAGTGAGGTTGAGATAATCATTTGTCTGCTTGAGGCAATTGACAATCCTCGCCGCGATATTGCACTATGCGGAACACTGCTCTCCCCTATTTGCGGATTTGACTGTAACTTTGTTGCCGCTCTTCGCAAAAACATACATGGAGAAAGATTATACACCACGCTGAAAAACTACATATCAAGCGATACACCGGACAGCGAAGAAAAGAGAAAGGCAACTTTCTTTGTAAATCAGCTTTCCGATTTTCGCCGTATGGCACGCTTCATGAGTGCAGGCGAAATGATTGACGAGGTTTATAACCGATATGCTGCATATGCAAGGCTTGGTGCTTCGTCACCGCTCCGCCGTGCTAACCTTGAAAGATTGCGCCATGTTGCTTACTCTTTTTCGGGCGGTGCGCCACGCAGTCTTTCAGAATTCCTTCGATACATAAGAAATATCGAAAACAACGGCAAGACCCAACTTGCCGCCGCGCGTCCCGGTCTTGATACGCCTGATGCGGTACGCATAATGAGTGTGCATCAATCAAAAGGTCTTGAATTTCCCGTTGTATTCTTTGCAGATACTGTTAAAGACTACAATCTGCAGGATGCCGCCGCATCACCGCTGTATTCAGGCAGTGCGGGATTTGGCGCAAAACTGCGCGATGACAGCGGATTTTGCGTATACGATACGCTTCTTAGAAAATCCATTGCGTTACACATCACGCGTGCCACCAAAGAAGAGGAACTGCGACTGCTATACGTTGCACTGACACGTGCGCGCGAACGGCTTTACATGACAGCAATGCATCAAACCCCCGGCAAACTTATATCTGCCGCAAAAACAGAAAGCGAATTCTTAACCGAATACTCTGCTGTAAAGCTGACCAATCATATGTCGCTGGCACTGCTTGCGGCATGCGGAGAGGAAACTGAGTATCTAAAAATCCGAACAGTGCCATACGCACCTGCCAAGATAAATGAAAAAACCCAAGAAGAGCTATCAGTTGAAGAAACAGTATCGGTTGACATGGATGCAGTGAAGTTGCTGAGCGAACGTTTTGAATATCACTATCCGCACACAGCACGCTCGAAAATTCCCGCAAAACTTGCGATATCGCGCCTTTATCCTGATATCCTCGATGACACTATCTTAAGTGACACCATTGAGCAAAAAAAGCTTCCTAAAGCGGTTATAGCGCCAAAGTTTATTGAAAACACAGAAAACAGCGCGGCAAAGCGCGGCACTGCCACGCATTTGTTTATGCAATTCTTTGATTTTGACAATGCGGCAAAAAGCGGGGCGCGTGCTGAACTTGAACGGCTGACTAAAAAACACTTTATCACACCGGATGACTCTGCACTTGTCAACCTTGACGAAGTAGAAGTCTTCTTAAAATCAAAGCTGTTTTCCGACATGCGTGAAGCAAAAACCATATACCGTGAGCAACGTTTCAACTTGAATCTCGATGCTTCTGACTTTGCAAATGACGAAGGATTAAAAGCTGAGCTTTCGGGTGAAAATGTTCTTGTGCAAGGTGTTATCGACTGCTTTTTCTATGATCAAAACGGCGATATTATCCTTGTCGACTATAAGACAGACCGCGTGTCAAAGTCTAACCGAGCCGAAGCTGAAGCCAAACTAAAAGAAGCGCACAGCGAACAGCTTGGCTACTATGCCCGTGCCATTGAAGAAATCTGCGGCAAAGCGCCAAAATCCACGCTTATATACTCACTTTGTCTTGGCGACACAGTTGAGATATAAAAACAACCTATATCTTTGTTAAAAAATCGCATATTTTGTCAAATTAACAATTGCATTTAATTGAATTGTAAAGTATAATAGTTTTGTAGTGATTTTAAACCCTACTAAAAGAGGTAATTATGAACAACGAAAAACTTGCTATGCTTAAAGAAAAAGCCACTCTTGTCCGCAAGGGCATAATTGAGGGAACCCACGCTGCTGGCTGTGGTCATCCCGGCGGCTCACTTTCTATCACAGATATTGTCACATATCTCTACTTTGCCGAGATGAATATTGACGTGAAAAACCCAAAAATGGCTAATCGCGACCGCTTTGTTATGTCCAAAGGACATGCGGCGCCCGCGCTCTACTCCGTTTTGGCTAATCGCGGTTTCTTCCCTGTAGAAGATCTTAAGACACTGCGCAAAACAAACAGCTATCTTCAGGGTCACCCCGATATGAAGGGCATCCCCGGTGTTGATATGTCTACCGGTTCGCTTGGCCTTGGTATCTCTGCTGCATGCGGTATGGCTCTCGCGGCAAAAATCAATGACGAAAGCTACCGTGTATACTGTGCAGTTGGCGATGGCGAAAGCGAAGAAGGTCAGGTCTGGGAAGCAGCTATGTTTGCGGCTCATTACAAACTCGACAATCTAACTGTATTTATCGACTTTAACGGTCTTCAGATCGACGGTAAAGTAACAGACGTCATGAACCCCACTCCTCACGACACCAAATTTGAAGCATTTGGCTGGAATGTCATCACAATTGACGGTCACAACTTTGAAGAGATCGAAAATGCTGTAAACGCCGCTAAGGCATGCAAGGGTAAGCCTACAGCCATTATTGCAAACACCGTTAAAGGTAAGGGTGTTTCATTTATGGAAGGCAAAGCTTCTTGGCATGGCAAGGCCCCCAATGATGACGAATATGCTATAGCTTTAACTGATCTTGATAAATAAGGAGGACAAAAACAATGGCTGAAAAGAAAGCAACCAGAGAAGCCTACGGCGATGCACTCGTCGAATTTGGCGCTACTAATAAAAACCTTGTTGTCCTCGACGCAGACCTTGCAGAGGCTACAAAAACATGCAAGTTTAAGGCTGCATACCCTGAACGTTTCTTCGACTGCGGTATCGCAGAGGGTAATATGATGGCTGTTGCAGCAGGTCTTGCCGCATCGGGCATGGTTCCATTTGCTTCCAGCTTTGCAATGTTTGCAAGCGGCAGAGCATTTGAACAGGTTCGTAACACTATCGGTTATCCGCACCTCAATGTTAAAATAGGTGCTACACACGCAGGAATCACCGTCGGCGAAGACGGCGCAACCCATCAGTGCAACGAAGATATCGCTCTTATGCGTACTATCCCCGGTATGACCATTATCAATCCTGCAGACGCAGTTGAGGCAAGAGCCGCTGTTAAAGCTGCAATTGACTTCAAGGGTCCTGTATATATGCGCTTTGGCAGATACGCTGTCCCCACTTTCAACAATGACAGCTATGAATTCGAAATTGGCAAAGGCATTGAGCTTTGCGACGGTAAAGACGTAGCAATTATTGCAACCGGCCTTATGGTAAGCATGGCAATGGAAGCGGCTGAAATGCTCAAGGAAGACGGCATCAATGCTCGCGTTATTAACATTCACACCATCAAACCAATTGATGCCGAGATCATCGTTAAAGCGGCAAGAGAAACCGGTGCTATAGTAACTGCCGAGGAACACAGCATTATCGGCGGTCTTGGAAGTGCAGTTGCAGAAGTGCTTTGCGAAAAATGTCCTGTTCCCATGCTTCGTGTAGGCGTTGAAGATAAATTTGGCAAGAGCGGTCAGGTTCCCGAACTGCTTAAAGAATACGGTCTCACTGCTGAGAACATTGCAAAAAAAGCAAAAGAAGCTATCAGCTTAAAGCTTAACTAATTAACATAAAAAAAGTCGTACTCTTTCGAGTACGACTTTTTTTGTTGCTTTACTTAAAGAAATTTGGCAATACGTCAGCGTTTCTCTTCTTCTCTTCCTCCTCGATAAGCCGGAGTAACTCCGGCGTATCGGGAAGGCTGTCACTAACAAGAAGAATTGACTCTGCCTCAAAATTAATTATTCGCGCCTCAGGGCTTATGTATTTCATTTTATCGACTCCTTAATCTACCTTTTTGAGATATTCTGCAGCAGCATCACTGTATGCAAGAGTAGCACGGCACACAGCCTTGAGTGCTGCGGGATTCGATATTCCCATAGCAAGAATTGTTTCGTCGTCTGCCGCAAGTACTGTTGCAGCATAGGACTCGAAGCTTGTGGTAACAGTGGGGGATACCTGAGTATCGCCAATGTAAAGTGCACCGGTGAATTCCTGTCTGAGATCCTTGGCTGAAACTGTATCAATATCTACGCAAAGACGTGTCTTGCCATCTTCGGTTACTGTATACATATTCTCACCGGAAATGTCAATAAATATCTTTGCTCCATTGATGTTTCTGTAATTTCCTTTGAAGACAAGATTGCTTGTGTCAATATCTCCAGTTGCATCAAATACAAGTGTCATAAGTATGCGCTGTTCAAGCACTGCAAACTGGTTGTAAGGTGTATAAAGCTGACCTTCTACCGCCTCACCTATAACGCTTGAATTATCAGCATCAACATCTGTAACGGTATAATCTATAATCGCATCTGCAGGAATATGCTCTGTTACGAGATTGTCCGCATTGTAATTGAAGTATGTCTGTGCGGCTGCACCGTAATTGAACATAGCATCAAGAACTTTCTTGAGTGCTGCATCACTGTTTGCCATTACATTATAGTAAGTTACAAGATTGTACTGCTTAGTGGGAGACTTGTAGCATACGCCGTCCTTGACATAATAATATGTGCCGGAAATAGTATCATTCATTTCCTTGCCTGCAATACCGGGAACTTCAAAGCGCCACTTTCCGTCAACCTCTACAGGCTCAACGGTTACAGGCTCTTCTCCACTCTTTTCAAATACCATCCAGCATTCGGAAACAGCAGAATCAACCTTTACTACATACTCAAGAACATACTCACTGAGAAGCGTTACGCCAAGAGAGAATCCCTGTTTAGCTTCAATAAATTCGATTTCTTCGGTCTTTGTACCGCTACATATCGAACATGTGTAAGTAACAATGCCCTTAGCATTAGGAGTAGGATTAGTGGTTACTACACCCTCATCCCATTCACAGTTGCCGTCCTCAGTAGCACCGCAAACTGTACATGTGTGGGTGTGGGTTTCATCACCGTTGTATGCATAGTCGCCGTATGAGTGGTTGCCTGTTGCGGGAACCACCTCGGCGGTCTGGGTATAGTCACAGTGCATGCACTTGTATACCGCAGTGGAACCGTCCTTGCCGCAGGTAGGAGCAACCGCTTCCGCAATAAGAACAGTCACAGTGTGGTTTCTCGTCTGTACATATCCGCAGGTCTTACATGTGCGTGAATGCTGGGTGTCGCTTACAGATGCCCAGTTTGTAAAGCCGTGCGATGCAGTAGAGGTTCTGCCGCATGTACATGTAGAGATATGAGTGCTGTCGTCATTCTCATCCCATGTTGTAAATGTACACTCGTTTGTAACATTCTCGGTAATGGTAAGATTTGTAGCTGTTGCCCCCTGGTTAACAGGATCAGTCAAGGTATATACAAATCCGTGAGTACCGTAGGAAACAGTTGCTTTTGTTTCCTCTTCCTGAACAGTACCGTTCATATAGAATGTAATATCTGTTGTAAGAGGAGTTGTTCTGCCATCCTTCTCAAGCGAAACATTTACAGTTGTATCGAGAACATTTGTAATGTCGATAGTTCCGCCTGTGGTATGAGAATTAGCATTGAGATTGAGAACAAGAGAAGCAAGGCTGTCAGTAACATCCGTTGTATCTTTGTTATAGCCGTTAACATTGGATGAACCTGTACGGAGCTGATAAAGCTCTGTATTGTCACTTAGATTTATGGTTGTATGACAATTTTCGGTAGTAACTCCGGTGACATTTGCATTGGTAGAACGTGACATTGCATTAAGCGTTCTGATGCTTGTTGCCACTTCACCGTTGTCGACAGTTTCAAGCTCTATTGTCTTATTCTCAACAGTAAACGGTCCTGTGTCATCCTTGATCCAGCTTCCGAGAACAACATTATAATAGAAGCTATCGGTAATATTTTCACCGTTGGTTACACCGTACAGCTTAATCTTTGAAGTTGTAGCAGTGGTGTTGCTTGCATTGGGATAATACTCACCTGCGCAAATTATTGCACGTGCATAAGTATTAGCGGAGATATTCTGCATTGTAAGGTTGTGATAATTTGCTTCAAAGATAATATCTGAGCTTCCGCTTGTCGTTCCGACAAAGGTTACACCGTTATACTTGAGATTACCGCGCTGAGTAATTCTTACGCCGTCTTTTGCGATATTGATTGTGCCGCCTTCAATGTAGATAGTATTTACCCAATCCTCAGCAAAGCTTACACTTGCAGAAAGATTATAGTCACCGACAATTTTAATATGTCCTGCAACCTTATGCAAACGGTGAACGGCTTCTTTAAGTGTCTTTACGGGAGTATCTGTAGTGATACCATCATTTGCATCGCTGCCGTTATCATCGTCTACATACACGGTCGGCAACGAACCTGTATGCTCAACATAATGTTCACCGCAGGTAAGACAGGGGATGTAATATGTGCTGCCCGACTTTTCCCATACGTAGTCATACTCATGAGGTACAGAAACTTCTGCAGAAACTGCTGTAGTTTCTATCTCATCCTCTGCAATATTGTAGCTCTGCGCATCATAAACCTCAATAATATGAACAGTATCGTGGTCAATATCGCTCACATCAAATGTGAGAGTAATAACCACAGTCTTTGTAACCTTTGCATCTGCTGCAGGATTATTGAGAAGTGCAACTGTATAAGGCAGTGTGAGACCGCTTGTAACAGTAGCAGTGAGACCTGTGCCAGACTCTACAGTAGGAAGTTTGACCTCCGCCTTGGTAAGTTTGAATCCGTCAGGAGCGTTAATCTTGAAGGTAGCACCTGCAATAGCAGTAGTTGACTTATATGTAAAGTCTACGCTGAGAGTGCCGTCCTTCGATGTTGCAGGAACCGCTGCCGCAACTGCGGGAGTTGTGGGAGCACTGAGAGTGCATCCGTCTGCACAGTAATATGTGCCGTCAGCCTTTACAACATATGCATGCTCATGATATACCGCTTCTGTTCTGGTTCTGCCGCATTCAACACAGGTATATGTGATTACGCCTGCCTTACTTACTGTAGGCTTTGTGGTAATAACACCTTCGTCCCAATCACATTCGGGGTCGACATTCTCGGTAACAATGTAATTTGTCTTATTGATATTGCCTGTATTACCTTGCTCAAAGATAATATCATCACCAAACGAAGCAAGGAAGCCGTGTCTACCGTAGTTGAGAGTAACATTTGCGGTTGTGTTGGTGTCATTGAACGTACCGTTCTTGAAGAAGAACAGTCTGTGAATGAGAGGCTCTGTACGTGTGCCCTCGCCCTCGTAATCGTCAATGCCATCCTCGTCGGAAACGTTGATTACAGTGTTTTCAACGTTTCTGATATAGAATCTGCCGCTGTTTTCGAAAGTAATATCATCGGATGTACCTGCAGTAGCATTTGTACTTCCGTCAACGATATTGGAGTTGTCGTTGAAGTTGATATAGAGATTGTCGAGATGTGCATTACCGTCGGTAAATGTCATTTCAACTTTATTGCCGCTTGCATCTATAACAGTATCCGTGCCTGCTTCGCCTACGTTACGGAAACCGGAGCCAAATGCATGTACGCCTGTGTTATCATTAAGATTAACAATAGAAGTACAATTATCGGTGTATACATCCTCAAGTATCTCAGAGGTGGACATTGTATACAGGAAGTAAATCACAGCATCAAGTGTACGTGTGGTAGCATTTTTACCTGCATAACCGTCTTGAACATTAAGAGTAACCGTCTTGCTTGAGATTGTTGTTCCGTCAGGACAATCAACCGCAAATGCACTTCCGAGATAAACTCTCTCATAGAAGTAGCCGCGGAACTTGGAGGAACTTGTAATAGCAGGACCGTCGATATTAACAGTAGTAGATATTTTAGTGCTGAGAGTTGCAGAATCTGCTTCCTCACCGTAAAGTCCAGCAAGAAGATAACATGTTGCGCCATTCTGTGAACGGATATATCCCATGTCAATATCGTTCCAGTTTGCAGAGATTATTACGCGGTAGTTTTCTTCGTCACCAGCCTTGAAGAGAAGGTCGTCAAATACTGCCTTACCGCCCATAACAAGCTGAACATCCATGGTCTTTATAAGGAAGCCTGTAGTTACTGAGCCGTATGAATCGTGGTATGAATCCCCTGCAGTAAATGTGATTGTATTGTCACCCCAGTCAGGAAGAATAACATCGTCATCGAGTACAATACCGCCGCAGATTGCAACAGTACCGCCAACATCTGCAATGCGGTTAACTGCCTCGTAAAGTGTACGAACCTTCTTTTCAGGTGACATACCTGTATTTACATCAATACCTACTTCTGAGCTGTTGCCGACATATACTGTGGGCTTGCTTGCCTGATGCGCATATGTCTCACCGCACTTAGAACAGGTGAGGTAATACTGCTTAGCAGATGAATCATATGCCCACTTATAGGTTTCATTTGAGCTATGCTCATCGTTGCAAGTATTTGTATACTGAGTAAGTACAGGTGTATTGAGTCCCATATACCATGCACTGGTCTTTACCATCGTTTCAACGCCAATAGCAATATCAGTGTTTGTGAGGTTAGGAACATCCAAAAGCTGAGCCTTGGTATCGCCGTTATCCTTAGCGGCTGTACCGTAATAGTTGCGAGTAAATGTATGCTGTGTATTGTTTGCGCCTACCGCTACTCTACCAAAGGATGCGCGGATATAGTTTGTATCGCTGGAAGCGCTTCCGCTGACCTTGCTGGTAGACATGGTATTGATAATGGAGATAGGTCCTTCGAAGCTTACACGTCCGGCAATACCGCCGACGTCAGTACCGCTGCCGGTTACCGAAATCGCGCCCTTGCTGTATGCATCCTTAAGAGTGAGAGATGCTTTTTCGTTTGCGTAGCTACGGAGATAACCTGCGATACCGCCGGCATATGCATAGCCTGCAACTACCTTGTTTGTGTTATAAAGTTCGGATACAGTAACAGGAACGGAAGTGGTAGATACAAGGCCGAAGATACCGCCGGCATTCTGTCCTGCAACCTCGCCAGCATACTCATCTGTTGCTGATGCGGTTATAACACCGGTGTTAGAGCACTTGGATACTGTCTGCTTACCGGTTGCGGTAAAGTAACCACGATTGTAGTAAGAACCGATGATACCGCCGGCATATGCACCGGTAGTAACATTTCCGGTATTCTTACATGTAGAAAGTGTAAGCGTTGTATCTTCCTGATTGCTTACAACACCGATAATACCGCCTGCAAAGTCATATATACCGGAAATAGCACCGCTATTGGTATTGCCGGTAATAGTAATCTTGTTGCCTGTGAGGGTACTTGTTGCATCGTTATTATCAACCTGCAGTCTGCCGATGATACCACCGATACAAGTCTGACCGTTTATTGCACCGCTATTTGTACAGTTTGTAACCTTTAATACATTGTTGTTAGAAAGTATTGCTACGCGGCCAATGATACCGCCGGTATCTGTTTCTTCATAGTGGTCACCGTAAAGTGTTGCTGATGATGTACATTTATCAACAGTAACAGTTGTGCCTGTAACCGGCGACGTTGCAAAAGGAAGTCTGTCGGCAGTTGTACGGATACGGCCGATGATACCGCCGACATGGCCATTGCCGGAAATTGTTCCGTCAACTTTACAGCTTGAAATGGTTGCAGCCTTGCTGTTTGCGCTGAACAAAAGATCACCGATGATGCCGCCAGCGCGTGCGCCTGTAGATCCAACAGTTGCATTTGTTACAGTGCAACCGCTGACGGTAACAGGAGCATATGCAATACCGATAAGAGCGGCGGATGCGTCCTTACCGCTGACATATGCATCTTTGATATTAACATTCTTCACAGTTGCATTCTTGACAACTCCAAAGAGACCTGCACCTGCCTCGGTTGTCTGAACGATATTAAGGCCGGTAACAGTATAACCCTGACCGTCAAATACACCTGTATAAGGTGTATCATTGTTACCGATAGGCTGCTGACCTAAAACACCTGTAAGGTCGATGTTTGCATCAATAACGCAATCATGGTCCCAAAGATTTTCCTGAGTCATGAAGATAAGCATTTCTTCTACGTTTGAGATAGCGTAGTCGAATTCGTTGCTACATGCACATACGCCGTCAACATATACATGCTCATGGAATGCCTTAAGCATAGGAGCAGGTGCTTCGGATGTGCCTTCATTTACCCAGTTGGTCTTGCCACAAAGTCCTAAAAGACCGCCTGCGGTATTACCTGTGTTGCGGTAATACTTATGGTTTTCGGTGATATATGAAGGAACGCTTGTGACATACTTGGTTCCTACTGCATTGTAGATATTGTTGGTAACAAGTGTTACAGCAGTACCGGTTGTAGTGGAATTACCTACTCTACCGATGAGACCTGCGTTGGTAGAAGCACCTGCACATACAGTAGCGCCTGCATGCATACAGTCCTCAAAGGTTACAGGGGCATTGCCGCTTGCATCTGCCTCCTGAATTCCGAGATAACCGATAATACCGCCGAGTCTGCCTGAAGCAGAAGAACTTTGGGTGGTAATGATACCCTTATTGAGAAGTTCGGTGAATACCGCTGTAGCATGGAAAGGAGTTTCCTGCTGACCGACATAGTTGAAATATGCACCGAGTATACCGCCGGTAAATGCGTTTGATGTAACATTACCGTAGTTTGCACACTTGCTGATGGTGAACGTATTGGTGCCGGTTGTTCCAGAATAGTTGAGGAAGCCGTAAATACCGCCCGCAACGTTATTGGAAGTGGTAACATTACCGTAGTTCTTACAGTTTGTAATGCTCATGGTAACGCCTACAGAAGATCCGCTTGTACCGCCTGCAATACCGCCGGCAGAGTGTTTTGCCGTGATGTCGCCGTAGTTAATACAGTTGTCAATTGTGTTAGTAACACCGTCTACGAATGCAGTGTAACCCACAAAGCCGCCGACAAACTGTGAAGATGTACATGTAACATCAACATAAGATACACAATTTGTAATAGTGAAATCTCTACCGTATCCGATAAGGGCAGCAACATTATTGCCGCCGGAGGTAGCAGTAGAGGTAACCTTACCCTTGATGGTAAGATTCTTGATTTCTGCGCTTACAGCGTGACCGAAAAGAGCAATGTTAGCAGTATCGCCCGAAATATTGATACCGCTGATGGTAAATCCGTTACCGTCAAGACTACCGCTGAAGGTTTTGGTGGAATTACCGATAGTAGTCTGCGTATAGCCTGTGAGGTCGATATTTGCAACAAGCTTGTAATCCTTAGCCCACAGATTAGTGCTTCCTACAGCCTGATTGTTCATGAGGAAGATGATTTCTTCCGCTGTAGCGATTTCTTCATCAAAGATAGAAACTCCGCACGCACAGATACCTGTTGTTCCAAGATCATGGTCGTGAATAAAATCAAGCTCGGGCTTGCCGCTTGCATCGGTTACCCAGGATGTCGCCGCCGCAAGAAGTGCAAGACTGTCATCTGAGGAAGCGCTATTGCAATTGTATGCAAGATTTACAACATTGCCGTTTTTATCGGTAATCTTGCTGGTAGTGGTATTATTTATTATGCTTGCAAAATTGCTGATAATAGCAGTTCCGGTCTCATTGTACATGCGCACAATTGAGAACATGCCCATTACATCAGAGCTTCCGCCAAGAGTGCCAATCATTCCGTCTGTACCGGAAGCTGTGTTCTGCCAGTCGGACATAGTAACAGGAGCCTTGCCATTATCGCCGAGTAGCGGTACACGGAAAATACCGATGATTGCGCCATCATATGCAGAATCGGTTGTGACAGTAATCTTTCCGCTATTATAAAGCTCGGTCATAGATGTTGTAATGTCGTAAGCATTACGGCTACCGAGATATGTACTGATGATACCTGCAGCGCAGTCGCCGGCTGAAGTAATAGCCGCATAGTTTGCACACTCATTGATTGTGAACTTGCCGCCTGCAGGACAGTTATAGCCAATAGTACCGAGAATACCTGCTGCAGAGTTGGTAGTAGCGTTTACTGTGCCGTAGTTGCTGTCACGAAGGAGACTTATAGTACCGTTTACGGGGTAAGCATCAGTACCGGAAACCTTGCCGCTGTAAATGTAACCGACAATACCTGCAACTCGCTGAACACCCTCGATTGCACCGTGGTTTATGCAGTCATTTATCGAAATTGACTGACCGTCATGCTGAACCTTGGATGCACCGACAATACCGCCGACAGCACCAACTGTGGCTGTAACATCCACGTATGAAACAACGTCTTCAATAACGAGTGAGGGGCCGATATCCCAACCAACGAGACCGCCGGTATAGTTTCCGGAACCTGTAACCGTACCGTCAATAGTCAGGTTCTTGATAGTCGCACCTGAAACGACGCCGAAAAGGCCGGTATATGATGAGGTCGAAATATTAATACCGCTGATAGTGTGGCCGGCACCGTTAAACGTACCGGTAAAAGCATTTGCTCCTGCACCTGTACCTATAGGCTTCTGAGTGTAGCCTGTAAGGTCGATGTCTGCAGTGAGTGTATACTTTCCACCCCAGAGAGAGGAGTCATTCATAAGTGCAACAAGCTCGGACGCGGTGCCGATTTTACCGTCTGCAACTGACATACCGCAGCTACATACGCCGCTTACAAATGTATGAGAATCATGGGGCGCGATAGCAAGAGTAACAACTCCGTCAACGCCAGTTTCCCAGAGTGAATTTGCAGCAAGAGAAGAAAGCTCTGCATCGCTCGAATTTACATTACAGCTATCTGTAATAGTAACTGTATTGCCGTTGATAGTTGCCTTCGTGCTATTTACTGTGCCCAAGGCTGAACGGATTATCTTTGCGCCGACCGCGTTATAAAGACGGGTTGCAGTGATAACTGCCGCAGGCTGAGCCTCAGTAGTATCTGTCGCCGCTGCAGGAGCACCAAAACAGCCGAGGAGCGCCTCAGAAGTATCTGTACCTGCATGCATCCAGTCGGAAATAGTAATAGGTGCTACATTATTTGTACCAAGCACGGGAATTCTGATGATACCCGCTATACCGCCAGAGCGAGTTACAACAGTAGCGTTGATATTTCCCTCGTTATAAAGGCCTGTGAGTGTTACGCTTGATACTCGGCTATGGTTTGCCTGAAGATATCCGCCGATAATACCTGCAACGTAGTCAGGACCGGTAATATCTCCGTAGTTTGCACAATTTTTGATATTGAGAACACCCTCATCGGTGGTGTTTGCATAGTCGTAGTAGCCAAGGATACCTGCAACAACATTACCTGTTGATGTAACGTTTCCGTTATTGATACAACCTGTAACGGTAAGTGTACTTGCCTGGTTCGCGCCTGAGACACCTCCGACACGTCCGATAAGACCGCCGACATACTTAAAGCCGCTTACAGTGCCGTTGTTTACACAGTTTGTAACAGTAACAACATCACCTGCGGAAATAAACGCAATATGTCCGATAAGACCACCGACGTCACTTCCGTCTGCGGTTACGTTGATGCTGGATTTGACATTTGTAAGAGTAAGGCTGTTTCTCGAACGACCAATAAGACCGCCGACAAAAGCATCATTATTACCGGAACCCGGATAATATGTACTCTTAACAGCACCGCTTACTGTGAGGTCCTTGATAGTTGCGTTTTTAGTCGCGCCAAAAAGACCTGCATAAGCAGTCGTAGCCGAAATGTTGATACCCTTAATGGTTTTATTATTACCGTTAAAGGTACCGACAAAAGGAGTCGAGTTACTACCGATAGGCGTTTGAGTCTGTCCGCTCATATCAATAGTAGCCGAAAGAGTATAGGTGTTACCTGCGCCCCACTGAGATGAATCCTCCATAAGTGCGACAAGGTCCGCTGCTGTGGCAATAGTGTACTCAGCCGCGCCTGCATATACTGCAAGTGCAAGTGTGAGTGCTGCTATCATCATAGCAACAAGAAGTATACGTAACTTCTTTTTCATAGTGCATTTCTCCTTCAAATATATTAATTTTTTGTTATAATTATCTAAAGAATATATTTCATCCACTATACTTTTTATATTAATTTTACACCATTTTATCACCAAAATCAATGCAAAATATGCGTTATTTGTTCTTCTTTTTTTATAATATTATATTTTTTACATTCACTAAAGTAGCAAATAAAAAACGCATCGGAAAACCGATGCGTTTTTTATTTAAACCGACTTATTTGTCAGCTTTCTCCTCAGTAGCGGGAGCGTTTGCAATCAGACGGATGATTGCCATCTCTGCTGCGTCACCGCGGCGGGGACCGATCTTGTAGATCTGAGTATAACCACCGTTACGATCAGCATACTCGGGAGCGATAGTGTCGAAAAGCTTCTTAACAACGCTCTCCTTTGTGATAAAAGCAAGTGCCTGACGGCGGGAAGCGAGAGTGTTCTTCTTGCCGAGAGTAATCATCTTCTCAGCGAGAGGTCTTACTTCCTTTGCTCTGGTGAGAGTAGTCTCAACAGAACCGTTCTCAAGCAAATATGTTACCATACCTCTGAGCATAGCTTTTCTATGATCAGAAGTTCTGCCAAGTTTTCTTGTTCCGGGCATTGTAATTCCCTCCTTGTAGTATTTAACCAGCTATGGTTATTAGTCGTCCTCGCGCTTAAGCTCGAGGCCGAGTCCCTGAAGTTTGTGGATAACTTCTTCAAGCGACTTCTTACCGAGATTCTTGACCTTGATCATTTCACTCTCGGTACGATTTGTCAGATCCTCAACAGTGTTGATACCTGCGCGCTTCAAGCAGTTGAAGCTACGAACTGACAAGTCAAGATCTTCAATGGTCATCTCAAGGACTCTGTCCCTGATGGTTTCCTTGCGTTCAACCATAATTTCCGCCTTCTTAGCCTCATCCGACATATTTACGAAGAGGTTGAGATGCTCGTTGAGTATCTTGGCGCCGAGCGAAATCGCTTC
>JAFQDK010000039.1 GCA_017399305.1 Clostridia bacterium
AAAGGTCGGTTGGTACACTCAGCCTATGACCATTATGTATTCTGCTGACGGACGTACCCTCATTTGCCCTAAGGCAAATGTTGAAGCTAACAAGAAAGTTGGTTGGTACACTGAGCCTGTGGTTAGCATACCCAAGGTTGTAACTGCAGTAAGCTACACAAAGCGCGCAATTGATTATTTCTACCCTGGTCAGTATTTCGACTGGACACACAAAGTAGAATATCCCAAAATCAATTCTGCAAAGCCAGGTGCGGTTGCACTCAACCAAAAAATTGTCAATAAATATGCTTCCGCTTTGAACACATTGAAACGAAACGAAGAAGAAAACGCACTTTATAATGTTTCCTATACCTCTTCTGTATATGATGGAATCATCTACATCAAAATGAAAGAGATTACCGCTTGGCAGTATTCCGAAGGTATGGACACCGCTGTGTTTTACTATTATGACTACAAAAACGACAGAGAGCTTACCGCAACTGAAGTTGCAAACAGATATGGCATCAATATAAACACTTTATTTAGTCGTGCAAAATCATATATAAAACAACAGGATTACTACGGCGAAGAATTCGAGTATATCGCAGACGATATGACGTCTTGTGGCATTATTGTTTCCCAGGATTCGGTTAACCTGTATGTAAAAATAAGCTTTATAGGTACATTTGTGTATGACTTCAAGTTTGACCGCAACACATTGAACTTGATATCAATGAGTTAAAAAACAAAAAGCCCGCATATGCGGGCTTTTTGTTTTATTCTTCGTCGTTTGTCTTGTCGAAGTGAACATCGATCTGATTGTAGGGAATCTCAATACCAACCGCATCAAATGCCTTCTTCATGTTCTCTTCAAGATAGAAGTAAACATCCCAATAATTTGCGTTCTTGCACCATGCGCGAACTACAAACACCAGTGCACTTGCATCCTGACGAACAAGAGCTGTAAATGGAGCAGGATCGTTAAGAACCTTGTCGCTTGCATTTACTACAGTCTGCATAACTTTGTTTACCTTGTCGATATCGGAGCCATAAGAAACAGAAAACTCAATATCAACGCGGCGGAGTTCCTCAACGCTGTAGTTGACAACAGTTGCGTTGGAAAGCAAACCGTTAGGCACAGTGATCTGCTTGTTATCAAGTGTGGTAAGCTTAGTATAGAAAATACCAATCTCTTTTACAGTACCGCTGTCAGTATGATTGTCAATGTAGTCACCAACCTTGAAAGGATGGAAAATGAGAATCATAAGGCCGCCGGTGAGATTAGAAAGGCTACCCTGAAGTGCAAGACCTACAGTAACACCGAGAGTTGCCAGAACTGCGGAGAATGCGGTAACATCAATACCAACAATAGTTGCCGCGACAATAACAACCAGAAGTTTTAAGCCGATGCTGATGAAAGATGCAAGGAATCCTTCTACGCTGTCTTCAAGTTTTCTGAAGCCCTTGCTCTTTCTGATGAGCTTAACAATCCAACCAGAAACCTTGAAACCGATAAGCATAAATATCAGTGCACAAATTGCAAGGAAAATGAAATTGATAACACTGCCGGTCACAAATGCCCTGATCGTTCCAATTAAACTATCAAGAAATGTCATATGTACCTCCAAAATATTTAGATTACAATAAAAGTATATAACATCACAGAAAAAAAGTCAATCCCACGCAAAAGTTTTTAAAAATTCTCTTGACATACAAATTTTGTTGTGTTATGATAATAGGGCTATGCGGGTGTAGTTCAATGGTAGAATTCCAGCCTTCCAAGCTGGCCGTGCGGGTTCGATTCCCGTCACCCGCTCCAATAGGGGTATAGCTCAGTTGGTAGAGTACTGGTCTCCAAAACCATGGGTCGTGGGTTCGAGTCCTTCTGCCCCTGCCATAAATAAAAAAGTCCACTTTGGTGGGCTTTTTTGTTTACTGTGGGTGTAGTTGGCAGCTCGACCCACGCTGTACTCCGAAGGAGGACATCAAGCCAACTTTGTTGGCTTTGTGGGTCATCGAGTCCTTCTGCCCCTGCCATAAATAAAAAAGTCCACTTTGGTGGGCTTTTTTGTTTACTGTGGGGGAGATAGCATCAAATTACTTCACCCATTTCTCACCAATATCGCTTGCCCATTTTTCAAACCAAACACTGTCATAGGCAGTATTCGGTTTTTTCACTCTGCGATACCAATATCTTACTGCAGACGGTATACTGACAAGAAACGGCATAAACAGTCCAAGAATGCAATTCTGTACCGCATGACCATGTTCATGGTTTTTGGTATGTACGCTGCTGTTTCTGTCGGTTATAAAAAACATGCCAAGATTTACACCGCCCCAGTTTTCGCCAAACTCAACATAAAAGCAGTCATACCATTTTTTTAGTTTATATCCTTTAATAACAAGGAAGAATACACATATCGCTCCTGCGAGCGTCATAGGAAGTCCCCATGTGAGTGATAATATATAAAAGAAAAGTTTTTTAATTGTCCGCTCCTTTTTCTTTATTCTACATTATTTTAATATACTTGTAAAGACTTGTGTGAATGGAGCAAAACCAATCTAATCTGTAGGGGACGGCCTCCCGGACGTCCCGTTACGCCTTGGATAATGCGGGTCGTCGAGGACGCCGACCCCTACAAAGCAACATGGACTTAGTGCACTAACCGCTAATTTATCCTGTTTTTTCTTCATATATTATATTGTGATCTGTAAATTAAGCGTTAAAATTCAAAAAAATGCAACAAAACGGAGGACTTCTTGCAAAAAATCGTGATTTTTTCATATAAAAAGGGCAAATTGTGTTGACAAAATGAATTAAGCGTGATATTATTAGTCATACGCTTACTATTTATAAGCACGAAAGGAAATTTTATCATGAAAAACTTTATGAAGATTCTTGCTCTTGCACTCGTTGCAGTAATGGCAGTTGCTTGCTTCGCAGCTTGCAACGAAAAGACAGATGGCAAGGTTTACAAGATTGCATCTGACAACGCATTCGCTCCCTTTGAGTACCTCGATCCCGAGACCAACACCTATGTTGGCGTTGACATGGACATCATGGCTGCTATCGCAGAGGATCAGGGTTTCAAGTATGAGATGGCTAACGTAGGTTTTGACGCTGCTCTCGGTCAGGTTCAGGCTGGTCAGGCTGACGGCGTTATCGCTGGTATGACCATTAAGCCCGAGCGCGAAGAGATCTTCGACTTCTCCAACGGTTACTTTGAAGACGGTCAGATCATGGTTGTTGCTGCTAACAGCGACATTGATTCTCTCGAAGACCTCGCCGGCAAGGTAGTTGCTACCAAGGCTGGTACTATGGGTCTTGAGTTTGCAGAAGCAAACAAGGAAAAGTACGGCTACACCACCACCATGTTTGAGGGTTCTGTAGAGATGTATCAGGCAGTTGCACAGGGCTCCTGCGTAGCTTGCTTTGAGGACCGTGCAGTTATCGGTACCGCTATCAAGAATGGCGAAGTAGACCTCAAGACTGTTGGCGAAGTTATTAATCCTGCTCCTTACGGCTTTGCAGTTAACAAGGGTCAGAACCCCGAACTTATCGAGATGTTCAACAAGGGTCTTGAAAACATCAAGGCAAACGGTAAGTACGACGAAATCCTCGCTAAGTACGGTATGTAATTTAGCCCCTAAAAGTTTTGCTATCACGTTAGCATGGTGCCGCGAAAGCGGCATCATGCTAAATTTTGCTGTTTAGAAGATATTATATTAGAAGAGTGGAAATATGAATCTGAATTTTACCAGAGTACTAAATGATACTCTGCCGTTGCTGCTCGAAGGTACTAAAACTACCATCGGAATTGCATTGATATCTATATTTGCCGGGCTTTTGGTCGGTTTTGTTTCATGCCTTATGGGTATGTCAAAGAACCCCGTACTCAAAAGCATCTCAAAGGCATATGTCTGGATCATCCGCGGTACGCCTATGATCGTTCAGGCATTTTTCGTATTCTATGCCATACCACAGTTCTTCCCCGGTGTTACTCCCTCTCCTTATGTTTCCGGTTTTGTAACGCTTACACTTAACGCCGGCGCATATCTCTCTGAGATTATCCGTGGCGGTATTCAGGCTGTACCGGTTGGTCAGACCGAAGCGGCACGTTCGCTTGGTCTTTCGGCATTTAAAACAAAAATCAAGGTTGTTCTTCCCCAGGCGTTCAAGATCGCTATTCCTTCTATGGTAAACCAGTTTATTATCACTGTTAAGGACACCTCGATTCTCTCTGTTATCAGCCTTAATGAAATCGTTAATAATGCAAAGAAGGGTATCGGTATGAACTACCGCTTCTTTGAGACATACATAGTTGTTGCAATTTTCTATCTTGTGATTATTTCTGCACTTATGATTCTGTCAATGTATATAGAAAAGAGGATGAATAATGAGCGAAAAGGTTAGAGTAATAGGTCTCGAAAAACATTTCGGCTCCCTCATTGTTCTCGATGGCATTGACCTCACCGTAAATGAGGGAGAAGTTGTATGCGTTATCGGTCCTTCCGGTTCCGGTAAATCAACATTTCTCCGTTGCATAAACCGTCTTGAAAAGGCAACCGGCGGTCACATATTTGTTGACGAAGAAGAGATCACAAATAAAAAAATCAACATTAACAAGGCACGTGAAGAAATCGGAATGGTTTTCCAGCAGTTTAATCTGTTTGCAAACTATACCGTTCTTCAGAATATCATGCTTGCCCCTGTTGAGCTTAAAAGAATGACCAAAGCCGAAGCAAAAGCTAAAGCAATGGAACTGCTTGACAGAGTTGGACTTTCAGACAAAGCCAATAATTATCCAAGCCAGCTTTCCGGCGGTCAGCAGCAGCGTGTAGCAATTGCGCGTGCACTTGCAATGAACCCCGGTCTCATGCTGTTTGATGAACCCACAAGTGCGCTTGACCCCGAAATGGTCGGAGAGGTTCTTCAGGTTATGAAGGAGCTTGCCGCACAGGGCATGACAATGATAGTTGTTACCCATGAGATGGGATTTGCGCGCGATGTTGCTGACAGAGTTATCTTTATGGCCGACGGCAACATTGTTGAACAGGGAACCCCTGCTGAGATTTTCGGCAATCCCCAAAACGAGCGCACAAAGGAATTCCTTTCCTGCGTACTTTAATAATAAAACCACCCTTTCGGGTGGTTTTTTGTTTATACTCCAAAGCCCATGGGTCGTGACTTTTTCTCGACTGTTTTCTTAAACTCACGCTCTGAGCTTGCCATGATGAAGTCCTCGCGCGTAAGACATAGTTCATCATTCTGACCAAGCTGTGCACGCATGACCGCCTTGCCCCATGTGCGCTCAAACAAGTTGCGCACAAAGCGAGCATTGCTGAATGTCTTCGACGTAATCGCCTCGGTAGGGAGAGCGTTAAAATAATCAAGCACTGCTTCTTCAAATGCGGCATCGAATTTAAAAGTCTTTTTCGCCATGCTTATAAAAATGCGGAAAAGCTGGTCGCGAGTATAGTTTGGAAACTCGATGATATACGGCATACGGCTTTCAAGACCTGCATTGCCGCGCATCAGTTTTTCCATCTCCTCGGGATACCCCGCCATTATCACCACAAGATCGGTTCGATGATTCTCCATCTCTGCGATAAGCGTGTCAAGTGCTTCGCGACCGAAGTCGCGAGATGCGCCATCATCGGAATAAAGCGAATATGCCTCGTCAATGAACAAGACAGAGCCGTATGCATCGCGGCACATTCCTGCGGTTTTCGGAGCGGTCTCACCAATGAATCTACCACAGAAATCTCTGCCGGAATACTCAAAGAAATTGCCGTTGCGAAGCACGCCGCGCTCTTTGAGTATCTTGCCGAGGATTCTTGCGGCTGATGTTTTACCGGTACCGGGATTCCCAACGAAGCGCATATGTATACACGGACGCTCAAGCGAATTATTCTTAAGCGAAGTTTCTATCTGCGCCACTATCTCAAGCAAACGCGCCTTTATATTTTCCATGCCCACATAATCATCGAGCAATGAAAGCGCTCCGCGCTTATCCTTTTCATAGCTTGCCGCAAGCGTTGTTATCTCATTGCCATGGATCACATTGGTTCCCTGCCCGCCATATGCGGTATTAAGATGCTTGAGATAAACTGTCTCGCAGATTATCTTATAAACAGTGTTGATTCCATAAAATTTGCCGTCACTCTTCTCCTCGGAGATGCGGGTTTCAATGATACCGAGAGCGTCCTCAGCCAAAGTAAATCCCATACGCTCACACTGGGTGGACGCACAATTCAAAAGTTCATCAACGCTAAGTGGAGCAAAAGTGACATCGGTAACATACAGAATATCTCCAAGTCCCTTTTTAATATCAGTGAGAACTTCTTTTTCAACATACGGAACGCGGAAAACGAACTGCACGGTATCCAGAAAATCCTCAAGTCTTGCAAGAAAAGAGCGGAATACACGTGTGCTGATACGTGTCATCCATTCACTTATATCAATACAGACAATCTTGCCGCCATCCTGACCGAAAGAACGAAGATGCGGTCGAACTGCGGCAAACAATTCTTCACCGCTTATTTTATCATGCGGAGATGTAAGACGCACCTCAGCCACAGGGTCATCACTGCAAACCTTGAAAAGCCCAAGTTCTGTGAGAAGTTCCCCAAAAAGTTTCAGGCTGGTCGTAAGCCCATACCCCTCATTGATCGAAAACAAATAGCTTCTCTGATGAAAGGCTGTAAATGTATTGTATTTTACTATTTCGGGCGCAACAGAAGCGCACTCATCACAAAGTGCTTTAAACTCGTGAGCGCCGATCAGTGAGTGTATTTTTTCAAGCGCAACAGTATTTGCCATTATGCTCTCCTAAAATGATTGTTTATTTAATTTTATAATGTTTTTTTGAATGTGTCAACAAAAATTATACTATTGCTGTTAATTGCAAAATGTGTTACAATAGTTTTATAAAGTTTTTAGGAGTAATTATGGCAAAATCACTTGTACCGGATCATGTGTTTGACACATTTTCAGACATCACGGTTGAATTTTTAAAAAAACAGAATATACACGCGCTGCTATGCGATGTTGACAACACCCTCTCCCCATATGAGCACGATGTTCCAAACGACAATGTATGTGCATGGATAAAGAAAATGAACGAGGGCGGCATTAAAATAGCGCTTGTTTCCAACAACAATTACGAGCGCCTGAACAAATACAATGAAAAATTACAGCTTGTGGCATATGCCGATGCAGGCAAACCCTCGCGCAAATGCTACTACAAGGCGGCAGCAGACCTTTCAATTGATATCAAAGATTGCGCAGTGCTGGGAGACCAGCTTCTCACCGACTGCTGGTCGGCGCGGAGGCTTGGCATACCATGCTTCATTGTGCCACCAATAAATGATAAGCGTGACCTTTTTCACCGCTTTAAACGCGCCATTGAGGTTCCATTTATGAAAGCATACCAAAAGAGGCACAAAGCATGAAAAACAGACCTGAATTCGCAACATTCGGCCCCGGCGGAAACAGTGAAGCTTTTTATGCGTCAGGACAAAAAAGCACAAAACAAGCGCCGGCTTGGCTGAACTCTATCGGGCTTGACGCATACGAATATGAAGCAGGAAACGGAATTACCGCAGGAGAAACCGCTCTGCGCGAAATCGGCGAAGCTGCGGCAAGCCACGGCATACTTATGTCGCTGCACACACCCTATTTTATTTCGCTTTCCGGTGTTGACCCTGAAAAAAGGCTGAAAAGCATCGACTATATCGAAAAAAGTCTTTGGGCAGCAGAGCTTATCGGCGCAGATACAATTGTCATTCACTGCGGCTCAGCAGGCAAGATAAGCCGCCAAGAAGCTATGTATCTCTCGGCAGACACACTTTTCAAGGTACTTGACAAGCTTGGCAACACAGATATTTCATTCGGCATTGAAACAATGGGCAAGCAAAATCAGCTTGGCACACTTGATGAAGTAATCGAGCTTTGCAAAGCCGATGCACGCCTTTCGCCCGTAGTTGACTTTGGTCATCTCAATGCACGCGACTGCGGCGGTGTCTTTGTCACTGCGGACGATTATCGCAGAGTTTTTGACAAGGTTGCACTTTCACTGGGAGATGACAAAGCGAAATACATGCATTGTCACTTTTCAAAAATCGAATGGACCGATAAAGGCGAAAAGCGTCATCTCACTTTTGCCGACCAAACCTATGGTCCTAACTTTGAACCGCTTATGGAAGCTATCGCAAGAGAAAATCTTTGCCCGAGAATAATATCAGAATCGGCAGGAACGCAAAGCGAAGATGCACTCGCAATGAAAAACTATTATAAAAATTTAATCTGACTTACGAAAAATACAGAAATGAGGCGTTAATTATGACAAGAGCAGAAACATTACGCGAAAAAATATCGGCTTTCGCCGACGCAATCATCATCACCGATGAACTCAACCAATATTACATCAGCAATTTTCGTTTTACCGACGGATATGTTGTGGTGACAAAAGAATCCGCCCACATTGTGACCGACTTCCGCTATATCGAAGCGGCAGAGTCGCTCTCCCCTGCGGGATTTGAAATCTGTGCACCCAAGAATATGCGTGAGTACATTGCTGATGTCTTCAAAAAAGAAGGCGTAAAAACAGTTGCGTTTGAGGAAGAGCGTGTCACTTATGCCGCGCTTGAATCTCTCAAAAACAGCATCGCCGCAGACTTCATTCCATCAAAAGGCGTTATCGAAGAAATGCGCCGCTACAAGGACCACTCCGAAGTTGAAAAAATACTCGCGGCACAGAAGATCACAGACGATGCTTTTGAGCATATCTTAAAGGTGATGACTCCGGAAATGACCGAGCTTGATGTTGCGGTCGAACTTGAATTCTTTATGCGCAAAAACGGCGCTGAAGAAAAAAGCTTTGACACCATCGCAGTTTCGGGCAGTGCTTCCTCTCTCCCACACGGTGTGCCGAGAAATGTCAAACTGGAAAAAGGCTTTTTCACCATGGACTACGGCTGTGTTGTTGACGGATATCACTCTGACATGACAAGAACTGTTGTCATCGGCAAAGCAGACGAAGATATGAAAAAGCTTTACAACACTGTGCTCAAGGCGCAAACAAGCGCAATTGAGGGGGCAAAAGTCGGCATGAAATGCTCTGCCGTAGACAAAATTGCCCGCGATATCATAGAAGACGCAGGATATCACGGCTGCTTCGGTCACGGAACAGGACACGGAGTTGGGCTTGAAATTCACGAAGAACCGAGATTCTCGCCCAAGTCATGCGATTTCTTCAAGGCAGGTCACATCATCACCGTTGAACCCGGCATTTACATCGCCGGCAAATACGGCTGCCGTATTGAAGATATGATCTATGCCGACGGCGAAACCGTTCGTAATCTCACAGGCGCAAGAAAAGACCTGATAGAGCTGTTCTAAGAAAGGAAATCATATGGTACAATTATTTTTCATAGGTGTTATTTTAACACTTTCGGCAATCGTTTTTACAGTTTTTTCGGTAAAAAAAGATAAAAAGAAACTGGTATTCCCCTGCATTTTTGCAGTGATTCTTGGCGGCATTATAATCGCAATAAGCTGTGTCGCGTCGGTACCCACAGGTCATACTGGTATCGTGACCACTTTCGGTCAGGTTGAAGACTATACCTTTGAAGCAGGTATCCACTTCAAGCTCCCTTGGCAGGAGGTAGTCAACATGGATAACCGTAACCAGAAGGCGACCATCGACCTATCCTGCTTCTCCAGCGACATTCAGGAAGTTGAAGTTACATACACAATAAACTACCAGATTCAAAAATCAAACGCGCAGACAATTTACAAGACTATCGGCACATCCTATTTCACAACCGTTATCTCTCCCCGTATTCAGGAAGCGGTTAAGAGTGTGATTGCACAGTACAATGCGGAAAACCTTATCGCCAACCGCGAAAAGCTCTCTGCCGAGGTTAAAGAGATTCTGCTCGAAAAGCTCGCGCTCTACAACATAGAAGTGCTTGATGCATCTATTGAGAACCTTGACTTCTCGGATGTATTCACCGCCGCAGTAGAAGCAAAGCAGGTTGCAGAGCAGACCAAGCTCAAGACACAGATTGAGCAGGAGCAGGCAATAATCATTGCCGAGGCTGAAGCAGAGCGCGCAAAGATTGAAGCCGAAGCAGCAGCCGAGGTAAAGAAGATTGAGGCAGACGCTAAACTTTATGCAACCGAAAAGGAGGCAGAAGCCAATGCCAAGCTCTCCGCATCGCTGACCGAATCTCTTATCAAGTATTTCTATACACAGTCCTGGGACGGCAAGCTCCCCATCTATATGGGTGGCGATGGCGGCACATCCCCCATCCTTGACCTCACCGAGGGCGTGGAATAACCCCTACTGTCGACAAACTTAGACAGTACGAAAAAAGACGGTTTAAAACCGTCTTTTTTTCGTACTTTTATGTTGCATTTTGCTATTCAAAATGGTATTATAGATATACTACGTTTTTGGAGGATGAAATGCGCAAAATACTTTTCTCTTTCGCCACAGCGATGCTTGCCGTGATTCTTTGCGTCAGCATTTTCGCAACAGGCACAACCACACTTTATGCCCCCGATGGCAGAACTCTTGTAAAACCTGACAGCGAAGTTGAGCTTTACAAATCCCTCGGCTGGTACACATATCCCGTCACCAAGATGTACTCTCTTGACGGCAGAACACTTGTCTGTGCCACTGCAAATGTTGAGAACAACAAGAAGGTCGGTTGGTATACCGAACCTGTAACCAAGATGTACTCTGCTGACGGCAGAACTATTATCTGCAAGACTGCAAATGTTGAAGCAAATAAAAAAGTCGGTTGGTTCACCCAGCCTGTAACTCTTATGTATGCTTATAACGGCAAGACTGCTTATCTGCCTACTGCCAATATCGAATCCAACCTTAAGGTAGGCTGGTATCTCAACCGCTCCGACGTATACACCACAATGTATGCTATGAACGGAAAGACCGTTGAATGTCTTAAAATGAATGTTGCCGCAAATCAGAAAGTCGGCTGGTATCTCCTTGGCGACTACGTGTGCAAGCTTGTTGACAAGAACCTTGCGTCCGGCTCAACAACATCATACCCTGACTCCTTTGATTTGCTGAACAAGCATCTTTCCGAACTTGAGAAAACCGATAACTATGAAAGCAATGCTGACTATATCAAGATTTCAGCAAAGATGAAAGAGCTTTGCACTGCATGGACCGGCGGTACAAATATGCCGTTTATCTTCGGTGGGGTTTCTGAGAACAGTACAGCCACTGCTACAGTCGTAAGCCTTGTTGTCTACAACATCACAGATAAAGCCCTGACAGGCTTCAATGTTTCTATCGGCGCAGATAATGCAAACGGCGACAGAACAACATTCGCGGCTGCTGCAGACTCCAGCATTGTTAATATCGCCCCCTATAAATCTGCCGTATATGAAATTCAGCTGCCCGGCGTATATTCAATTGAAAGCCAGTATGTTTATGCAACCGGCGCAACATACGCTGACGGAACTACCGTAGGTCAATAGAATTCAAAAGGCGGTACAAAAAACCGCCTTTTCTGTTGCATTTCCGCGAAAAAAATGGTATTATATTTACAACACAATACAATTGGAGGACAACTATGCGCAACTTTTTGAAAATTTTGTCGGTTGCTCTGCTTGCAGCGCTTCTCAGTATCTGCGTTTTTGCTGACAGCTATGTAACCCTTTATGCTCCCGACGGCAGAACTCTTGTAAAGCCTGACAGCGAAGTTGAGCTTTACAAATCCCTCGGCTGGTATACTTACCCTGTTACCAAGATGTACTCTCTTGATGGCAGAACTCTCATTTGTGCTACTGCAAATGTTGAGAACAACAAGAAGGTTGGTTGGTACACTCAGCCCATGACCACCATGTATGCTCCCGACGGCAGAACTCTTATCTGTCCAAAGGCTAACGTCGAGACCAACAAAACTGTTGGCTGGTACGAATACCCTGTGACAAAGATGTATTCTGCTGATGGCAGAACTCTCATTTGTGCTAAAACAAATGTTGAGAGCAACAAAAAGGTTGGTTGGTATCCATACCCCGTTACCAAGATGTATTCTGCTGACGGCAGAACCCTCGTTTGCGCTACTGCAAATGTAGAGTCCAACAAGAAAGTTGGCTGGTATCTCTGGGGCGATTATGTATGCTCAAAGACCAGAACATGGGTTAACTACTACGGCTACAACTACGCATTTGAGACCCTCATGGGTTATTATCAGGATGCAACCGGTTATGACGAAGAAGTAATCGCATATGGAATTTTTGAGTTGCTTGACGAATGGTATGTTGCGAACAATTACTGCCCTCTCGTAATACTTGATTATTACATGAGCAAACAAGACGGTGAACCTTGTGTTAACATAGTATTCCGCAACATTACTTTTGAATCCGTTGAATATCTTGAAACATTCTTTACCTGCTATGACAGATACGGAAATGTTACCACCGACTACCCATCTCTTTATAACGGTAATTTCACCGGTTATTCATACGAAGAGATTGAGGGTCTTGAAAAAACCACTTTAACATGGGAGCTTGATGACAACTCCAAGACCTATGACGTTTCTTACCCATATCTTACATACGTAAGACTTGAAGACGGTACAACTTGGTATTATTAAAAACAAAAAGACGGCTTTGATAAGCCGTCTTTTTATCATCCGAATAAATATTTTTCTGCTTCGGTGGCTGCCATCGCACCGTCTGCGGCAGCGGTGACGATCTGGCGCAAAGATTTTGTACGCGTGTCACCTGCGGCAAAAACTCCGTCACGTGTCGTATGCGTATCATCGCCAGCAACGATATATCCGTCGGAAAGTGCAACGAGTTCCTCAAACACTTGATTTTGTGGCTCAAGTCCTATTGCTACAAATACTGCCGATGTATCAATGGTTCTTTCACCGTCAGCAGTGTTAATAACAACGGAGGTAACCTTCATATCGCCAATGATTTCTTTAGGCATAGCCGAATATATTATTTCTATATTGGGAGTAGAAAGCACTCCGTCAACAAGTATTTTCTTTGCGCGGAATTCATCACGGCGATGAATAAGATAAACCTTTTCGCAAATGCGTGAAAGGTAAATTGCATCTTCAAGCGCGGTGTTGCCGCCGCCAATGACACATGTTATCTTCCCTTTAAAGAACATTCCGTCACAAACAGCACAATATGAAACGCCTCTGCCGGAAAACTTTTCCTCGCCCTCAATACCGAGCTTACGGCGCTTTGCACCATTTGCGATTATAATTGTCTTAGCGGTATATTCTTTGCCGCCTGCACTGACTGTGTAGCAATCAGAAGCAGTCACCTTATCAACGTGTGAATCAATAACCTCTGTGCCAAGTGTACGCATCTGCTCACTCATGGTATAGGAAAGCTCGGCACCTGAAATATGCGCAATTCCGGGATAATTCTCAACTTCCGGTGTGAGAATCATCTGTCCGCCGCACATTTCGCCCTCAAACACCGCTACAGAAAGTCCTGCGCGGCGAGCATATATAGCAGCACTCATACCTGCAGGTCCTGCACCGATTATTGCAATATCAAACATTTTTTGAAAAACCTCTTGTATTTTTTAATAATTGTGGTATACTAAAGATGAAAATAATTCCTATTTTTATTAAGGAGGATTAAAATGGCTGTTATAAAACTTACAAATGATAATTTTGAAAAAGAAATAAAGGCATATGAGGGTATTGCCCTCATCGACTTCTACGCAGATTGGTGCGGTCCTTGTAAAATGGTTTCGCCAATAGTTGACGAACTCGGGGAAACACAGGATAAGTACAAGATATGCAAGGTAAACGTAGACGACGAAAGCGAGCTTGCCGCACATTTTTCGGTAATGAGCATCCCCACTCTTGTGGTGATGAAAAACGGCGAGATTGCCGACACTCATATCGGTCTTGCAGGCAAGTCCAAGATACTTGCAATGCTTGAAAATGCATAAACCAAAGATGGCGCATATCCGCCTTTTTTACAATAAAATTATTAAAAATTTTTGAAGGGTGCAGGGGAACTTTTTATAAAAAGTTCTCCTGCATTTTTATTATGCTCTATCTTTCTCTATCAAAATCTTAAGTGCTTCAACAGCGGTGCGTATTGCGAGGTCAGTATCCTCATTCTGTATAGCTTCATCGTCAAGTCCCGCAAGCTTTCGCTCCTGATTCCATACAACGTGGAAAATAGCGCCCGCTCTTGCGCCTAACGAATCCGCAACAACAAACTGTGTGGAGCTTTCCATCTCACTGCAAAGCACGCCGAGGCGCTTCCAGGCTTCCCATTTTGCTTTGAGTTCGCCTTCAACAGGCATGCGCTCGGGTGAATGTTGACCGTAGAATGAATCCTTGCTCTGAACAACGCCTG
Organism: Clostridia bacterium; assembly: GCA_017399305.1. GTDB lineage: Bacteria > Bacillota > Clostridia > Oscillospirales > CAG-272 > UMGS902. The sequence continues at coordinate 14,360 of JAFQDK010000039.1, forward strand.
TATGGAAACGGCTGCCCATTTCCTCAGCTGCCCAGACAAGTGCCTGTGTAACCTCAAAATTTGCGGCTGCAGGATAATCTACAGGCGCGTATTCGCGTGATGTGCCGTCCTGGCGAACTGCTGCAGTTGCGATAACAAGGTCGCCTTCACGCACTTTAAGATTGATGCCACCCGATGTGCCAACGCGGATAAATGTGTCGGCGCCTACAGCGAAAAGCTCTTCCATGGCAATAGCGCTTGACGGGCCGCCGATACCTGTAGAGCATACACTCACTTTTTCGCCAAGCAAGGTGCCTGTATAGATAGTATACTCGCGGTTTTGCGATATAAACTCGGCATCGTCAAAATATGCGGCAATCTTTTCGCATCTTGCAGGATCACCGGGGAGAATAACGTATCTTCCTACGTCACCCTCAGCGCATTTAATGTGGTATTGAAGTTCGTTTTCGGGAATCATTTACATCACCTCGTTACTGAAACTGTATGGTAAAAGGTCCTTTAAAGTGAGTGAAATTATCCCATTTTTAGTCAGTACATATATGGGAAAATCGTCATCACAAAATTCACGCAACACCTGGCGGCATACGCCACATGGGTAAAATGCGCCATCTATTTCTCCGTTTTTGCCGCCCGTCACCGCGATTGCAGAGAATTTACGCTCGCCTGCCGAAACAGCCGCTGCAAACGCACTTCTCTCAGCGCAAATGGTAGGTGAAAACGAAGCGTTTTCAATATTGCATCCGAGATACACTTTGCCGCTATCCGAAAGCAAAGCCGCGCCGACTTTGCAGTTTGAATAGGGAGAATATGAGTTTTGCATTGCCTCTTTTGCAAGAGTACAAAGTTCTTCTTTTGTCATAATATCTCCTCCGCAAAGCTATTGCCACCGAGTGTATTTTTAACCCCGAGCATATCGCATATGCTTGCGCCAATATCGGCAAAGCTTTCACGCACGCCGAGATTCTGCGGCTTTATATTCTTGCCGTATACGATAAGAGGAGTATACTCGCGTGTATGGTCTGTGCCTTTAAAACCGGGGTCACAACCGTGATCGCCTGTTATCATCAGCACATCGTTTTCGCGCATACCGTCTATAAATTTCGGCAACCATGTATCAAATTCTGTGAGAGCGGCGGCATATCCGTCTATGTCGCGACGGTGACCATAGATAGAATCAAAGTCAACAAGATTGACAAACGAAAAACCCCGAAAATCCGAGTTTTGCACCTCAAGAGTCTTTGCCATTCCATCAGTGTTGCCGCTTGTCTTGATTGATTTAGTCACACCCTGTGCGGCAAAAACGTCGCTTATCTTACCAACGCAAACGGTCTCAAGCCCTGCGTTTTTAATCAGGTCAAGCGTCGTTTCGTGAGGCGGCAATATAGCATAGTCATGCCTGCGTGAAGTACGTGTGTAAGGGTGCTCTCCCTCAAACGGACGCGCTATAACTCTTCCGACTCCATGCTCCCCCTGTAAAAGTTCACGTGCTATTTCACAGCAGCGGTAAAGTTCTTCTATCGGCACAACATTCTCATGCGCCGCTATCTGGAAAACGCTGTCTGCCGAGGTGTAAACTATAAGCTTGCCTGTCTTTTCATGCTCCTTGCCATAGTCAGCAATAACCTTTGTACCGGAATAAGGCAGATTGCACAGCGTACCGCGGCCGCATCTGCGCTCAAATTCTTCTATTATTTCTTTAGGAAAGCCATTTGGATATGTCGGCATATCGTGGTCGGATATAACGCCGCACATCTCCCAATGACCTATAATAGTGTCCTTGCCGTTTGACTTTTCGGTCATGCGTGCATATGCAGCGCGCGGACAGGATACACCTCCGCTCTCGCCGTCAATGTTTAATAGACCAAGCGACTTTAAATTCTCGATACAAAGCTTTTCGGATGTCATTACCGAGTTAAGTGTGTCGCTCCCCTCGTCGCCGTAGTCCTTGGCATCAGGCAAAGCGCCGATGCCGAGACTGTCAAGCACTATTAAAAATACACGGTCTATCATTTATTCTCTTCCTTCAAATATTTAATCAGCGAGCTTGTACCAAGGCGGTCTGCGCCGAGGCTGATAAACTCCTCAGCATCCGAGACACTCTTGATGCCGCCTGCAGCTTTTATCTTTATGTCATTTACGTTCTCACTAAAAAGCTTGATGTCGGCGAAGGTAGCTCCACCGCCGCCAAAGCCTGTGGACGTCTTGATATAGTCTGCCCCACTCTCTGAAACTATCTCGCACATTTTGATTTTTTCTTCGTCAGTCAGCATGCAGGTTTCGATTATAACTTTAAGTATCTTGCCCTCACACGCCTTGCGGACAGCTTTTATTTCGCTAAGGATTGCATCGTAGTTCTTTTCCTTGAGGTCGCCTACATTTATTACCATGTCAATCTCATCAGCACCGTTTTCAACCGCATCGGCTGTTTCGATTGCCTTGATCACCTTTGTGTTGTATCCGTTCGGGAAGCCGATGACCGTACAAATTTTAACTCTGCCGTTTGCATATTTCTTAGCGCGCTCAACAAATGACGGTGCAATGCAAATCGAAGCGGTCTCGTTTTCAACAGCTTCATCAATAAGCGCTTTTACCTCATCAAATGTGGCATCAACGCGCAGCAGTGTGTGGTCTACGCGTGAAAGTATTTCTTTGTCTGTATATTTTCTCATAAGATTACCCCTTTTTATTTAATTGTAGCATACATAATATTCATTTTCCACACTTTTTGTTAATAAAAATGCAAAATAAGTATTGACTTGTCATAATTTCGGTGCTATACTTTCTACATATTTTAACGAAAGGTCATAAAAGCCGTGCATAACATTTCTATGAACAGCACATTTGCATACTTTTATTTTAGCTTTATCTATTTTGTAGATAAGGCTTGTTTTGCTGTTCGTAAATCTGTTGTTGCTTAAATTTATTTTTTAGTTTACACAGGGCTTACAGCAAAACTGCTGTAAGCCCTTTAATTTTTTAAAAAATTATTATATAATATAGGAGAAAACACCATGGTAGTAATTCTTAGACAAAATGCCGACAAGGCGCAACTTGCACAACTTGAAAACTGGATACGCGAAATGGGGCTTGAAAGCCGCAAAACAGAGGGCGTAAACTCCACTATCCTCGGACTTGTCGGTGATACATCCAAAATTGATATTGACCTCATCGGTGCGCTTGATATCGTCGAAAACGTAAAGCGTATTCAGGAGCCGTATAAAAAAGCAAACCGCAAATTTCACCCCAAGGACACCGTTGTTGAGGTGGGCGGAATTAAAATCGGCGGCGGCAACTTTGCAGTTATCGCAGGTCCCTGCTCGGTTGAAAGCGAAGCGCAGATCTGCGAGGTAGCCGAGGCGGTCAAGGCAAAGGGCGCCGCAATGCTCCGCGGCGGTGCATTCAAGCCGAGAACCTCTCCCTACGCTTTCCAGGGTATGCGCGGCGAGGGCATCGAGCTGCTTAAAGAGGCGAAGAGTAAAACAGGACTTCCGATTGTAACCGAAATCATGGACATCTCTCAGCTTCCTTTGTTTGACAATGTTGACGTTATTCAGGTAGGCGCACGCAATATGCAGAACTTTGAGCTTCTCAAGGCACTTGGTCACACCAACAAGCCCATTCTCCTCAAGCGCGGACTTGCAAGCACTATTGAAGAACTTTTAATGAGTGCTGAATACATCATGTCGGGCGGGAATGAGAACGTTATGCTCTGTGAAAGAGGCATCCGTACATTTGAGACTGCTACCACAAGAAACACCCTTGACCTTTGTGCTATCCCGGTACTTAAGGAGCGCTCACACCTTCCTGTTATCATTGACCCGAGCCACGCAACAGGCGTTGCAAGACTTGTTAAGCCTATGTGTATTGCGGCAACTGCGGCAGGTGCAGACGGTCTTATCATCGAGGTTCACAACGACCCCGCAAAAGCACTTTGCGACGGTAAGCAGTCCCTTACCCCAGAAGCTTTCGGCGATGTAATGAAAGCGGTTGAAGCAGTAAGACCTTACTCATATAAATTTAACTAAAATATGCTGGAGAAGAAAATGAATATATTCATTTGCGGTCTCGGACTTATCGGAGGCTCACTTGCAAAATCAATAAGCGTGCGAACAATGCACACAGTTATCGGCTACGACACTGACAAAGAGACATGCGAAAGCGCACTTGCGTGCAACGCAATAAGGAAGATAGGCACAACTGATGACCTTAAGGATGCAGACCTTGTAATAGTGGCGCTTTATCCAAGTGCAACTGTTGAGTTTGTAAAAGAAAACCTTGCAAAGTTTAAAGAAAACGCTATCCTCGTTGACACCTGCGGTATCAAAACCGAGGTTTGCAAAGCACTTGGCGAAGCTGTCAAGGGTACATCGATCCGCTTTATCGGCGGTCACCCCATGGCAGGCGTTGAGCGCAGTGGATTTGATCACTCTTTTGCATCACTTTTCGACGGTGCTTCTATGATTCTTTGTCCCGAACATTGCTCAGATTGTGTGGCTGTACAGAAGGTATCCGAATTTTTTGGCGATATCGGCTTTGGAAGAATTACCATTTCCACAGCAGACCATCACGACAAGGTGATCGCATTCACCTCTCAGCTTGCGCACGTTGTTTCAAGCGCATATGTGCACGGTGAGTATGCCACCGATCACAAGGGCTTTTCAGCAGGCTCTTTCAAGGATATGACACGAGTTGCACGCCTCAATGCAGATATGTGGACCGAGCTTTTCTTCCAGAACGCAGAGAACCTCTCGACAGTTACAGGCGAGCTTATCGACAATCTTTCAAAATTCAAGAACGCACTTGATACAGGCAACCGTGACGCAATGCATACACTGCTTGCAGACGGAAATGACAGAAAGATAAAATCCGAAAACATCTAAGGAAATAACCATGCAGATAATAAGCGTAAATACAAGCACCTCGTATGAGGTACATATAGGTAGCGGACTTCTTGAAAGCGCAGGCGAAAAAATCGCCACGCTTTTCAAAGAATGCCATGTTATGATAGTGTCAGATGATATAGTTTTTCCGCTTTACGGTACAAAGCTTATCTCTTCACTTGAAGCCGCAGGTTTTACGTGCAGCAACTTCGTTTTCAAAAACGGCGAGGAGCGTAAACGTCTTTCCACTATCGAAGCATTACTTGAGCAAATGGCCGCCGAACACTTTACAAGAAGCGACATTATAGTTGCGCTGGGCGGTGGAGTTGTCGGCGACATGGCAGGCTTTGCGGCATCAATATTCCTTCGCGGAATTTCATATGTGCAAGTGCCAACCACTCTGCTTGCTGCTGTTGATTCATCGGTCGGCGGCAAGACTGCGGTTGACCTTTCGCGCGGCAAAAACCTTTGCGGCGCGTTCTGGCAACCAAGGCTTGTACTTTGTGACACCGACACACTTGATACGCTGAAGCCCGTCAACATTCAGGACGGACTTGCCGAGATGCTTAAATACGGTGTTATCTGCGACAAAGATCTTTTCTACAAAGTAAAAGACTACAAAAACGGCGACATGGAAGCGCTTATCGCGCGCTGTGTTGAAATAAAGCGCGACATCGTTTCGGGCGATGAATTTGACCGCGGTCAGCGTATGCTTTTAAACCTTGGTCACACTATCGGTCATGCGGTTGAAGCCGCAAGTGAATTCACACTCACACACGGTCACGGCGTTGCCACCGGTCTTGCGATTATCGCGCGGGCGGCAGAAAAGTGCGGCATGGCAAAGACAGGTATGGCGAAAGAAATCGAGGAAGCACTTACTGCTTGCGACCTGCCGATAAAGACTGACTATAACACGGGTATGCTTGCCGAGCTTACCCTTTCTGACAAAAAGTCAAGCGGCGATTCGATAAGCCTTATCATTCCGCTTGACATCGGCAACACAGTTATACACAAGGTTTTAAGAACCGAAGTAAAAGATTTCATTGAGGCAGGCAAGTAATGGATATACGTATCGAACCGCGAAAACTTTCGGGCACTATCCGCGCCATTTCTTCGAAATCGGATGTGCACCGCTTGATCATAGGCGCTGCGCTGGCTAAAGGAACTTCAAAAATACACTTTACTACCCTCTCCGAGGATATTGCGGCAACTATCGGCGCTGTCCGCATGATGGGCGCCGTCATCGACCTTGACGGAAGCGATGGCGACTATACAGTAACAGTAACCGGTCTTTGCGCAATGCCGAAAAATGCTGTGCTTTATGCCCACGAGTGCGGTACAACCGCAAGGCTTCTTTTACCTGTAGCGGCAGCACTGAGCGATTCATTTACGCTTACGGGGAGCGGCGGACTTAACAAAAGACCGTTTGCAGAACTTTGCGAAGCAATGGAGCCACGCGGCACCAAATGCTCGGATACACATCTCCCTATAACCACAAGTGGCAGGCTTACAAGCGGAGTTTTCAAAATCCGCGGTGATGTAAGCTCGCAGTACATAAGCGGCCTTTTATTTGCACTCCCGCTTCTTGACGGCGACAGCGAGATTCAACTAACTACCCCTGCAGTATCAGCAGGATATATCGACATGACGCTTGATACACTCTCAAAATTCAATATAAAAGTAGAAAAAACCGCTTCAGGCTATCGTGTGAGAGGCAACCAGACCTACCGCCCGATAGCAGACTGCACAGCCGAGGGCGATTGGTCAAACGGAACATTTTGGATTGCGGCCGGAGTTATCGGCGGAGATATCACGGTAAACGGACTTGATACAGACTCTTATCAGAAAGATAAAGACATCCTTAAAATTTTAACGCGCGCTTTTGCTACGTTCAAAGTTTATTGCAACGAAGAAAAAAGCATTCGTGTTCAAAAATCATCGTTTAGCGCAGTAAGCTTTAACGGCGAAGACATTCCGGATGCTCTCCCCGCGCTTGCAACAGTACTCTCACTTGCGAATGGAAAAAGTGTTATCAGCGGCGGCTCGCGCCTGAAAATTAAGGAAAGCAACCGCATAGCAACAACAGTTTCAATGCTGAAGGCACTCGGTGCGGATATTGAAGGCACCGACGACGGTTTTGTGATAAACGGCGTAAGCAGTTTCACAGGGGGCGAGGTTGACGCGGCAAACGATCACCGCATTGCAATGTGTGCGGCAATTGCATCTCAGCGTGCCACAGGAGAAGTCATTATCCGCGGCGCTGAGTGCGTAAACAAATCATACCCCACATTTTTTGAGGACTTTAAAAAACTCGGAGGGAACTACAGTGTCATCAATGGGTGATAAGGTTAAAATAGAAATATTCGGCGAATCGCATTCGGCTGCAATAGGTGCAACAATTTGCGGACTGCCTGCAGGCGAAAGAATAGATACCGATGAGCTTTATGCGTTTATGCAACGCCGCGCCCCGGGGCGTGATGCGACATCTACCGCGAGGAAAGAGGCCGACAGACCTGAATTTCTTTGCGGCATTGTAGACGGTGTTCTCACAGGCGCACCGCTCACCGCAATAATACACAACTCAGACCAACATTCACGCGATTATGAAAATCTGCGCGTGCGTCCGCGCCCATCCCATGCGGACTATGCCGCAAGCGTAAAATACAACGGCGCAAATGACATTCGCGGCGGCGGAGCTTTTTCTGGCAGACTGACCGCACCTATTTGCATCGGCGGCGGCATTGCCCTGCAGCTTCTTGCAAAACGCGGCATATACATCGGCGCGCATCTCGCAAGCGTTGCAGGCGAAAAAGACACCGCATTTGATGCGGTAAATATCGACAAAGAAGCTCTGCTTTCGGCTGGCAAAAAGCCGTTCCCTGTGATTGACGATGCGGCAGGAGAAAGAATGCGCGAAGCTATACTTTCTGCAAAAGCAGACGGCGACAGCGTTGGTGGCGTTATCGAATGCGCAATTATCGGCATGCCGGCAGGTCATGGCGGTCCGCTTTTTGAAGGCGTTGAGGGCAAAATATCATCTGCGATGTTTGCAGTTCCCGCCGTTAAAGGCATAGAATTCGGAAGCGGCTTTGCCTGCGCCGAGATGCGCGGAAGTGTGCACAATGACCCATTTGAGTATAAGGACGGCAAAGTAGTTACCACAACAAATCACAGCGGCGGTATACAGGGCGGCATCACAAACGGTATGCCTATAGTGTTCCGCGTGGCTATGAAGCCCACACCGTCTATTGCCAAAACGCAGAATACCATTAATCTTGAAACTAAAGAGAACACTTCTATTGATATACGCGGCAGACATGACCCATGCGTTGCCGCGAGAGCGGTTCCCGCAATTGAAGCGGCGGCGGCGCTCTGCATCTTAGACTTGTTGGAAGGAAACAATTGACATGGATATGAAAGAAATTCGCCAAAAGATAGACTCACTTGACGATACTATCAAGGCGGCTTTTGAAGAACGCATGGAGCTTTGTGCTAACATGGCGGCATACAAAAAAGCAAACGGTCTGCCGGTTTTTCATCCTGCGCGCGAGCGTGAGATAGTTGCAAGACTCACTGCTGATATGGATGACAGCATGGCTACCTACACAAAGGTACTTTACAGCACTCTTTTTGAGGTGTCACGCTCGCTTCAGTCAAAGCGCATTTACGAGGGCGGCAAGCTCTCCGAGACGATAAAGGCGGCTGAAAAAACAACCGCTCCCACACTCCCCACGACCTGCACGGTTGCCTGTCAGGGCACAGAGGGCGCAAACTCTCAGCTTGCGGCTGAAAAGCTTTTCTCTATTCCAAACATCATGTTTATGACAAACTTTGAGGACGTTTTTCACGCGGTAGCGACAGGACTTTGCCGCTACGGCATTTTGCCGATAAGCAACAGTCTGCGCGGCTCTGTTACCGAGGTCTACGACCTCATGAAAAAGCACAAATTCTACATAGTAAAGAGCATTAAACTACGCGTTGAGCATACACTTGCCGCAAAGAGGGGCACTCAGCTTGAAAACATCAAAGAGGTTTTCTCACATCCACAGGCAATCGGTCAGTGCTCAATGTTTCTTGAAAAGCTCGGCATTAAAGTGACTGAGTGCAAGAACACTGCAGTTGCAGCGCGAATGGTTGCCGAAAGCGGCAGAGATGATGTCGCGGCAATCTGCAATCCTGCATGCGCGGCACTCTACAATCTCTCAGTGGTATCCGACCAGATTGCCAACAACGATAACAACTATACTCGTTTTATCTGCATTTCCAAAGAGCTTGAGGTTTACCCCGGTGCAAACAAGACCAGCATAATGTTTACACTTCCCCATGTTCCCGGTTCGCTGTTCTCCATAATCGCAAAGTTTGCCGCCCTCGGCGTCAACTTCTCGAAAATAGAGAGCCGTCCTATTCCGGGCAAGGACTTTGAATATATGTTCTACCTCGACTTTGATGCGCCAATATCGGCAGAGGGACTGCTTGAAACGCTCGATGTATTCGATGCCGAATATGAGGGCGGCACATTCCTCGGATGCTATTCAGAAATATAGCACTTGAAAATGCAAGCATTTTCAAGTGGTTGCAAAACCGTTCACTCGCGTCGTGCTCAACCGCACGCGGTTTTTAAGGAGTAAAAAATCCGGGGAACCCGTCTTTTTTACAAATTTTAAGGCTTCCCCAAAGGGGGAAGCTGTCAGCGTAGCTGACAGCTGAGGGGGCGGCGTCTGCAAACGCCGTTTCTCTCGCAAACTACAATCTACCGCTCTTTCAGGAGATTTTATGAAATACGGACTTCTTGGGGAAAAGCTTCCCCATTCACATTCACCGAAAATTCACGGCATGCTCGGCAATCCCGACTACACTCTTTTTGAAAAAGAAAAGGGGGAGGTGGCGGATTTTCTCGCCGCACGTGACTTTGACGGTATTAACGTCACAATTCCATATAAGCAAACTGTAATGCCACTCTGTGATGTGCTTGACGGTGCAGCTATTGAGATTGGCGCTGTCAACACTATTACAAACTGTGACGGCAAGCTCTTTGGCTGTAATACCGACTTTGACGGTTTTATCTTCATGTGCAACCGTGCAGGGATAGATATGAAGGACAAAAAAGTACTTATCCTCGGCGGTGGCGGTACGTCGCACACCGCAACAGCCGCAGCAAAGAAGCTTGGCGCAGCATCGGTAAGAATTGCAGACCTTGACAGAGAGCTGAACTATACAAATCTCTATGAAAAAGCATCCGATGCAGAAATAATCATTCACACAACCCCTGTCGGTATGTATCCCAAAAATGAAGGCAAGCTTGTAGACCTTAAAAAGTTCCCCAACCTCAGCGGCGTTGTAGACGTTGTGTACAATCCTCTCCGCACACGCCTTATCTGTGAGGCGGAGAGCCTCAAAATTCCATGTACCGGCGGTCTTACAATGCTTGTGGCACAGGCGGCTTTTGCAGACAGATATTTCCGCGGCGTAAAGCATAGCGGTCCAGAAATGGTTGATATTGTTAACCGCGTGCAAAGTGAGCTTGAAAATATCGTACTTATCGGTATGCCAGGTTGCGGCAAATCTACCGCGGGTAAATATGTCGCAAAGCAACTCGGACGCGAGTTTGTAGATCTTGACAAGGTTATTGTGGAGCGTGCCGGTAAATCCATTCCCGACATTTTTGCCGAACACGGCGAAGAATACTTCCGCGACCTTGAAACCGTGGTGACAAAAGACATTTCGGCAAGAGGCGGTATTGTTATTGCTTGCGGCGGCGGAACCGTACTTCGTGAGGAAAACCGCACTGCACTTCACCAGAACGGCAAAGTAGTTTATATCAAACGCGAGCTTGAAAGCCTTGCAAAAGGAGGTCGACCGCTTTCTCAGGGCGACAACGCCATAGAAAAGCTGTATGAGGTGCGCCGTCCTATATACGAGAGTTTTGCAGATATAACTATCGAACCTTGCGGAACAGTGGAGAAATGTGTTGAAGAAATAATCAAGGAGTTGAGCAAATGAAAATTTTAGTTATCAACGGCCCTAATCTCAATATGCTTGGTATACGTGAACCGGATATCTATGGCAAAGGAACATACCCTGCCCTTATCGAAATGATTGAAGACTACTGCGACAAAAAAGGTGTTGAGGTCGACTTCTTTCAGTCAAATCACGAGGGTGACATTGTTGATGAAATTCAGGATGCATACAACGAATTTGACGGCATTGTGATAAATCCTGCGGCATATACACACACAAGTGTAGCTATTTTAGACGCGCTTAAGGCAGTAGGAATCCCTACAGTTGAAGTGCATATATCAGATATCAACTCCCGTGAAGAGTTCCGCAAGCACTCTTATGTATCGCTCGTAGCAAAAAAGACCATAGCAGGTCACGGCTTTGACGGCTATCTTGAAGCTATCGACTGCTTGCTTGAGAAAGACGAACCAACAGAAGAAAAATAAAAAAGGCTGCAATGCAGCCTTTTTTATTTTACAAGCTCATACAATATTTCTTTCATTTCACTTGCGGTTGTGGCACAGTTGATTCTACCGCGTGCCGCAGATGCACCGCGAATATCATGGATGTAGTACGTCATTATTTTGCGCGCTTCGGGAATGGCAAACTGTTCCTCTTTGAACTCGCACATGAGGTCAAGATGCCGCGCAGCCTCGGCGACTATCTCTTCGGTAGAGGGAGCGACATACTGTATGCCGTCAAAATATGCAGTAAGCTCATCAAATATCCAAGGGTTGCCCATGGCACCGCGCGCTATCATAATGCCGTCACATCCCGTTTCATTTATCATCCTCTTTGCAGCCTCAGCAGAAAAGATATCGCCGTTGCCCACGACAGGAATCTTTACAGCCTGCTTTACCGCCGCTATTATTTCAAGATCTGCCTTGCCGCTGTACATCTGCGCACGTGTACGACCGTGCACGCAAATCATAGCCGCGCCTGCATCCTCAAGCGCCTTTGCCATCTCAGGCGCATTTTTTTGCCCCTCATCAAACCCTGCACGTATCTTAACGGTAACAGGAAGGTTCACCGCCTTGACCGTTTCACGGACGATTTTAGCGGCAAGAGGTATATCACGCATCAGCGCACTGCCCTCTCCGTTTGAAACTATCTTTCTCACGGGGCAGCCCATGTTTATATCTATTGCCGCGGGAATCTTTACATAATCGGCAAGCGATCCGTCAGATATACGCCGTGCGGCTTCACTGACAAAGTCGGGGCGCGAGCCGAAAAGCTGAAGCGCAAGCGGCATCTCATCATCGCCAAACTCGCACAGCTTGGGGGTTTTTTTATCCCCGTAACATATCGCCGCCGCACTGACCATCTCACTGCAAAGATATTCTGCACCATGCGCCTTTGATATCTTTCGGAAAGCGCGATCGCTTACCCCTGCAAGCGGTGCAAGGCAAAGCCCGTGCGGTATTTCTATCCCATGTATCTTCATAAAAATCCTCAAAAATATTGATATGTAAATCATACCATTTTGCCCTCTTCATGTCAACTTTTTTACCAGATATTTAGGACTATTCAACCGGCATCCACTATGGTAAAATCTTAGAGTGTTCACGAAAGGAGGACTTATGAAAAAAACAAATCTATTAACTTTAATTGGACTTTCAGCAGCGCTTGCCATTGGAACAACAGCTATTGACGGTGGCATTGTAGATGTTGATACACGCCTTAATGTGCGTACCTCTGCCGATTCGTCTGCGGCAGTAAAAACAAAACTGTGGGACGGTCAGGTCATAACCCTGCATGAAAGAAGCGGAAACTGGTGGTATGTAGAATATGCCCCGGATGCTTTCGGCTATGTATCGTCATCATATATAAACGAGCTTAATCTTAAACAAGCAACAGTAACAACTGCTTCAACATCGCTCAACGTACGAGAAAGCGCCTCTACCTCGGCTAAAATTAAAGACAAGCTGAAAAAAGGCGACACAGTGCTGATTCTCGGTACATACGGTGATTTCTATAAGATACTTTATAACGGCAACCTTGTTGGATATGCGTCAAGCGCTTATCTTTCATCGGCGGCGCCTAATGCAATAACGCTGACAATGCCGTCATACAAACAGTACAATTATCCGTCATTAAGGCTTCCCGGCAGTGGTGAAAGCGTTGTCACACATGGATGTGCTGTTACCTCTCTCGCCATGACCGAAAGCTATCGCACAGGCAGATCAATAACCCCTAAAACAATTATTCAAAATCAGAAATTCACATCATCCGGCGCAATATACTGGCCGTCACAATACTCGCGCGGTGAAAACTCGCTTGAGTATATTTACAACCAGCTTGCTGCAAGCAAGCCCGTAATCGTGCACACAAAAAAGTATAGCGGTACAACACACTTTGCGGTAATATGCGGCTTCAGCGGCGGAACGCTTGAAGCAAAAAACTTCAAAATTCTTGACCCCGGTTCAGCATCACGCAAAACACTCGCACAGCTTTACTCTGAATATCCCACACTTGTAAAAACTATCAGTTATTAAAAAATGCTTCCCATACGGGAAGCATTTTTATTTGAATTTACGCTTCGGGAGATTCGAGACAATCGAACTTCTCCTGGCATGCAGGGCATGTAAGCTCACGGGGATCGCAGGTTTCGTCAAAGCAAACATTTGCACCGCAGTGAGGACATGTAGCCTCATAGAAGCCATCGCACTCCTCGTCGCAGCAGTCGCAATCGCCGTCGCAATCGAACTCGTCATCGTCGCAGTCGCAGCAGTCGCAATCGTCATCATCATAGAGGTACTCCTCAACAGCGCCGAGATCCTCGTCGAGTTCCTCAACATAGTCATTGAGAGTTGCAACGTCCTCAGCTACATCGGTGAGGTCGTTTGCAAGCTCATCAAGAGTCTCGATAACAGCCTTGAGCAGCTTGCCCTCAGCCTTGGTCTCGTCAATATTCATGCCTTCAAGAAGGCCCTTGAGATATGCGGTCTTTTCAGTAATAGTCATTTTTTATTCCTCCTGTAAGGTTAGAGTAAAAACGGCACCGCCGATGGCGGCACCGTTGTTTTTAACTGTTTTACGCTCTGGAAAGGTACTCGCCTGTACGGGTATCAACCTTGAGTACATCGCCGGTGCTAACAAAGAGCGGAACCTTGATAACAGCGCCGGTTTCAAGAGTTGCGGGCTTAAGAGTGTTGGTTGCAGTATCACCCTTAATGCCGGGCTCAGTATCAGTAACCTCAAGCTCTACAAACGTGGGAGGCTCAACTGCAAATACGTTGCCCTTGTAGGAAACGATACGGCAGCTCATGTTCTCCTTAACAAACTTGAAGTCATCGCCGAGCTTGTCTGCATTGATCGGAATCTGCTCATAGCTTTCCATATCCATGAAATAGTAAAGCTCGCCATCATTGTAGAGATATTCCATATCCTTGCGCTCTACATACGCATTCTCAAACTTATCAGTAGGGCTGAAAGTCTTTTCGATTACAGCACCGGTGATAACGTTCTTGAGCTTGGTTCTAACAAACGCTGCGCCCTTACCGGGTTTTACATGCTGGAATTCAACAACCTGAAGAACGTTGCCTTCCATTTCAAAAGTAATACCGTTTTTGAAATCTCCTGCTACTACCATTGTAAAAAATCCTTCTCAACGACTTTTGAATTTTTTATGATGGGGCGCAATAAAGAATACGCGGTCGTTGTCACATACACTAGGCCCACAATATTATTACATTTTATTTTAACCTATATCACGGTATTTTGCAATAGTTTTGACAAAAAATATTGAAAATATTCCCTCGCAAAGCAAAAAACGCAAAGGGAAAGCCCACTTTGCGTCTTTTGTAATCAAGAGTAAGGCATCGGAGGTGTCTGAGCCTTACATATATAGCAGATAGGTTCGAATTATCTGTTTTACTTTTTTTCGGAAGAGCTGCAACCGCAGTTGCATGTACCGCCGCTTGCAGAATCACACGAGCAGCCATCAGGACAGCCGATACATTTCTTTCCGCTCTTCTTTGCCTTGTAAACATAGAATCCGGCAAGACCAACTATTACTACTATTATAGCAACAATGATTACATCCGTCATGTGATCATCTCCTCATTTTAAAATTTATTTCGCGAGTTTGTAATCTTCTTTAAGCTTCTTATCCGCATTGATGCAAAGTGCAGTTATAACAGCTACAATTGCGATGACCGCGATAAGACCGCCAACAAATCCTGAGCCCAGTGCGCCTGTAGTGATAAGAGTACCGATCTGATATACAAGGAATCCGATGGTATAACCTACGCTAAGCTGAAGCGCAATACCGCCAAAGAGCCACTTTGCACTCTTCATCTCGGAGTTCATAGCACCGATTGCCGCAAAGCAAGGAGGTGTAAAGAGGTTGAACATGAGATATGCAAGTGCCGCAACAGTGCCCATTGCGGGAACAACACCGCCGCCAAAAGCGATTGCGATGATGGAAACATCTGCCCCCTCTTCAATCATGAGTTCATCAACATTGATAAGGTTGGAGATGCCGAAGCAAACTGCAAGAGTACCAACTACGTTTTCCTTAGCAATAAAGCCGGTAACTGCAGCTGCAGCAAGCTGCCAGCAGTGGTAACCGATAATCGGAATAAGGAGATAAGCAATAGGACCTGCAATGGATGCGAGGATAGAGGTGTTCTCTGTACCCTCTTCTACAAGCTGGAAGCTCCAGTTGAATGACTGCATAATATAAACTACAGCATTGCAAAGAAGGATAATTGTACCTGCCTTAACTATGTACGACCAGCCGCGGGAGCACATTGACTGAAAAGCTCTTACAAAGCTGGGAATCTTGTACTCGGGAAGCTCGATGATAAAGAATGACTTTCTGTGCTTGTAGCCGGTGATCTTATTGATAAGAAGCGCGCCAAGGAAAATAATAACAATACCTACGAAGTACATCAAGGTACCTACCCATGAAGCCTGCGGGAAGAATGCGCCTGCGAAAAGCGCGATAACAGGAAGCTTTGCGCCGCAAGGCATAAAGGGAGCAAGCATTGCAGTTGCTCTGCGCTCACGCTCGTTACGGATGGTACGGCAAGCCATTACGCCGGGAATTGCACAACCTGTACCGATAACAAAAGGAATTACAGATTTACCGCTGAGACCAACTTTTTTGAAAATGGGGTCAAGTACAACGGAAACACGTGCCATGTAGCCGCAATCCTCAAGGAGTGCGATAAGGAAATACATGACCATAACGAGTGGCAAAAATCCTACAACGGCACTTACACCGCCGATGATACCCTCTGTAAGGAGCGCAACGAGGAATGCGTTGCCGCCTTCGAGCATACCTGCCACCCATTCTTTAAACGCATCAATCCAGCTAACGAGGAAGTCTGCGATCCAAGGGCCTACCCATGCCTGAGAAATCTGGAACACAAGGAACATTACAACAGCGAAAATCGGAATGCCGAGCCACTTATTGGTGATGACAGCATCGATCTTGTCGCCAAAGTTCTTGTCCTTGGTAAGAACCTTGCGCGTTTCAACCGCTTTAACTACTTTATTTACAAACTCAAAGCGTTTTCTGTCTTCTGCCACAACCGCATTCTTGTCGGAAAGGTCAATGGCATCCTGCATATAAGGAGCCTTCTGAGAGTTGCCAACAAGTGCTACTGCCGCTGCAACAACCTTGTCAAGACCTTCGCCTGAGGTTGAAACGGTGTCAACAACAGGGCAACAAAGTTTCTCGGAAAGTGCCTTTGTGTCAATCTTGGTTGCCTTCTTCTCGTTTACGTCAGCCTTGTTAAGCGCTACTACAACGGGAATGCCAAGCTCAAGAAGCTGAGTTGTGAAAAACAAGCTACGGCTAAGATTGGTAGCATCCACGATGTTGATGATAGCATCAGGCTTCTCATTCTTAACATATGAACTTGTGATGCTCTCCTCAGAAGTAAAAGGAGACATGGAATATGCACCCGGAAGGTCTACTGCGATTATCTCTGCGCCATTTGTGAGACTCTTCTTGATAGGATGTGCTTTCTTCTCAACGGTAACACCTGCCCAGTTGCCGACCTTTTCATTAGAGCCGGTCAAGCCATTATACATTGTTGTCTTACCGCTGTTAGGATTGCCTGCTAAAGCAATTCTCATCGGGGAATTCCTCCTTGGTGATAATATATATAATTTTTACAGATTCTACTGCGAAAATACTTTGTCAGTTAGCTAAGTCTAATTAGCCGCCGCTAACTCAAGGGGAAAAATTAAACCGCCGAAATCGGCAGATTAATCTTTTTGAGTTTAGATAATGATGGCTTCGGCAAGCTGGTTGTCGATGTTGTATCTGCCATCTTTAATGGAAACTACACAGCCGCCCTTGAGGTGGGAAACCACGGTGATAGGCTCACCGCTGTAGCAACCAAGTGAAAACAGAAACGCATCAAGCTCTTCATCATCTGTCTCAATACGCTGAATGATATATTCTTTTCCTTCTTCTGCAGCGATCAAGTTCATACGACTTCTCCTAAATTACCTCTGTTATCGTTCAAACCATATGGTTAGCCTTTGCTAACCATATGTATTATACCTACACTTTATTCGCTTGTCAACACCTTTTTTCAAAAAATTTCATTTTTTTACATTATAGATAAAAAGCACCGCATCATGCGGTGCTTTTATGTTTTCTAATAACAAACCTTACCGGGATTGAGGATATTCTTCTTATCGAATGCGGCTTTAATGCCTTGCATAAGCACAATCTGCTCATCGCCATACTGCTTTTTCATGTATGACTTCTTTGCATAGCCTATGCCATGCTCACCAGATACAAGTCCGCCAAGCTCCTCCGCCTTCTTATACATAAGGTCAAAGCAATGCTCAAGCGTCTTTTCCCATGCTGTATCGTCAAGCGCATCGCGACAGATGTAAACGTGAAGATTTCCGTCGCCGGCGTGCCCGAAACTTGGGATTCTGACACCGGTATCCTCGGCAATCTTATGTGTATATTTGATAAACTCGTCAACCTTGCTGCGAGGAACAACAACATCGCACTCATCCATCTCTGTGGTTGAAGCCTTGATAGCTTCAAGGAAAGCACTTCTTGCTGACCATACAGACTTCTTTCTCTCCTCTGTATCAACGATATATGCATCAAGTGCGCCTATCTCAAGACAGAGGTCTGCAACTGTCTGCATATCTGTCTGAACCTGGTGCTCGGTATTTCCGTCGAAGGTGAGGAGGATATATGCGTCATTCTTTTTATCGGGGAATTTCTTTCCAAGATAGCTCTCCGAGAAGAGAATGGTGTCACGCGACATATATTCAATAGCTGTAGGAATGACCTTTGAACGAATAATTTTCGGCACAGACTCTATAGCTGTCTTCATATCCGGAAAAGGCACAAGCAGGCTTACCGAATGCTTTGGCAACGGCATAAGCTTGAGTACAGCCTCGGTGATTATAGCAAGAGTACCCTCAGAGCCGATGATAAGGTCTTTCAAACTATAGCCGGAGCTGTTTTTAACTACCTTGGAACCAAGCTGCATTATCTCACCGTTTGGCATTACAACAGTGAGTGCGCGAACATAATCGCGTGTTACACCATACTTAACAGCGCGCATACCGCCTGCGTTGGTGGATATATTGCCGCCGATGGTAGCAGATTTTTCACCCGGGTCCGGAGGATAAAGAAAATCGTGATCCTCAGCAAATGCCGAAAGCTCCATAAGAAGCACACCCGGCTGAACCGTAACGGTGAGATTATCCTCATCAAGTTCGAGTATCTTGTTCATCTGTGTGGTTTCAAGCAGAATGCCGCCCTCAACAGGCACTGCACTGCCGACAAGACCTGTACCGCTTCCGCGGACGGTAACGGGAATAGCACGCTCATATGCATGCTTCATTATCGCCGAAACCTCCTCGGTGGTAAGTACACGTACAAGCACATCGGGCATACGCGAAATGCCACCAAGCTCGTCATGGCTGTAGTCGGGAGAAATCTCCTCACCGTACAGCACTCTTGCATCACCGACTATCGAACGGAGAACGGCAAGATCGCTTTCATTTATCTGATTATACATTTGCCGCATCCTCCTTTATCTTTTCCAAAAGTACAGGCACAATCTCATTGATATCACCAACGATGCCGTAGTGTGCAACATCGAAAATAGGTGCATTTTTATCAGAGTTTATCGCAATGATGCAATCTGATGACTTCATACCGGCGGCAAACTGAACCGCACCCGAAATTCCAAGGCAGATGATAAGCTTTGGCTTAACGGTTCTGCCGGAAAGACCAATCTGATGCTTTGCATCAAAGATGTTTTCTTCTGCAAGAGGTCTTGTACATGCCATGATGCCGCCAAGTGCATCACACAGCTCCTGTGCCATAGCTCTCTGCGCCTCACCCTTAGCTCCGCGTCCTACAGCAACGATAACATCGGCCTCAGAAATATCAACATCCTTAGGCTTTTCGGTCTTTGAAATAATCTCGATACTGCTCTTAAGCGCATCCTTGGCGATATTCATAAGCACAATTTCGCCGCTCTCTGTATCGGATGGCTTAGGCTCGGAGAACACCTTATATCTTACAGTGCAGAACTGCGGACGGTTTGAAGGAGAAATAATCTGCGCCATGATATTTCCGCCGAATGCAGGACGAATCTGCACAAGGTCGGTGTTTTCCTTCATCTCAAGCACTGTACAGTCAGCAGTAAGACCTGCACGGCAACGCGCCGCAACACGTGGCGCAAGCTGTCTGCCAAGGTTGGTTGCACCAACCATAATGCTGGATGGTTTTATCTTGTCGATAAAATCATAGAATGCGGCAGTATAAGGCTCGATACGGAAATCCTCAAGCGCCTCATCCTCATATACAAACACCTTGTCAACGCCATAGCGAAGAAGCTTTTTGGCGCTCTTTTCTGCATCCTTGCCAATGATGAGCGCGTATACAGGATGCTTTATAACTGCGGCAAGTTCTTTTGCCTTGCCAATAAGCTCATATGTAACGCGGTGAATATTCTCACCCTCGTGGTCAACATAAACGCAGATGCCTTTCCAAAGTGACTTATCAACAGTTTCTTTCTTTTCTTCTTCCTCTACGTATTCAATAACCCCTGCAGGACCTTTGCGGATGCACATTTTGCACATCTTGCAGGCAGAAGAAATATCAAGTTTGGAACCGTCATACGAAATTGCCGCAAAGGGACAAAGCTTGATAAGCTCCTTTGCGTTGTCGGCATTGACAAGTCCCTGATTTATTTTAAGCTGTCCCATGTCAATCCCTCCAAATTATATTATTTTACGACTCTTGAGCACGTCAAAAATGCCGCTTGCCTGAGCCTTTGCATCACCGACTATAGAATGCTTCTCGGTATTCTTTTCGGGCGGGAAGATGCGCTCAACCTGTGTAGCCGAGCCATTGAGACCGTAGTGATTTGCATCCTGGTCTTCAAAATCCGCAAACGAAATAAACTTTACCATATCATCGGTAACTGTTTTCTGTACCTTATACGAAGGCAGGCGCGGTGAATTGATATCACTGTCTACAGAAAGCAGACAAGGAAGCGCAATGCTCTCCTTGACAACGATGTTATCAAGCGAAACAGTCACATAAACTTTACCGTCTTTAACATCATCAACAGAAAGAACATTGGATACACAAGGTATTCCCAGATACTCTGAAACCTCGGCGCCGACCTGCGCGGTATCGCCGTCGGTAGTCTGCTTGCCGCAGATGATAAGGTCAAATTCTCCGCTCTTCTTAATGCCCTGCGAAAGGGTATATGCAGTTGCAAGCACGTCTGCACCTGCAAACTTGCGGTCGGAAAGCACAGTGCCGCGCTTTGCACCCATGCAAATAGATTCTGTTATAATAGCTTTAGCCTGAGGCGGTCCCATAGTAATGGTCTCAACCTCGCCGCCGTATTTTTCTGTCAAAGCCATTGCAAGTTCAAGACCGTAAAGGTCATATGGATTCATCTTGCTGGCAACGCCATCGCGCTTAAGAACACCCGTTACCGGATCAACTTCAACATTGCTTGAGCCGGGTACCTGTTTGATACAAACGAGAATATTCAAAATAAGCACCTCCTTAGGTAATTTACTTTACGCATAAAGTATAACAGAAAAGGCAACGCTTTTCAATAACTTTATGCACATTTTTTGTATATTTTCCACAGTTTGTTATAAATTTATCGTTATTTTTTTAGCAATGTGCAAAAAACAAACTTTTTTCGCCAAACTATCCGCAAAAATAAAACAGCCGAGCTGTAGCTCGGCTGTTTTATCATTGTTAAAATCTTGCGTCTTTGTCGATAGGCTCACCGTTAAGGAGGCGAGATATATCAGCTATCGTCTTATCTATCATCGTACGTGTTACGTAGAACTCGCCGTCACCGTTGACCGTGTAGAACACGCGGCGGTCGGTATACTGATAAAACTTGAATACACGCTCGTTTCCTGCTTTGGTAATAACAGTCATCTCAAGCATTACGTTTTTATCATCGGCAAGAAGCACCGCCTTGTCATCATCGGAAATGTCACTGACGCCGTCATGCATTATCATGAGCAGCACCTGCCACAAGTCACGGAAACTATCCATTGTTTCAGGAGCAAAGCCGCTGTTCTTTTCAACCACAGACAATGTTTCGTTAGTATCTCCACTGAGTTCAAACGAAACATCAAGATCCTTGTTTTTAAAAGAAAGCGTCTTTACATTATTGATATTGACAGAAAAAATATAATTGCTTACGAACTTGTCAAGCTCATACTCGAGAAATGCAAGGCGCGCGCTATCAACGCGACCTATAATACCAAATGCAGGAGCCGCCACATAGTAAAACTCACCAGCGTCATCCTTCTGCTTTTCACTGAAGAAAAGCGCATTGGGGAACACATCGCTTGGAGTTCCGTTGTCATCAAGCAAGACCGTCTGATAGGTCACTGCATACTTCGGCTTTTCGGGATCAATGCCGAAAGACTTGAGCGTGTCGTCGCCAAGTTCGATAGAAACTACCTCGTCGCAAACAAAGTTTGCAAAAAGCTTTAACACACTTGTATACGCATCTCCCGCGAAATACTCATTGTAATTCTCGGGATATGAGAAACGGTGAACGCTTGCCGCGGCAAGCTCACTTCTCTTATCGGGATTAAGATACTCAATAGCGCAATACGGTACGCCGTCACGCATGATGAGAAACTCCGGCACAAGAATATACGCATTGATATCCGCCGGGTAAACTATCATGGTGTTGACAAGATACTCCACTGTGCCGAGAAGGTCCTTCTCAATAGTGTTGTCAAGCACATATATTGCATTTCTGCCGGGATAACGTACATAGTATCCGTCGCCTGCAAGAGTGCGGTCACCGATGTAAACGGTATACACCTCATCCGCTCTTGTAGTCAGCTCAAAATATGCAATGTGCTGTCCCTCTCCGAGACCGTATTTTTCAAAATCGGCTTCGGTCACCTCAGAACGGAATGTCGAAAGTGTATAGCCTGCGTTGACAATCATCTGAATGAGCTTTTCCTGGTCAAGGACAAGTCCCTCGTGTCCCTCGATAACAAGAGCGTTATTGCGGCGGATTATCTTATACTCACCGTTTTCGTTGCTGACAAGCAGTGAACGAACATTTTCAGAGCTTACTTTCGGGAACATCTGCACACGTCCGTTTGAGCCCTCAACCTCGCCATTTACAAGGCTGACGGTTTCTTTTGGCTGCTCGTCTGCAGGCTCATTAAGCATCGGCCACAACACAAATCCAAACACAATTGCAAGAGCTACACAGAGAACGAGACATACTATTGTTGTAACTATACGCTTGTTCATCTGTATTTTCTCCTTGTAGTGATAATAATACCGCATATAGCAAAAGCAACAGGAAGAACCGCAATAAGCAATACGGTTGTGCGAATCGCCTCAGCAGAGGTCATATTCTCAATCTTGGTGGTTGCAAACTCCTTGAAGTCGATGTTTGCAGGTACCTTTTCGCGTCCCATAACTCGGAATGCATAATAGAGAATATCCTCGTTGCCGTAAGTATTGGATTCAAGATAATCTGCAGTGGTGAAATACTTTGTACATGCCGCCATTACATATGAATAATACTGGTCGTTGTCACGTGTATTCATCTCACGGGTTATGGTCATGAGATTATAGTTGCCCCCTGCCTCGGTTGTACCGTCATCTGCCACGACAACTGCGTCGGGCGAAGCAGTGAGCACTGCGGAAAGTTCACGGTATGCATTGTTGCCGTAATACTCGTAGGTGTTTGTAGAGTTTCCGTTTTCGTCAAGACCGCCCATATAAGTGTCGGGCACATATATCGGGCTTACCGACTTAACTATAGTCTTTGGGGGTGCAGCCTGTCCGCTGATCTCTTTCTGAAGGCTGGAGCCAAGAGTTTCGGAAGGATAAGTAGCCACAAGCGCCTTGCCATCCATGGTGATAGAGTTTGCCGTGTCGGTTACAACGCCGTCACCGAATACAACGCCCCACTCATAGAGGAACTCTTCGAGATTCTGGAGATACTCGGTTTCGGGATCCTTGAACACCATGAGAGTATGGTCGCCGTCGAGGAACTCGTCAATCTTTGCAATCTCGGATACCGCATCGGGATCATAGATGCTGTAGCCGGCAAAGTCACGCTTGGGATCGTTGATAATAAGCAAGCGGCAATCCTCGGGGATTTCGTCTTTAACAAGATCGATAAAGCCTACATTGAAGCCTGCAAGTGTAATTGTATTGTAGAAAGATGCGATCGAAGCATTGTCGATGCTCTCGCCGTGTCCGGTGGTAAAATATGCCGAGGGAGTCTCATCGGCAGTGACAGCAAGACATGCTGCCGCAAAGATTTCCTCGCCGTTGTATGCCCACACTTCGCCAGAATTTGTATCGGTTACAAAGAATGCCTCATACGAAAGCTTGCGGAACTCAGATGGCGACTCACCCTCTGCGCGTGTCAATGCATTTCCCTTTTCCACGATGATATCAGTCTCGCGGATAAGAGTTTCTGTCGTATACTTATACGGCTTAAGCACGTTGGGGTCGAGTTTGGAATTTACATAGCGAAGATGTATCTTGCCGTTAAACTCCTTCTCCATTTCCTTTGCAGTATTGGAGATATACTTCATAAATGAGTTGGACTCAATATAGTCAGGCTCGTGACAGAATGTGATAGTAATTTCACCGTCAGCGCCGGCAATAATATCCTTGGCTGTATCCGAGAGTGTCCACAGCTCATTGCTGGTAAGGTCGGCATAGAGCGAAAAACGCGCCGCCAGTGCGGTGAATGCGGCATTAAGCAGCATAACAAGCACTATAACCACCGCAGTAAATGCGGCTGAAGCGGAGGAATATTTAAAATTTCTTCTCTTAAGAATATTCATTCTGCTACCCCTCCTTTACGCGCCGTATCTGCGGCGCTCGTAAACGCGGCAGGTAACAAACAGAAATACAAAGCAAACCGAAATGTAATAGAAAAGCGCGGAAAAATCAAAAAATCCGTTGGTAAAATTGGTATAGCGGCTGAGCAACGAGAACCAGTCAAGTACAAAGCGCACTGGATACCAAGGGATAAAGCTGTTAAGCATACCAATTGCAAGCATAACAAGCAGGAAGAAAAATGTGCCAATAGCTGCTGCAAGCTGGTTTTCGGTGAGGGATGAAACAAACATTCCTATAGCGATAAACGCAGCGCCCACAAGCGTGATTGCAATAATATTGCCAAGAATTATTCCGCCCTCGGGCTCACTGTATGCAAACAGTGAAAGATATGAAACGGAACAAAGAAGATTTGTCACAAAGAATACGGTAAACGCCGCAAGAAACTTTGCAAACACCATGCCGCCAATAGATACAGGCGATGTCAGCAAAAGCTGTTCGGTCTTAAGTTTGCGCTCCTCTGCAAAAAGCTTCATTGTCAGCATAGGAAGCGTAACCATGAGGATAAACAGCATAACTGTAAAATATGTAGAAATGTCGTTTGTATACGAAAGCAGGGTTGTGACAGAGAATACCGCCGCGCTCATCGCAATGAGTATCGCTACAAAAGCATATCCTATTGCGCTTGAAAAGTAAGAGCGCAGTTCTCTTTTATAAATTGCAAACATTATACGCCCTCCTTATCTATAAGGCTGATAAATACATCCTCAAGGCTTGCACCAATTGCCTCAAGCCCCAAGATAGGATAGTTTCTCTCCGCAAGCGCATAGAACATCGCCTTGCGGATATCCACACCGCTCTGCGACTCTATCGCAAAGGATGCCGCATCTCCGTCACGCTCTGCAAGCGGCTCACAGTGGAGTACACCGGGCAGCTTTTTGAGAATTGAAAGCACCTCATTCTGAGGACCGCTGACAGTTACCTTGTAGCGGCGGTTGTCAACAATAAACTTGTTTATCTCCTCAGTTTTGCCGTCGGCAATAATACGTCCGTGATCAATGATTATCATACGGTCGCATACGGCCTGAGCCTCAGATAGGATATGCGTGCTGAGGATGACGGTATGATTCTTTCCAAGTGCGCGGATAAGGTTGCGCACCTCGATAATCTGCTTAGGGTCAAGTCCGATAGTGGGCTCGTCAAGAATGATAAGCGGAGGATTGCCGATAAGTGCCGATGCAATGCCGACACGCTGCTTGTAGCCCTTAGAAAGATTGCGGATAACGCGGTTCTGCACATCCTTAATTTTTACTACAGAGCAAACCTCGTCAAGATGCTCCTTGCGTGGGAGATTGCATCCGCGAAGCTCATACACAAAATTGAGATATTCACCGACAGTCATCTCCATATAAAGCGGGGGCTGCTCGGGAAGATAGCCAATCTTCTTCTTTGCCGACTCAGGCTTTTCAAGTATCTCGTCGCCGTCGATGTAAACATTGCCGACATTTGACGAAAGATAGCCCGTGATAATATTCATGGTTGTGGATTTGCCGGCTCCGTTAGGACCGAGAAAGCCGACTATCTCACCTTTCTCAATGGAAAAGCTGATACCGGCAACTGCCGTGGCATTTCCGTATTTTTTCACTAAGTTTTCGACCTTAAGCATCGTAAAACTCCTTTGTTTGGTATTTAACTTAAATATTTTATCATATTTATTAAATAAAATCAACAATTACCCTGTGAATGTTTGGTGTATAAAGCAAAAAAGGTTGCCCGAAGGCAACCTTTTAAGTTTTTACTCCATGGAGCTGAATGCGTTGTTGATTGCAGCAATCTTCTGCTCTGCGGTGGGTCTGTAGGTCTCGTAGAGAGAAGAGAGTGCCTGACGGCTGACAAAGAGTCTGCCGAGCTGTGTCTTGTATGTACCGATATCGTAGTATGCACCGAGGTCATATACACGGGATGCAAGAATGATGTCGAGCATCTCTACGCTATCCTCGTCACGAACCGACTTACCAACGAGAGTCTGCTCATAGTAAGCGGGAGTGAGGATCTGCTTGCCCTGATATGCAAGATACTCAAGAACAAGACCTGTGCGTTCAAAATCAGGTGCAAGTTCAGGCACGCAGAGGAAGTGAGCATGGTAAGCACTTACCTGATGTCCGTAGTTCTCCTGTGCAGCATCAAGCTTGGGATAAGGAAGAACGCCGAAGTCAACATCGCTGTCACGGTGACGCTCAACAGTTGCAAGAGTGTTAAGGTAGAATACAGCGCGGTTTTCGGTGAAGATGGCATCGCGGTTCACATTCCATACAGAAGTAGGAGTAGCCGCGCCGGTGTAATGGTCATACTGATAGTTGTAAGCGTGCTGCTGATCGAACACGATAGCCTCAAACTGGTCATAAAGGGAAATGACTCGCTCATTGTAGAATGTGAGCTCCATCAGACCGTCTTCGTTAACACCTGCAATCTTCTCGCCGGAGCTGGAGAGAATTGCAACCATGGGGTCGTTCCATGTGAGAAGACCGTAACGGTCGCTTTCGGTATACATACCGTCCTGGTTAACGTCCTCGCCAACCTGCTTAACGATATTACCAAAACTCTCAAGTGTCCATTCGTTGTTTCTTACAAGTTCATAAGGATCCTCAAGGTTATACTCCTCGATCATACCCTTGTTGAAAAGGATACCGTGAGTAACCATGTGGTTTGTAACGGTGATGTCACCGGAGGTGTAGAACATCTTTCCAAGGATGGTAAGGTCCTCGTTTGCTCTCTGGTCCCAGTAGCTCTTTGTGAGATCCATGTTCGGCATGTCATTGAGGTCATGGATATAGCCACTGTATGCAAGAGTTGCAACGTCATATGTACCAACCATTGCAGCGTCATAGGTGCTCTGACCGGACATGTAATCTGTATAAATCTTGGAGAATCCGGTACCGCCGCCGTTGGAAGAACCGAACTTAACCTGGAAGTCAACAACGGTATCTACGCCGTAGTCTTCCTTAAGCTTTTCGTAACGCTTGTAAACAGCAAGGTCTACAGAGTTAGCTTCGTTGAGGTCACCGTCATAATCAAAGTCGTTACCGGTATAGTTGTTACGCGAATAGTTGCCCGCAACGAGGAAGTTGAAATCGCCCGCGATATCTACAGTACCGGGAGCAGGAATGTCAGGAGTATCCTCGCCTACAGAAGTTGTAACATCAGCAACATTTGTGTCGACTGGACCGTCTGTGGTTGCAGGATCGCCGTTACATGCCGCAAGCATGGAACAAAGCATCACTGCAGCAAGAAGAAATGCAAGTAACTTTTTCATACAAAACATCCTTTCGTATAATTAAAACAAGTGTTCTATTGAGTATTATACACAATTTTAGTTTAGTATTCAACACATAATTGGTGAAAAAATATGCAGTGAAATTTATACTTCAAACTTTATATTACACAAAAGGCCTCCGTGAACGGAGGTCTTTTGAAGTCTGAAAATATTACTTTTGCATATCAGCATAAGAACGTTTGGGCATGCAAACACGTCCACCGTCGATCATATAGTTCGAACCTGTGATGAACGATGCCTCGTCACTGCAAAGATATGTAATAAGATTTACGATTTCAATCGGCTCAGCTGCACGGTTTAAAAGTGTGCTCATCTTGCCCATTGCCTCACGGGTCAGTACCGGTCCGGGGGATACACAGTTGCAACGTATTCCATAGGGCGCACCATACTGCGCTATCGACTTGGTTGCTCCATACATAAGTCCTGCTTTTGCTGTTGAATAATCGCACGACGCGCCACTTCCGCCTTCAGCGCCTGCAATAGAACCAAGATAAATAATAACGCCGCTCTTCTGCTCTATCATCTGACCGATTACACTTCTTGTAAAGTATATCGGGCCTTTAAGGTTTACATCAAGTCCCCAATCAAGAGCCCACAGCGGGAAATCCTTAAATGGCTCTTTAATCTTATTTACGCGAACCGATGCTCCACCTGCACAGTTTACAAGGATATCTATACTGCCATAGGTTTCAATTGTCTTGTTTTTTGCTGCTTCAATCTGCTCAAAGTCGCGAACATCCACAACCAAACCTATCGCATTGCCGCCGTTTGCACGTATCTCTGCCGCTGCTGCTTCTACTGCCTCGGGATTTACATCAGTGAGTACAACATTTGCTCCACACTCTGCAAAACGCTCACTTGTTAGCTTGCCCATGCCGCTTGCGGCACCCGTTACTATCGCGGTCTTGCCTTTAAAATCAAAGTCGAGTTTTCTTGTACTTATCATTTTCAACACCTCCGAACGGATAAGTTTTCAATAAAAGTGTAGCACCGTTTTACCACAAGGTCAACCCCAAAATAACCTGTAAGCGGGAACATCGGAATTTAAAGTTTTTAACAAAAAAGCTTGCCGAAGCAAGCTTTTTTGTTATTTTACTTTGTAAGTGTTGCTGTGGAAGTTTCACCATCCCACGCGATGTTCGAATTGGCAACGCCAAGAGCGTTGGCAATAGCACGAAGCGGGAGGTATGTGCGACTGCTTTCAATGATTGCGGGAGAATCAAGTGCGATTTCCTCATTGTTTACAGTCATAGAAGGCGCACCGATAACGATAACGATGGTAACTTCAGAATTCTTAAGCGTTGCTGTAGAAGTTTCACCGTCCCATGCAACCTCTGCGCCAAAGGTATCAGCAAGGAAACGAACAGGAAGCATTACGCGGTTGTTGCGGTTGATGGGAGCAACATCAATAGCAACTGCTTCACCATTGATATAAGCTGTGTTAGAACCAACGGTGAGCTTAACCTCGGTCTTCTGAGCAACAACAGGGGGCTCTACAGGAGCAGAGCTCTCATATGCTTTAACCGTACCGCCATTATTCTGAACGGTGATCTCCTCCTGAGCCTTTGCAGAAAGAACTGCGGTTGCGCCGGAATCAACAATAAGGGTATAACCGCTACCGGTCTTCTTCATAAACTCAACAGTATCGGTTATTGTAAGAGTTGCACCGGAGGTAACCTTAATTGTTTCGGTGCCGTACTCACTGAAAATGATAACGTTATCAAATGTAAGGTCATTTGTAACGGTAAAGGTCTTGTTGTTTGCCATCTTGAATGCACATGCAGGGTTGGTTGCAGGAGAAGGATTCTTGTAATCAACACCGTCATATACAGAAGTAATGGTTACAGGGCCTTCATGATCTTTAAGAGTATAGTCGCCGCCCATGTAAGCCTTGCCGCTAACAACGATAGTACCGCCGTACTTAACCTCGGAGATACAGCCTGCGCCGTTTACAGTACCGAAAAGCTTCTTAGCAGTTCCGGGAGTCTTACCGTCATTTGCATCCAAGCCCTGTGTATAGTTGAGATATACTACGCCGGGCTTGCCCTCATCGGGATCAACATATCCTGCGCTGATAACAACGTCATCGGACTTCTGAATAGTTCCCTCACCGGTGATGCTGGAGAATGTACCGCCATTGATGATTGCTGTAGCGTCCTTCTCTACAACGATGTTGTAATACTGAGAACCCTTGGACATACAATTAACAGTATCGGTAATGGTGAGAATTGCGCCATCTTTTACAACGATGGTGTTGGGAGCAGAATCATACTCATGGAAGAGAATGATGTTATCAATGGTAACATCGCTTGCAATAGTGAGAACAGCGCCCTTTGACATTTTCATTACGCCTGCAGTGGGATTAGTCGCAGGTATAGGATTCTGATAATCAAAGCCGTCATACACACCGGTAATGGTGATGGAGCCGCCACGTCTTGTCTTGAGTGTGTAGTCGCCGCCGAAATAAAGCTTGCCGGAAGCAACGATGATACCGCCGGTTTCCTTAGTGTGCTGCATAGCACCGGTGTTCTTATTGTCAATAGATTTCTTTGCGGTAGCTGCAGTGAGACCGTCATTTGAATCTAAACCGTTAACATAGTCAACGTATGCAACGATGTCATCTGCAAAAGCAGTAACACACAATACGCCAAGCAACAGAAGTGCTGACAAAGCAAAACATAATAATTTTCTCATAGATTTGTCCTCCGCAAATATACATTTTTGCTATTTTACGAAATAATTTTATCATATCAATTGTGCAAGGTCAACCAAAAATTCGCATTATTTTTTTCAATGATTATATGAATTTAAACCTATATAAAAACCCGGCTCAAATGAGCCGGGTTTTTATGCTGTGAGTGCAAGTAAAAATCTTAAAATACTGTTCTTTTCTTCTTTGCTTTTGTCCGCAAGGATATGCAAAAGCAATTCTTTTGCCGAAGCAAGCGCAGTTGCCCCGTAATCAGTTATATTCTCTTTCATCTTCCCGTTTCCTTTTTACCGTGTTCAAGATCACATCCACAAAACGGGGAGCAGATGTTACTTGACAAATGCGCGAAATTCCGATATAATGAAACACGAAAGTATTTTCGTGTATTATTATATAACGAAAGCTTGGCGATGTCAATATAAAAAGCGAAAAAAATTTCGCTTTTGAGGTGTATATGGAATTTAAAGAAAGAATACGGGTTCTCCGACGCGAAGCAGGACTGACTCAGCGTGATACCGCCGAAAGAATAGGCGTGACATACCGCACATATCAGAACTATGAGGCAGGCGTGTCAGTGCCGTCGGGAATCACGCTATCGAAGCTTGCCTCACTGTTTGGTGTAAGCATGGATATGCTCGGCAACAATACTGAGAAAACAGTATCGGGAGCAGAAAACAGAGAGCTTTCTGCACTGCTTGAAGAAATGCAAGCGCTCTTCATGGGCGGCAGAGTGAGCGACGAGGATAAAAAATATGTAATTGAAGCCCTCACCGAGGGTTACTGGCGCTCGAAAGAGCTGAACAAAAAGTACGGAAGGAAGCGACAGGACAATGGCTGACCTTGAAAAACTGTATAAAACGGCGGCAGAGCTGTCTGACTTTTCTCTGCCGACATACGACTCTCTGCCCGAAATTGATCTGTATATGGATCAGCTCACGGGCTACCTCAACAAACTGCTATGCCGAATTTGCCGCAGTGAAGACGGCACACCGCTGACGCAGAACCGAATCAACAATTATGTAAAAGATGGGCGCATTGCACGTCCGGTTCAAAAGAAATACGGGCGCGACCAGATAGCCATGCTTTACATGCTTTGCTGCACAAAGCAAAATCTGCAGTTGCCTGAGGCATCATCATTGCTTGCAATGCTTGGAGAAGACGGAACAGAGCACCTGTACGAAAGCTTCAGAACACAGCAAGAGCAAATTGTAAAAAGCTGTGCTGCCGAGCTTTCAAAAACCGGGCAGGACGAAATATCCTTGCGGGAAAAAGCACTTGAACTTGTGCTGAGAAGCACTGCAGAGCGATTCATTGCTGAAGCGATAATCGAAACGCTTTGCAAAGAAGAACTGCCTGCCAAACCTAAAAAAGAAAAAAAGAAAAAATAGAAAAGAGGACATTTTGATGGATTACAAGATGACTATTGCGGGTGTGGAGCGTGCGTTGCCCCTCTGCCCCCTTAACGACAAACTTCAGATTGGCGCATTTGTTATGTTCGGCGATGTTGAGCTCACTGTTGCATGCGCCGAGGCTCTGCTTAAAAAAGCTCCGGAATACGATGTGCTTATCACAGCCGAATCCAAGGGTATTCCGCTTGCATACGAAATGGCAAGACAGCGCGGTGGCGAAAGATATCTGCTTGCAAGAAAAAGCCCCAAACTCTATATGCGCGACATTATAAAATGTGAGGTTCAGTCCATCACCACCGCGGCAAAGCAGGTTCTTTTCCTCGACGGATACGATGCAGAATATATGAAGGGCAAGCGCGTGCTTATCGTAGACGATGTTATCAGCACAGGCGAATCCCTCAACGCGCTTGTCAAGCTTGTCGAGCAGGCAGGCGGCAACATCGTCGGCAAAATGGCAGTTTTAGCAGAAGGCGAAGCTGCAGACCGCGATGATATAATTTTCCTTGAAAAGCTCCCGCTTTTCGATGCCGAAGGAAACGTGCTTTAATTCAAAAAGGAGGCTTTAAGCCTCCTTTTTTACATTTCTATCAGGTTGTAAACACCGACGGTATCGGCAATTTTCTCATCGCGTGTATGACATGTCATAACAAGTGACTGCGTACCCTCTGCGGCAAGCGCCATGAGTATACGCAACATCTGCTTGGTGCGCACATCATCCACATGAGCAAAGCACTCGTCAAGAATAAGCGGAAGCTTTTCTTCTTTACAAAGCAAATCTGCAAGTGCAAGGCGTAGCGCAAAATATGCACTCTCGCGCGTGCCCTTTGAAAGATACGCCGCATCATGTGCACCGCCCTTAGCAAGGTAGGTCAGTGATATCGTGCCGTCAACGCCAAATTCATTATACTTGCCGTCTGTCATAACGCTCATCAGTTTTCCTGCATACTCGGCAAGATGCGGTGAAATGCGTGTGCGAAGCCCTGCTGATGCATTCTCGATTGAGCGCATTGCAAGCTCAGCCGCAGCATATTTTTCCTTTGCCGCGTTTTCTTTTTTGCAAAGCTCATCAAGAGTCGCCTTGATAAGCGCGGGATTCTCGACAGTTGCACGAAGCGCGGCAAGCGACTTTTCAAGGTCGCCTTTTTTAACCTCAAGTGCGGCTATCGCATTCTCGCAGAAATCGCGCTTGCGGCTATATTCGGTGATATCAAGCTTTTCAAATACAGAAAGATCACCGATAGCCGACAGAAGCTTTTCAACCTCTGCACGGTCATATGCAGCAGTTTCACGCTCAAGCTGAGCGGCTCTGCCGCCAAGCAATTTTGCCTTTGTAGCGAGTTCACTGCGAGTTGCAATATAATCCTCAATAGCATCAAACAGTGCCTTGTCATCGCCGTCTCTGCCGACTCGTTTTGCCTCAAGCGAAAGCGCATTACGCATATCCGCAAGTCTTTTTTCTTCATTATCGAGCAGCGCCTTTGCCGCGCTCTCTTTCTCGCGTGCATTTGTAAGTATCTCGCGAGAATGCGCCGCAGTTTCTTCAAGCTCTTTTGCCTTTTCAACAAGCTCATATTCGCCTGCGGCATCATATTTTGCAAGCATGGCACCAAGGGCATTCTTTTTAAGGGTTCCAAGTGCAAACATCGCTATACCTATAACAGCAACTACTGCCGCCGCTATATACAATGCACTGCCAAGCTTCATCAGAAAAGTAATCCCGACAAACGCAACAGCCAATATCAAAAGCCCTATTCCAACCGAGGAAAACAGTTTTGATACCCCTCTGTCTTTTGACATTCTTTCGGCAGCCGCTTTGAGAGATGCACTCTCGTTATCCACTATTACAGCTTCTTCGGCTGACTTGCGCGCGACAATCGCATTTTCATACTTCTTGCGCGCGGTCTGGGTACTTATAGAAAGAGTCTGAACCTGCTCTGCTGTCTGACGTAGTCTGCCAAGATACTCGCCGTCCGGGATAAAGCCGTCAAAAGCTTCTTCAACAGCTGTGATAGCGGCAGCAGTCTGCTCAACATCCGCTTTGGTTTCATCAAGTTTTTTAAAGCGCGTATGCGCTACATAGTTGTCGTAAAGCTCGCACAGCTTTTTCGCGCGCTGATATTCGGTCTTGTTCTCCTCTATGCGGCGCTCGGTTTCAATAAGGCTGCCCTCTTTAGCAATTATATCGCTGTTGTCTGAAAGCGCCTTTTCAAGTCGCACCGAAAGTTCTTCGCGATCCTTAGCAAGCTCGAAAAGCTGTCCCCCCTTGCCGTTTTTATGCAAAAGGCTTACGCGCAATGCATCAAGCTTTTTAAGTGCCTTATCGGTGCTGACAGTTTCATCCGCTGAGAATAGCAGATTTTCAATCGCACTGCCAAGCTCGGCACCGCCTGTATAAGCTTCGCCGTCCTGCGAAATATACGCAATCTTTTTAAACACATTTTCGGGTACACCGCAAAGTACGTCACCGGGATTTTCGCCCTTGTAAACCTGCACCTTTTTGTCAAGGTCCGTTATAGCAAGGCTTTCACGGAATCCGCTTTGCGTCTGCGTTACGGTACGGTCAATACGAAAACGTCCGCTATTTACGGCAAGCTCCATATATCCGCCAAACGAACCCTCGCCAAACGAAAGATACTTTTGTCTCTCCGGAATCGCCCCATCAAGGCCGCGCGCAGATGCACCGTATAACATAAACTTGATAAACTCGGCAACTGTGCTCTTGCCGCTTTCATTGTCGCCGCGCAGAATATTCACGCCGCGCGACAGCTCTATATCGCACTCATAGCTACCCATAAAGGAGTCAATATGTATTTTTTCTATTCTCATGTCAAACTCCTTTAGTCTGTTATATTTCTGCCTTCAAGCGCGGCAAGTCCCATTTTCAGTGCAGCCGAAGCCGTAGCGCGCTCCTCGGGCGTACCGTCTGTAAGCAACGGAAGCAACTCGCGATAAAGCTCTCCGCGCATGGTCATGTCCTTTTCAAGCACGCCACCATCGAATGTGGGGCTTGTGCGGTCTTCAATATCAAGCATAAATATGCCACGCACCGCACTTTCAAGACGTGCAATATTCTCAATCCCCGGCGCAACTGAGCCAAACAGCGTAACGCGAAGCATGGTTTCTTCATCATACTTTTTCTCTTTGATAAGCGCGTCTATCTTTTCGGCAATATCATTTATAGTATTGGCACCGCTGACATCGATCTTGTCCCACTCATAGTGGCGGCGTGCGATATTCTTACGCTTGATGTTAAGCGCGAAATCGCCCGATGTCTTTGCCTCGATAAAGTAAATGCCGCCCTTGCCGCACTCATCAAAACTGCGTCCCTCAACAAAGCCAGAATACGACCAAGTAACACCGTTTTCAGTGCAGAGTTCGGGGGCCTTATGAATGTGTGAAAAAGCATTATAATGTGCGCCGAAATGCAAAACATCAGCTTTTGTCACAGGGCAATAGGTTGAAATTGCGCTTGACATATCGCAATGTCCGCACACGAGATGAAGTCTGCCGTTATCATCGGCACTTCTACCGGCTATTGGGCTTTCTTTGAGTGACGGTGAGCAGAATGCCCATCCATAAACCTCGGTGTTGAGATCCTCAAAGACATATCTCTGCAAGCCCTCTGAGGTAAACACGCAGACATTTTTCGGAAGCTTTTTGGATGCATAAAGGCTGCCGCGAGTGTACGGATCATGATTACCTGGCGATATCACAAATCGGCAATCCGGCAGACTTGCAAACTGCGAGCAAAGCAGTTCCACTGTTTCAGCAGTAGCATATCCATCATCAAAAAGATCGCCCGATATCAGAACGATATCTGCGCCAACCTCTTTGGTATAATATATAATTGATGTAAACGTCGCACGCAATTCGCGGCGGCGTATCTCGCTTTTATCCACGCCAAGCGAGGAAAATGGGGAGTCAAGATGCAGGTCCCCAAAGTGTATGATTCGGATGGTGTCTTTCAACGTTCCGTCTCCTTTTTAGTTAGTGGAATAATTATAACACAATACGACACATTTTGCTATAGAAAAATAAAAAAGGGAAACTTTCGTTTCCCTTTTATTATACTTCGCCGATAGAAAACAGCACATTGCTTTTATCAAGTGAAAGGATGCCGTATGTGAATCTGCCATCCCTTGGTTCGCCTATGCTGCCAGGATTGAACATATAAACCTCGCTTTCAGAATCGTATTCCTCGCGCGCAATATGCGTATGACCGTAAAGCGCAATATCACAGTTCTTCTCTTTTGCGACATTCAAAAGCGCACCAAGACCGTATTTCACCATGCGTGTATGCCCATGGCAAATGAAGATTCGGTGTCCCTCTATATCGAGTACTGCTTCTTTTTCGGGTATGCCATCGAGAAATGTATCGCAATTGCCCATAACGGCAAAAAATGTCTTTCCCGGAGCCGATTTTTCAAGTGAATCTATATGCCGAGCACCGTCACCCAAAAAGATAACTGTTTTACATTCGGGATGTTTTTCCACAACCTCTCGCGCATGTGTCACTCTACCGTGGATATCCGATAATACTAAAATGTTTTCCATGCTTTTATCCTGTAAATTAATGTTTATATAATCACTTTAAAATGCAAGCATTTTAAAGTGTAGAGGGGCGTACATTCGCATGTCGCTCACCGCGACCGCCCCTTTAAGGAGTAAAAAAGCCGGGGAACCCGTCTTTTTTACAGATTTTTAGGCTTCCTCTTGATGGGAAGCTGTCAGCGTAGCTGACTGATGAGGTGTAGCCGCATCACGGCGTTAATCGCGTAATCATTAATCTATCTTCACTTCAACTTTTCTGCAAGATACATACCCGTGTATGAGCCTTTGACTTTTGCTACCTCTTCGGGTGTACCCTCTGCAACTATTGTGCCTCCGCCGTCACCGCCCTCGGGGCCGAGGTCTATAATATGGTCAGCTATCTTTATCATATCGAGATTATGCTCAATAACAACCATGGTGTTTCCGCCGTCACAAAGACGTCCGAGCACCTCAATAAGTTTTGCAACGTCATCGGTGTGAAGTCCTGTTGTAGGCTCATCAAGTATATAGATAGTGCGTCCCGTAGAGCGTTTTGCAAGCTCGGTTGCAAGCTTAACGCGCTGTGCCTCACCGCCGGAAAGCGTGGTCGATGACTGACCTATCTTAACGTATCCGAGACCTACGTCAAAGAGTGTCTGTATCTTACGTTGGATTGAGGGAACACCGCTGAAGAATTCAAGTCCCTCTTCCACCGTCATTTCAAGCACATCGTAAATGCTCTTATCCTTATACTTTACTTCAAGTGTTTCGCGATTGTAGCGCTTGCCGCCGCAAACGTCGCACTTTACGTACACGTCGGGGAGAAAGTGCATTTCAATGCACTTTACGCCGTCGCCCTCGCAGGCTTCACAGCGACCGCCCTTGATATTGAACGAAAAACGTCCGGATTTGTAGCCGCGCGCCTTTGCCTCGCGTGTTTTTGCAAACAGCTCACGGATGTCAGAAAACACCCCTGTGTATGTTGCGGGATTTGAGCGCGGTGTGCGTCCGATTGGGCTCTGGTCAATGCAGATGACCTTGTCAAGCGACTTTACACCCTCGATAGAATCATGGTCACCGGGGAAAGTATTTGCGCGGTTGAGAGTTGCCGCAAGGCTCTCATACAAAATTGAGTTTACGAGCGAGGATTTACCGCTGCCCGAAACGCCTGTCACCGCGATAAACTTACCTAATGGGAATGTAACGTCAATGTTTTTCAGGTTATGCTCTCTTGCTCCCTTTACGGTGAGGAAACTTCCGTTTCCCTCTCGACGCTTTTCGGGCACAGGTATAGTCTTAAGTCCTGCAAGATATGCACCCGTGATAGACTCCTTACACTTTGCAACCTCTGCGGGAGTACCTGCCGCCATTACCTTACCGCCGTGAATACCTGCCCCGGGGCCAATATCCACAACGTAGTCTGCCGCACGCATAGTATCTTCATCATGCTCAACCACAACAACCGTATTGCCGAGGTCACGGAGCTTTTTCAGTGTTGCAATAAGCTTGTCGTTGTCTCTTTGATGAAGACCGATGCTCGGCTCGTCAAGGATATACAGCACCCCGACAAGCGAGGAGCCTATCTGTGTTGCAAGGCGTATTCTCTGTGCCTCACCGCCAGAAAGCGTACCTGCCTTGCGCGCAAGATTGAGATATTCAAGACCTACGCTGCAAAGGAATGAAAGGCGCGCCTTTATCTCCTTTAAAATATCTGTTGCTATCTGTTCTTTTTCTGCATCAAGCTTGAGGTTTTCCACGTATTCAAGCATATGATCGATAGGAAGCAGACAGATCTCGTGTATATTCTTGTCACCAACAGTTACGGACAGCATCATCTTATTAAGGCGTCCGCCGCCGCATTCGGGGCATATCTGCTCTTCAAGCAGAGTTTCATAATATTCAAGTCCGTAACTTTCACGACGGCGGTCTATCATCGGAATGATACCCTCAAAAGCAACCGTCTGATGGTGCGCAGTTCCACCGAAATAGCGCGTTACCTTGTAAAGCTCCTTGCCTGTTCCATAAAGGAGCGCGTTCATCGCCGTGCGTGTAAATGTATTTAAGGGCTGATCAAGTGTAAAGCCGAACTTTTTGCCGACCGCTTCAATAAGCGGACCGTTCCAGCTTTCCTCTTCCATAGTCTTAAAGCCGTTGCAAGCGATACCGCCATCGCGAAGCGAGAGAGTTTTATCCGGCATGAGCTTCTTTTCGGAAACTCTTGTCAACGCACCGAGACCCGAGCAACGCGGACATGCGCCGTTCGGCGCATTGAACGAGAACATTCGCGGCTCAAGCTCGCCAAAGCTTATACCGTGCTCCTCGCAAGCATATTTGAGCGAATAGTCGAACTCTTTTTCGTCACCCTCACGCGGCATTGTAACAACACGCACAACACCGTCGGTAAGACCTACCGCAGTTTCAACAGAATCGCCGATACGACTGCGAGAATCAGGACGGTTGACAATACGGTCTACGACAATATCAATGGTATGCTTGATGTTTTTGTCAAGCTTTATATCCTCGGTAAGGTCATAGAGGTTACCGTCAACACGCACACGCGAATATCCGCTGCGGCGAGCATCGGTAAACACCTTTTCATGCATACCTTTTGCACTGCGGACAACAGGCGCAAGAATCATCATGCGCTCGCCCTCGGGAAAGCTCTGTATATGGTCGATAATAGTGTCAACCGTCTGTTGTTTTATTTCCTTATTGCACACAGGACAATGCGGTACTCCGCAACGTGAATAAAGCAAACGCAGATAGTCGTAAATCTCAGTGACAGTACCCACTGTAGAACGTGGATTTTTCGACGTGGTTTTCTGGTCTATCGAAATAGACGGCGAAAGTCCCTCGATGCTATCAACGTCGGGCTTGTCCACCTGTCCTAAAAACATTCGCGCATATGAAGACAGCGACTCTACAAAGCGGCGATGTCCCTCTGCATAGAGTGTGTCAAACGCGAGCGATGACTTGCCGCTGCCAGAAAGTCCTGTCAGCACGGTCAGCTTGTCTCTAGGTATTGTGAGGTCAATGTTTTTGAGGTTGTTGACCCTTGCACCTTTTATAATTATATCTTTTGCCATTGCAATAACGTGGAGAAAACCTTTTTATAAAAAGGTTTTCCAACACCCTTTCCAACAATTTATGAAAAAGTTATTAAAGTCCTTTCAACTCTTTTATCTTATCTCTTAAGAACGCAGCTTTCTCAAATTCGAGCTTCTGAGCAGCCTGACGCATCTCGGTATTAAGCTGCTCGATAAGCTTTTCGCGCTCGGGCTTTGAAAGCTTCTTCTTTGCCTCTGCAACTTCTTTCTTGCTCTTGCCGCCGAGACTGATAACATCGCGCACGCCCTTGATAATTGTCTTCGGCTCGATACCGTTAGCCTTGTTATAAGCATCCTGAATAGAGCGGCGGCGCTCGGTCTCGTCAATTGCGCCTTTCATTGAACGTGTGACGGTGTCGGCATACATTATTACCTTGCCACCTGCGTTTCGTGCGGCACGTCCAACCGTCTGCACAAGTGAAGTCTCGCTTCTTAGGAAGCCCTCTTTATCTGCATCGAGTATCGCCACAAGCGACACCTCGGGAATGTCAAGCCCTTCTCGTAGCAGATTAATTCCCACAAGCACATCAAACACACCAAGACGCAGGTCGCGTACTATCTCCATTCGCTCCATGGTTTCAACGCTGTGGTGAATGTATTTTACCTTAATTCCGTTTTCGTCAAGGTAACCTGTTAAGTCCTCCGCCATTTTCTTTGTAAGCGTGGTGACAAGCACCCTTTCGCCGCGTTTACTTCTTGCGCGGATTTCACCCATAAGGTCATCAACCTGACCTTCAATAGGGCGAACCTCAACCACAGGATCAAGCAGGCCTGTCGGTCGGATGATCTGTTCAACTATCTGTCCGCTTCGGCTCTTTTCGTACTCACCCGGAGTTGCGCTGACGTAGACAACCTGATTTATCTTACTCTCAAATTCATCAAAAAACAGCGGTCTGTTGTCGTATGCACTCGGTAAACGGAATCCAAATTCAACAAGATTTGTCTTTCTCGCTTTATCGCCTCCGCTCATGCCACGTACCTGCGGCAACGTCACGTGCGACTCGTCAATGAACATAAGAAAATCTTTAGGAAAATAGTCAAGCAACGTATAAGGAGTTGAGCCTGCAGGACGGCGTGCCAAGACACGCGAATAGTTTTCAACGCCCGAGCAAAAGCCTACCTCGCGGAGCATCTCAAGGTCATACCGCGTGCGCTGTTCAATGCGCTGTGCCTCAATAAGCTTGTTCTGCGACTTGTAATACTCAATGCGCTCATCAAGTTCTTCTTCAATTTCTTTGAGTGCTTCTTCTCTCTTGTCATCAGTTACAGCATAATGCGTTGCAGGGAAAATTACCGACGTGTTAAGTGAGCGCACAAGCTCACCCGTGACCGCGTTTATTTCACTGATACGATCTATTTCGTCTCCGAAAAACTCAACGCGCACAGTCTTTTCATTTTCAGACGCAGGAAAGATTTCAACAGTATCTCCGCGCACACGGAACTTTCCGCGCACAAATCCGACGTCATTACGCTCATAGCCTATCATAACAAGGCGGCGAAGTAATTCTTCCCTCTCCATTTCCATGCCTTCACGCATTACTATCTGGAGCTCCTGATACTCGGACGGGTCACCGAGCGAATAAATGCACGAAACGCTGGCAACGATGATAACGTCGCGGCGTTCAAACAGTGCACTGGTTGCACTGTGGCGCAGCTTGTCTATCTCGTCGTTTATCATCGCGTCCTTTTCTATATATATATCCTTGCCGGGAATATACGCCTCTGGCTGATAGTAATCGTAATAGGATACAAAGTATTCTACCGCATTGTTCGGAAAAAACTCGCGGAACTCAGAGCAAAGCTGTGCCGCAAGAGTTTTGTTGTGTGCAAGCACAAGCGTTGGTCGGTTGACGTTGGCGATGATATTCGCCATAGTAAACGTCTTGCCCGAGCCTGTGACACCAAGCAATGTCTGCTCGCTTATACCTGCATCAACTCCTGCAGAAAGCTTGTCTATAGCCTCAGGCTGGTCGCCTGTTGGCTTATATTTGGATACCAGTTTAAATTTTTCCATTTAAAACTCCACTATAGAAAAGGTTTGAAAAAAGCGACAGTTATCGTATTATAATATTATAGCATAAATAAAAAGAGTTTTCCGCATTTTTCACAAAAAAGCTTGCAAAGATTTTCTTTGCAAGCTTTTTATCCTTCAGCCTTAGCTTTTTTCATTTTGCGCTGTTCTTTCATGCGCGCTTTAAAACGCTCTTTTCGTGACTCGGATTTCTCAAACACATCATCATAATGCTCGGTTGCATATTTGGACCCTTTAAAAATGTTGCGAACCGCAGATAGAGTATTATCCGAAACATGCGAAAACTTGATTCTGCCGATAAACTCACCGTGTTCAGCACACTGTGCAAGGGCAATATAAAAATTACCGCCCTTTGTAACCCACTTTGAAGTTTCAAGCTTCTTGCGGCAGGTGGGACAAGGCATCTCTGCAAGCGCCTTGTCGGCAAACGCCGCACGCTTGTGCGGATAGGGATAAAACGAATCTGTAGAAAGCGGATGCTCCCAAAGAGTGCCCGAACTTCCGCCGCCGTATGCGGCTATACCACCCTCAAGATCAAGCTTCTTCGCCACAAGTGCAGTGTGATATGCGTCATGAAGTGCATCATGCGCTTCAAGCGTGGGCACTATGTCAAAGTATTCAAGCGCATAAGCAAGTGAACGCTGTGACTTGCCTCCGTCTGTCTGGGTATTGAAAATGGTTTGCAGATTATATGATTTCTCACAAATTTCTGTACCAAGCCCCCATGAAAT
The DNA here is from genome assembly GCA_017399305.1 of Clostridia bacterium. Lineage (GTDB taxonomy): Bacteria > Bacillota > Clostridia > Oscillospirales > CAG-272 > UMGS902. The sequence goes on from JAFQDK010000039.1 coordinate 56,414, forward strand.
AAGGTTTTGGCGGAGAATCGGTATATCATCAAAGCCCCATGTCAAAAGTGTTGGATCCTCACCGCAAAACGCATCAAACTGAGCAAATACAAGCGGAAATGTGTCTGCCGCGTTAAGCTCCTCTTTAGAAATGCCAGTAAGCTCGCGCACACGTTTATTAAGTCGTTTATAAAAATGCGGCTTCACGCAAAGCGAAAAGTCGCCGAGAATTTCACCATTATCACCGAGTTTAATTGCGCCTATTTGCATTATCTCGCCCGAAAGTTTAACACCGTTTTTCCCCTTCTGCGGCTGGGCTGCGCACATCGGCTGATTCCATTCCATATCAAATACGATATATGCCATAATTTCCTCACAAATATTAATACAACGCTAATTATAACATATATAAAAACAAAATGCTATAGAGATACAAAGATAATTCCCCATACATATACAATAATTTTCGTGTATCGTATGCATGATATTTTTGGTTGACCTTTACAATAAAAGATGCTAAAATTATTTTATAAACAACAATTTAACCTATGGAGGTTTGTTTTATGAGAAAGATTTTATGTGCAATTATCGCAATGCTGATGATCGTTTCAATGATCTGCATTGTCAGCGCAAACGATGAAACTGTTGTATACCTCAGTACCAGCACAGGTAGCAATGATAATGACGGTCTCACACCCCAAACTCCCAAAAAATCATACGAAAAGCTTGGCGGCAAAGGTGTCATGGGTCTGCTTGAAAGCGGCGGAACACTTGTTGTTGTCGGCAAATCATACCTCGGCGGCGACTATGCAATGCCCAGAATGCGCGGTCCGCTGACTATCACCTCGGTATGGGACGGCGTTGACTATAAGAATGCAACTCCTGCGTCAAACCCTGCGTGTGCTTTCAAGCTTGCAGGCGGCGCTACCCTCTCCATACAGACAGAAGTCACATTTGATGACATCATCATCTTTCAGGAAGGCAAGCTGAACAACACAATCGTTGTTGAAGACGGCGGTATCCTCACAATAACCGAGTCTGTAATATGCATGACAAAGCAGCCCGACGTTTACTACAACATCGTAGTTGAAAGAGGCGGCACAGCGATTATTAACGGCGGTATCTATTCCAGCGTTACAGGTGACGGCGACATTACTATCGGCGGCTCTGCAAAGATCCACGAAAAAGTAGAAGTTGACCCCAACGCTCCCGATGACGGCGACCTTCTTGCAGTTTTCCACAACTCCAACGCAAACGATCAGAACGACGGTCTCACGCCGTCCACCCCCAAAAAATCTCTCGGCAGTCTTACAAGCGGTCTTGTTTCACTCATTCCGCGTGGAGGTACAATCGTAACTGTCGGCAAATCGTACATCGGCTCAAACTTTACATTCCCCATTACATCCGGTCCTGTTACATTTACATCTGTTTGGAACGGCGTTGACTATAAGAATCCCGAACCTGCAACAAACCCCAGCTGTGCATTCAAAATGGCAAGCGGCGCTACTCTCACCATTGCAAGCGACCTTATCTTCAACGATATAATCCTCTTCCAGGAGAATAATCAGAACACCATTCACGTTACCGCAGGCGCAACACTTATCGTAAACGATAACGTCGTATTCATGACAAAGCCCGGTAACGAATATCACTACCGTGTTATCGTAGACGAGGGATGCACTGCAATGCTCTCTGACGAAGCAATAAAGACATTTGATCTCTACGGTGCAGGCGAAGTTATCAACACTACCACCGGCGAAATGGTTGATCTCAAAGAATACGTTGCCCCTGTAGAGGGTGTCACCGAGGTAAGACTTACCATCGGTAGCAAAAACGGCTATATCAACGGCGTTGCAAGACCTCTTGACGCGGCTCCCATCATCAAAAACAACCGCACTATGCTTCCCGTCAGATTCCTTGCAAACGCATTTGGTGTTGAGAATGACGGCATCAAGTGGGATGCGGCAACACGCACTGCAACTCTCACAAATGACAGCGTAACCATCGTTGTGACAATTGATGCGCCCACAATGACTGTAAACGGAAATACAGTGGAGCTTGACTCACCTGCAATTATTGAAAATGACCGCACATATCTCCCCGTTCGCGCAATCGCAAACGCACTTGGCGTTGAAAACGACAACATCAAATGGGATGGCGCAACATCTACCGCAACTCTCGTTAAATAAATAAAAAGGACTGCTGAGCAGTCCTTTTTATTTTTCGATTATCGCCCTCACCGTCGATGCTTGAAGCGATGGCATTTCGGGTTCACCGGAGCGCGCCTGTTCTGTAAATGCGGCGGCGATAGCCACAGCATCTCCAATATCTTTATGTGATAAGGCAAACGCGCTAACACGGTCAAATGCATTTATTGCCTCAGCAATGTACCTTTTTACTCCGTCACAAGAGGCAGTCGAACCGAGAGGATAGTATTCATGCGATGCCACAATCATAGCAAGCGGCAATTCATACAAACGCATAAGAGAATTGCGGTATGCATCCGGCATTCCTACTCCGCAACCGTAACGCGTGATACCGTAAAGCTGAACCGCGTCACCACTGATAAGAGTCATTGTCCTACGGTCAAGCACTGCAACCGCATCGGCAGAGTGTCCCGGCAGATGCAGTACTTCAAGCGACATCAGTATGTCACCGTCACGTATTATCTGCACATTCTCCTCACCATATAGCTCAATGGCGCGGCGCGATGCCGCCGCCACTTTTGCATTTTTAAGATGCGGCAAAAGAAATCTTATGCCGCCGCCATGGTCGCCGTGAAGATGTGTGCATAGCAGATATTTGATTTCGTCAAGCGCGGTACATTCCAAAAGTGCAGGCAATATCACTTCGTTTACATCGCGCTCACCTGCCGCCGCATCAATAAGCATCATGCCGTCATCGGTTTTTACCAAAAAAACCGCGGTATATATGTTTTCAAACGGCACTTTCAGCCGCATAATATTTTCAGTTATATTTTCAAAATGAAGCATATCGGACCTCGTAGGATAGAATATATTTCATCTTACCACTAATTATGTAAAAATACAAGTATAACAATAGTTGTTGACAAGTCAACAACTATGTGCTACAATATAAATAATGACCTTATTACAGGAGGAAATTATGGAACAAGAGCGTGTCATGCGCTTTACACATCTTATTGACGGTATCCACAAACGCATTCAAAAAATACGTACCGACAACGCGGCAACTTTCGGAGTAAAAGGCGTTCACGTTTTCTGGGTATATGAACTTCTTTCGCACCCCGAAGGTCTCAGTGCAACCGAGCTTGCGGCAAGCAGCCAGATTGACCGTTCGCTGATCTCGCGCGAGATCAGCGCCCTTGAAGCGCGCGGTTTTGTGCGTGCCGAAAAACAAAGCGGAAAGCGCACCTACAATTCAAAGCTTGTGCTGACCGAAACCGGAGTAGAGGCGGCGAAAAAAATTAAGGAAATCGCCATGGATTTCCAGAGTGAAGCAAGCAAAGACGTTCCCGTTGAAGAACTCGAAATATTCTATTCAGTTTTGGAAAAGCTATATAACAATTTAGAGAATATTGAATAAGGAGCACTCATGAAGAATTATCCTTTGTACGAATCAAAATCATATGTAAACATCCGTGAGTTTCTTGCGCATATTGAAAAAAAATACAGTAATAATATCGCCATCTCGTTCAGAAAAAATCCTCATGATGACGAAATTCAGACAAGAACCTACGCAAGACTCTGTGATGATGTGCGTTGTATAGCCACCGCACTGGTCGAGCGCGGATTCACCGCCGACGACCACTGCGCGCTCATCGGCAGACTTTCATACGGCTGGATATGCACATACTTCGCTATGCTGTCTATCGGCACCGTTCTCGTTCCTCTCGATCCTGACTGGAGCGCAGACGACCTTGCAGATACTGTCACAAAAGCTGAATGTAAATATCTTTTCTGCTGTGACGATGTTCTTATAAACAAAGCGAAAACCATCTGCGAAGCGGCAGGCATTGAAACCGTAGTCGCAATTGACCAGGCTGAGCACGAGCTCACCATGGAAAAACTCATCCTTGAAGGTATGCAGCTCCGTGAAGATGGCAAGCGCGGATACGAAACTGCGAGAATCAATCCCGACAAGCTCTCTCTGCTTGTTTTCACATCGGGCACTACAGGCAAGGGCAAGGGCGTTATGCTCACTCAGACTGCTATCCTCTCAAACCTTTATGGTGCGCTTCGCATCCTTAAGATAAATGACCTTGGCAGAACCGTCGGCGTTCTCCCTCCACATCACACATTCGGCTCTACTATCAACATCTTAGGCAACCTGGCATTTGGTACAAACATGTACCTCTCCTCAGGCGTGCGCTATGTTGTAAAGGAACTCAAAGAGCACAGACCAACTCATCTTATCCTCGTTCCTCTTTATCTTGAAACCTTCTACCGCAAGATAAAGGCGGCGCTTACAGAAAGCGGAAAAGAGAAAATACTGAACAACCTCTTGAAGGTTACAAATGTTATCAGCCGCACAGGTCTTGATATGCGTCAAAAGCTTTACAAAGGATTGCTTTCGGCATTCGGCGGTGAGCTTAAGCTTGTTGTTTCGGGCGGCGCTCCGCTTTCAAGCGAGATTGCCGAAACATTTGAATCATTCGGTATCAAAATTGTAAACGGTTACGGCATTACAGAATGTGCTCCACTGCTTTCTGCAAACCGCGACAAGCAGCAGAAAAAAGGCAGTGTAGGTATGCCCGTACCCAATACAAAAATCAAAATCAAAGACCCCGATGAAAACGGTGAAGGTGAGATCTGCGCCAAAGGTCCAAACGTTATGCTCGGTTACTTCAAGGATCCCGAAGCGACTAACGATGTCTTTGACGAAGACGGATACTTCCGCACCGGCGACATCGGCAAACTCGACGATGACGGTTGGCTTTATATCACCGGCCGTGTTAAAAACCTTATTATCCTCTCAAATGGCAAGAACGTATACCCCGAAGAAATCGAAATCGAGCTTGCAAGCGTTCCAGGTGTTATCGACGTTGTTGTTTATGAGGGTATATCCAAGCGCGGAGGAGAACACAACGCAATCGTTGCCGAGATTTTTCCGGATGCAGAATTCCTTAAGAAAAACAATATTGAAAATAAGCAGGAATACTTTAAAAAGTATATCAATGACTTCAACCGCAATGCAGTTGCGTATAAGAAGATCACAGTGCTTAAGATACGCGAGACCGAGTTCCCAAAGAACACACTCCGCAAAATCACAAGATTCAAGATTGACAAGACCATTGACTAATACAAAAAGCCGACTTATAAGTCGGCTTTTGTTTTTATATTAATGTATATTCAAACATCTCACAGTGAATTTTACTGCCTATATCTGCACCGGGCGGGAGCAAGGCGAGCGCAATAAATATCTCGTTGCCTGTTTCAACATCGCAAAGATATGCATATTCCCCCTCAATGCGCGTCAAAATATAATCCTTTGGTTCCATAATTTCTCCTTATATTATTCCAAACAGCATAAAGCCGATAGTATTTATTGCAAAGTTTGCAAACATATGCACGAACCACGATGTGTATATGTTGCCGCTTTTTGAATTGAGAAAATCGAACATCAATCCGCCGACAAACAATCCGCCAACGGTGATAATAAACACCCAAATTGAAAACCAGCCGCTCATAATTGCGATGTGATACAGCGCAAATGCCGCTGCACTGAATATATACGCAACACGTTTCGACACTATCTTGCCAAGCGAAAGAAAAGCAAATCCGCGAAAGAAAAACTCCTCGAGCAGTGAATTGACAAACGAAATATAAATCGCCACGAACAGGAAATTCTCACGACTGACGCCGACATTTCCCGTCAGGGCAGAAGTGACCGCAGAGAAGTCAAAAACATCTTTAAGCAAAAAATATGCGCCGAGAATTACAACAAAAACAGGGATGCACAGAGAAAAAGCAATCTTCATTCCTTTTTTATTTGGAACAAACAGCTCTTTTATAATCACATCTTTATCAAATAGCGAATACACTATCGGGCAAGCCAGAAACAATATCAGCTTGACCGCCGATTTAACAGCATACTGCGGCTGAATTATCCCATCCACAACAGCCATTATGGCACAGCAGACAGTCACAATAGCGATAATCGCTATCGCGCGTGATCTTCCGGTCATTACCATCACCTCGGATTTATTATAAAATATAGCCGCGGTAATGTCAAATTTATTAAGAAAAATTAAGAAGCAAGTCATACGACTTGCTTCCTATTATTTTATAGCAGAATAATCGCTGATCTTATCATAAAATCCGTTGTAAATAAACGTATCTGCATCCTCGGTAGCGCCGACAAAGTAACTGCCGTCACCCAGCACCTGAATGGCAAAACCGTCACCGTACTCGCCCGAACCCAATACCGCAAAAGTCTCTGTTATAGCAGGTGCAAATGCCAGAATCTCTTTGCCATCGGAATTTTTGCCGTAACGGTAAAATTCATACACTACAGGGCTTATATCGCGTCCGTCAAACTGCCCTCTTACCGTTCCGTTATCAACATACAGGTAAACGTATGTATTCTTCTCCTGAGCAGATTTTCCATAATATGTTCCGTTATATTCCGCAAGCAACGACTGTATTTTATCGCTTCTGTCCTTGGAATCCTCATACTCAAGAATGTCCTGATACAAATTATATGCTACTGTATAATATCCCTTTTCTTCTGCAGCGCGCGCTATATTATACTGTGCTTCGTATTCTGCTGTATCTTCGGTTGTTTCAACCGCTTCTGTTACCATTTGAGTATCAGTTGTTTTGGTCAGCGGTTCATCGCTTTCTTTACTGCAAGCAAACATAAAAATACTAAATACCGCTATGATAAATAATAATGCCTTCTTCATATATTTCTCCATTTCACAATAATACTGCAATTATAGCGTAATATATCAAGTTTTGTCAATAATTCTCCGCGATTCGTTCATATACTATATAATCAAGCTCGTGTGAAATACGAATTTCTCGTCCCCGAAAATTTTCACAAAAGGGGACGTCTCCAAAACGAAAAAGCACCCATTCGGGTGCTTTCGTTTTGGAGGCGCCACCCAGATTTGAACTGGGGAATAAAGGTTTTGCAGACCTCTGCCTTACCACTTGGCTATGGCGCCGAAAGCCTTATTCTATCAGTATTTCCAAGCACAAACTTTTCGCAAAAACACCCATGCAAGGTGATTCGTCAGGTAATTACACCCGCCGCCGCACTTTCTTCTACCTGATTATAACTCATATTCATCCCAATAGCAAGAGGAAAACATCTTCATATCATCTTTCATTCTACTTGGAATCAACTGTATAATAACTTTTATTCAACTTTTTAACAAAAAGTTTTTAGGTGTCATCATACAACGACCGCCGTCATAGCAGCTCGTGCTATAATAAAGACACAAAGGGGGGAAGCGAGAAAGCTTCTTCCAAATAAAAAATTTTTTAATTGAAAGGAGACATAACATTATGTCTAACATCAGAATCAACTTCAACAACCACACCATTGAGATCACCAAGAGCTTTGAAAAAGCAGCAAGCCGCTTCGGCTCTGACAGTTACAAAGAACTGAACGCAGTTCGCAAGGAATTTCCCGGATTTGAAGTCGTAACAAAAACGGTTGCCAAGAAGGCTAGAAAGGTAAACACCTTCAAAGGCATGGACTATAACTTTATGGAAAGCTACATTGCAAAGCACGATAATGAAGCAGAAGACATCCTTAACAAGTTCCTTGATCTAAAGAAAAAGGAAACCTTCTTCGAAGTTAAGCAATGGTTCATCAAAACATACCCCGTATTCAAGAACTGCAAGACCAGAGCCGATTGGATTCTTGCAGCATAAAAACAGAAAAGGAGAACAAGGAAATGACTAACTATCTGAGAGTTGACCATGCCAACAGAAAACTTATCATGGACAAAACCTTCGCAAAAAAATCATCGATTGTAGGAACCCAAGAGTATAGCAAGTTGCAGGAGTGCCACAGAGATTTTCCCGAATACAGTATTGTCACCCGCCACATCAAGAAGAATCCCCAAAAGGAAAGCTACAAAGGTCTTACCTATGAATATATGGAAGACTATATCATGACGCACGAGCCGCAGGACATCGTGATGAAAGTTCTGAATGAGTTTGCCGAACTTCGCTTGATAGCATCCTGCCATTCCAAGGCATTCCGCTACCCGATCATTAAAAAGTGGTTTCTTGAAAAATACCCCGAAATCGTCGCCTTCGGAATGCAAAGCCTGCAGGAATCCAAAATAGTAAATCTTTCTTTCGAAGCTACCGAAGAAAAGGCGGCAAGCTGAATGAACAATCCCTCTTTCTTTCAACCCTCTCCAATTTATTATCAGACACTTAACATTGTATATTTCCTCTTTCTTTACAATGCTAAGTGTTTGACTACAAAAAATCAATTCAGACATTTAACATTGTAATATAAGCTATATATATTATCGTGTTAAATGTCTGAAAAGAAAGGTAATAAAAATGCTCGAAGAAAAAACATATACACAAGCAGAAATATCAGGCATACTCGGCACAAGAAGCAACACAGACATCGCGAACAAACTCAGACGGTATGGCGTCGAGTTCAGCATCCAAGGTCGAGGAAGAAACGCTTTGTTTACGATATTACATGTTCCAAATACAGCTGCATTCAAACTGTTCTGCATAACCGAATTAGGCTTTCCGGCGCAAAGTGATTTTACAAAGCTCCGTAATTTTCTCTACTACTTTCTTTGTGATGATTCTTTTCGCGTAATCCCCATGGAAATGATGGAAGAACGCCTAAGAGAAACCAATCACCCTGCTTCAAGACAAACTATATCACGATGGATTGATAGACTTTGCCGGCTTGAATTGATTTATCCTTATGGAGAGATTGTCTATTTTCGCGTGACCAAGCAAAACAAGCAGCAAACGCACACCACGGTCACAAAAGAAGAATACAGCGCCGCATGGAAAATATACTGGGAATGCAAAGAGGAAGGATATGACTCAAAAGCAGCATATGCAACTATGTATGCCGCGTTTGGTGGAGTTCCGCGCAAACAGCATACCATCGAAGAAAACGTATTTTATCTCGAAACCCTTGAAACGCTGACCAAGCTTATTTGCGCAACGGTTCTTGACGAAATCGAAGATCAAACAAAAGCAGTTAATTAACCCTCTCTAAAAATCAAATATAAACAGAAAAAAGAAATCCACGCGAACCGTGCAAAGCACGGATTCGCTTTGTGGATTTCTTTTCATAAAGAGGGCGCAAGCGCCCTCTTTTTAATACAATAGAGAAAGGAGAATCAACATGGATTTATCAACAAAGTTTGCAAGAACAAACGGCATGCTGCCTGAGCGCTTTTGGAATCAACTGAATGGAGCATCAGCGCAGGAGAACTACGCCGAGCAGCGCAAAAAAATGTCAGAACAACTCACTGCCGAAGAGGATGCAGAAGTCAACTTCACAGTAAAATTTGAGAGGAAATAAAAATGCGACAGACTAATAATAAAAAGAAGAAAAAGAAAAAAGAGTCCTTTATCGAAAAATAGATTTATGACTTTATGAAGCACAGCCTGAAAGCTGTTATGGAAGAAGTTATGAAAGAAATTGAAGATTCCTTCAAATAAAAGTGCGGGTAGCCTAAAATCAGGCAGCCCGCTTTTCTTATTTTCTACTGAACCGCACACAGATGGCAGAACCGTCACCCAAAACGAAAATCACTCTTCGTCGGAGAGAAGTCCACGCAAAGTCGAAATCTCGGAAAATCTTTTGACTTTGCACGGAATATACCCCGCCCCATGTTCACTAAAAGGGCATCCGAGTTTCCTGAACAAAAAGCGCCTGATTTTGCTACGATTTTCCGCTTTTGGAAGCCCCGGCAGACTGCGCACGAAAGCAAATGTTTTATTGAACACCCTCTCCGGCATCTTTGACATACTCCATCAGATCGCCCGGCTGACAGTCCAAGACCTCACACAGTCGCGCTATTGTCTTTGCATCAAGACCACCAGTTCCGTTCTTAATTGCAGTCAGCGTTCCCTGACCTATCAACTTCTCCTGACGGATGCGATATGTGGAATATCCTTTCTCTTTCAGAAGATCAAAAAGTTTGGTGTAAACTATCGGCATACATAACAACTCCTTTCCGATTTTATTATACACGACAACGCGCACTGAATCAAGTGCACAAATTGCACAAAGATATACACAAATGTTTGTGTATATTACCACTTGACTATGCACTGCATTTAGTGTATACTATAATCAGAAAGCGAAAGCAAATAAATCAATTCCAAAAGGAGAACAAAACAATGACAACAAGAGAAATGGTAAATCAGATCGAAGCACTGAACGAGTGGGAGAACATCATCACTCAAGCACAGAAGGAAGCGGACGCGATCCGCGAGAGCATCAAGAACGAAATGATCGCAAGAGATACCGAAGAGCTTGCAGCGGGCGCATACATCGTGCGTTTCACTTCGATCCTCTCCAACCGCTTTGACACTACTGCATTCAAGAAGGTATACGGCGAAATCTACAAGCAGTTCACAAAGCAGACTGCAAGCCGCCGCTTCTCGATCTCCTGCTAAACAAAAATCCCTCTCCCGACAAGGGAGAGGGGAAAAGGATCCCTTATGAAATACGGATACGCACGCTGCAGCACAAACGAAAGCAAGCAAGATATTCAGCGCCAAGTGCGCGAACTAAAAGCCGCAGGAGCCGAGGAAGTCTTCCTTGTGTATGAACACGGCGACGACACCGAAAAGGCTGAGCTTGCAGCCCTTTTTGAAGCGGCAAAGCCGGGTGATGAAATCCTCACGCTTGAAGTCACGCGGCTTGCGAGAAGCACAAAGCAGCTTTGCGAGATCATAGAAGCAGTCAAGGAAAAGCGCTTGCGGTTGTCAATCCTCGGCAGCATCACGGTCGATTGCCGCGACGGTCAGATTGATCCTATGTCAAATGCGTTCATTCAAATGTCAGGCGTGTTTGCAGAGCTCGAATTGCGTATGATCCGCGCAAGAGTGCGTTCCGGCATGGCAAACGCCAAGGCTAAAGGTATCAAGATTGGGCGCCCGCAGATCACCGCAGACAACATTCCGCAAGTGTTCTATCGGCATTACCCTGCCTATAAGAACGAGCAGCTAAACCTCAGCGAATTTGCGCGTGTCTGCAATATGAGCCGCACGACGGTTTATAAATACATTTCTCTGTTGAAAGTATAGAAAAAGGGAGCCTGATGGCTCCCTTTTAGTCAATTTTATTCCTCGATTGTAATTGTAGTTGTTTGTCCGTTTATTACATCATGCAACACCTTGTCGTTACCTACAAGCCAGACAACTCTATTGTTATCTGCAACACTCTGTAAAAATTCAGTATCAAAAGCGGCGCTGGCAATACCAGTAGATACCTTCAACTTTTGACCGGGATAGTAGTCTGCTAAATCGTATGTTGTATTCTCTCTGCCGATAATCAAACACCAGCCTTCTTCAAATACTATCTTATTCTGCTCCGAAGAAACAGACTTGCCCGTATAAACATACGTATTTGTTTTGATATTCTTCACAGTCCCAACGAACTCAATAGGCGCTCCACCATAAATCTTTGCAAATCTGGCTTCATTAGCGTCATATTCATCAAACAAATCCTGTGCGCACACCTCAACAGATTTACCTTCATTGGTAATGACAGTTGCTGCATTCGTTGCGGCAGCGGATATTTCTGCGGCGGGTTCGGTTGTTTCGGGGGTATTATTCCCGCCACCGCAAGCACACAGGGACAGGCATATTACTAGTGCCAAGATCGCAGATAATACTTTTTTCATTGTTTTACTCTCCTTCAAAATAAAAAAGTGCGCAGCCGAAGCCACGCACTGAAAAATGCATGACCTCAAATGCTGCGACACATCTTTTACGCCATAAAGGTGCAAAAACAGAGGGTGCATTTTTACCAATATAAAATGCACCTATATGGCTAAATATTTAGATGTGTCGCAAAATCATTCTATCACCTTTTTTCGGTTTCCTTTTCTATTGGTATATTTTATGCTATAATATATCTATCAAAAGCAAGGAGACCAACCATGCAGTTTTTTGAAGAAGACGATGATGTGAAAGAGGAGCATAGAAAATCCCGCCGCACTAAAAATGCGGCGGGCTCTATTCAAGCTTGTTTTCGTGCTCCTTAATGATCCTTGCTTATTTCCGTTCCTTTTTCAAGTATATTTAAATACTCTGTAAATACGAAGGTTTTATATCTTTTTTTCTCTGGTGTCAAATCCAACAAAATCCCCAAATCGCAAAAAATATCAACAAGGGTTCCGGCAGTAGGAGGAGAAACCTTCAATTCCTCAGCAATCTCTTTTTTGGTAACAAAAGGAGTTTCAAATAAATAGTTTAGTAATGGTAAAAAATATGCATTCCCCTGCTCTTTTTCAAGCAGTATGCTTGTATATTTATCCCGCAAAGCAATAATTTTTTTTGCTGAATCGGTAGATTCATCAGAAACTATTGCCACACCCCGTAGAAAGAATTTAATCCAGTTTTCCCAATCTCCCTTTGTTCTTACAGCCATAAGACGATCATAGTATTCAAGACGGTTCAATTTAAAATAATAACTTAAATATAGTAACGGAGAAGTCAAAATTTCTTGTTGGCATAGCCAAAAAGTAATCAGCAATCGTCCCATTCTTCCATTGCCGTCAAGGAAAGGGTGTATCGTTTCAAACTGTGCATGAATAATAGCAATTTTAATCAAAGCGGGAATATTATCTTCACGATAAATAAAGTTTTCCAAATCCGATAATGCATCTTCCATATCCTCAACGGCAGGCGGAACAAATGTCGCTGTTTCTATTGTACATCCAGGAGAACCGATCCAGTTTTGCGATTTTCTAAACTCACCGGGAGACTTGTTCGACCCTCTAACACCTTCTAATAAAACAGCATGAATATTTCTTATTAGCCTTAAACTTAAGGGAAGGGTTTTTAATTTTTCTAGACCCCAATAAATTGCCTTTACATAATTAACAACTTCCAAAACATCATTAGATGATGTATCTATTGATTTGTTGGCAGACGGAGCATTTAAAACATCTGCTAACGAAGCCTGCGTGCCCTCTATTTGAGCACTTAATACAGCTTCTTTTTTTACATACATGCCTATGAACAATTCCGGATTAGGCAATATCTGTGTTATGCCATCCAATCTGCCAAGCTTTCTGTCAGCTAATGATAATAAGTTTTGCATCTCTGCATCTATTTCTATTGCCGGATCAGGAGGAAGCTTGTTCGGGACAAAAGCAGAATAACCGCGTATATTTCTCATTAGTTTACCCGCACGATTCGACTCTAAAATCATTATTTTCACTCCCTATTATATGTTTTTATTATAATAATTATTCAAAACAGTGATTAAATCTAATTAATTATTGATTTACTTACGCAAATCATAAAATATTCTAAGTAAAATAATTATATCATATTTTTTCTTAAAATCAATATCTATTCGATAATTTAAAGAAACTTTACTTAAATCCTTAATTTTATAAAAAGCAAGGAGACCAACCATGCAGTTTTTTGAAGAAGACAATGATGTGAAAGCGGGACACGGCAAAAAGGTGAACCAAAAGCTAAAGCCTTATCTTGTATTGCAATATCTGCTGCGGTATTCAGACGAGGAAAACCCAATCACCGCAAAGACACTTACCGCATATCTAATTACAAATTGCGGTATCTATGCTGAGCGCCGCAGCATTTACAAAGACATTGAGGACATCAACAAGGCTTTGTTGATGGTGGAGCACGACATCACCGCTCATGAAGCAACCGAAATGCTCGAAGACGAGAGCGAAAAACTCGTTGTATACAAGCCAAACAAGGGCTTCTATGTGCGACAGCGGCACTATGCGCTCGAAGATATCCGACTGTTAGCAGAATGCGTCTACGCATCAAAATTCATCGACGAAAAACGCGCCAAGAGGCTTGTCAATGTCGCATGTGAATTTGTCAGCGAGAAACAAGCCCGCAGGATCAAGCACAATGCTTTTGTTGCAGACAGAGTAAAAACCGAGAACACCAATGTTTATTACATTGTAGGCACGATCAACGATGCAATGTCCACACTGCTTGACGGCGAAGCGCATGTTCCCGAAAAAATCTCTTTCCGCTACATGAAATACTCTATCAGCGACATGAAGCAAAAGCCATCCCGCAAGGGAGAAGCATACATTGTCAGCCCCTATCAACTTATTATCAACGACGGCAATTACTATCTTTTGTGCTATGAAGACAAATACAAAAAAATGTGGACATACCGCGTTGACCGCATGTCAGAGGTTAAACGGACAGGACAGCCGCGCGAAGGTGCAGAGGAATTTGAAAAGATTGATCTTTCCACATACACCAAGCGCGTATTTTCGATGTATAGCGGCGACGCCGACCATGTGACAATTCGATTTATCAATCCTCTTTTGGATACGGTCATTGATCGCTTTGGCACAAACGGCGCAGTTTACAGCAAAGTGGATACAAGCCATTTCGGCGTGACTGCCTCAGTGGATGTCAGTGATCAGTTCTTTGGATGGCTTTGCGGATTTGGCAAAGGTGCAAAAATTCTCGCTCCTGCCTCGGTTGCAGAAAAGTTTGAAAAGTATATTGCAGGAATACACGAAATGTATACAACAGAAAAACGATAGCTCAAAACGAGCTATCGTTTTTCCTTTTAATCACTGTATTTGTCAATCATGCTGATCGCCTTTGCTTTGTTCTCTTGAATCAGATGGATGTAAATGTTTTCGGTGATCTTCGTATTAGAATGTCCAAGCAGTTCAGAAACGATTTTCACCTCGCAGCCATTGTTGAACAGCATGGATGCAAATGTATGCCGCAGCGAATGCACGCCGAGCGTTACACCCTCTTCAACAACCTTTCCCGCAGTCAAAATTTTGTGAAAGGTTGTATCAAGTCGTGACGGTCTGACGCGCTTATGATTTGCCGATGTGATGATATACTCTTCGCCGCCAGTGATCTTTTGCAGTTCAGTCAATGCTTCATATGCCCTATTCGTCATCGGTATCACTCTGTTGCCGCTTTTGGTTTTGGTGCTATCCTGCGTCAGAAGTGTTGAATGCCTGATGCCGTCTTTGTCCCTCTCCGTGTATTCGATGGCGCCTTTGCAAATGCTGATGGTTTTATCCGCAAAGTTTATATCATCCCATGTCAGGGCGCAAAGCTCACCAACGCGCATCCCTGAATACATAAGCAATACAAAAGCCCAGCCAAGACGATACACACAAGCGCCGTTTGCATGCGTTCTTGTCGCCTCACGGAAAACTTTCTTTCGTTGTTCCTCGCTGAAAAATTTGATGTCCGATACATCATTTCTTTTATTCTCCGGCAAAGAAACGCCCTCGCACGGATTATATGCCGTCGCAGTTTTAATACGGTAATAGTGCAAGCAACCGTTCACCGCTTCAAACGCCTTTTTCACAGTTGAATAGGACAGCCCCGAATCGGAGAGGGCATTAACCATGCTTTGCACCGAGGTATGTGTGATCTGACCAACGGCAAGCCCGCCGAGATAGGGATATACCTGATGTTCAAGCGTGCTGACTTTTCGCTGATAACTGAGTGGTTTGACTTTTGGCTTTAGTATCTGTTCCACCCAAAAGTCAGCAAACTCACGAAAGGTTGCTGTCTGCGGATTGAGGTTGCCACCACTGAGCAGCAGTTGCTTTTTGAAGTCGCTCAGCTTAGCTTTGACCTCTGTTTGCCTTTTGTCCTGCCATGACTTGCGATGCGTTTTACCACTTGCATCCTTCCAACTGATTTCTGCACGCCATTTGTTTTCTTTTTCAAGGAAATACACTGTTCCGTCGCCGTTGCTCCTTTTAGCTGCTTTTTTCATACTTCTCCATTCCGCCGCAAGGTAATAAACCTATCTCGTCAGGTAACGCGTCAGGTAATAACTTGCTGCTAAGTAGTTAAAATGTTGAAGAATAGTTGCAGCGAAGATGTATAGAAGATGTTAAAAAGATGCAAAAAAGAGCCTGCAGGGCTTAAAAACACTGCAGGCTCTCTCGTTTTTTTGGAGGCGCCACCCAGATTTGAACTGGGGAATAAAGGTTGTGCAGACCTCTGCCTTACCACTTGGCTATGGCGCCATAATAGAAATCGGACACGAACTATTCGTGTCCGATTTTGGAGCGGATTACGGGGCTCGAACCCGCCACCTCGACCTTGGCAAGGTCGCGCTCTACCAACTGAGCTAAATCCGCATAGCGGTCAAATCGCCGCTGGTGCCTCCGGTCGGAATCGAACCAACG
>JAFQDK010000040.1 GCA_017399305.1 Clostridia bacterium
ATATAAAACCATGGCAGAACTTGAAAACTTTGAAGAATTACTTGAAGCTTCACTGAAAACTTTAAATACAGGAGATACCGTAGTCGGTACAGTTATGTCGGTTTCGAATAACGAAATCCGTCTTGACCTCGGCGCAAAAGCTACCGGCGTTATTACATACGACCAGATTACCGACGAACCCGGCGTTGATTTGAACACAATGTTCAAGGTTGGCGACCAGGTTGAAGGCTTTGTTATCAAAGTCAGCGATATTGATGGTATTGCTGTTCTTTCTAAGAAGCGCGTTGACTCCGACAAAAACTGGAAGTATGTTGTCGAAGCAAAAGAGAATGATGCTATTCTCGAGGGTAAGATCGTTGAAGCTGTTAAGGGCGGTGTTCTCATCAACCTCAACGGCGTTCGTGTATTTATTCCCGCATCTCTCAGCGGCGTACCAAAGGGCGGCGACCTCGCAACTCTTGTTGGCACCACTCAGAGAGTAAAGATCGTTGATATCAACGAGCAGCGCCACAAGGCATATGCTTCTATCCGTGCCGTACTCCGTGAGGAGCGCAAGGCTAAGGAGGACGCATTCTGGGCAGCAGTTGAGGAGGGCAAGCACTATCAGGGTACTGTTAAGAACCTTGCTACTTACGGTGCGTTTGTTGACCTCGGCGGTGTTGACGGTATGGTTCACAACAGTGAGCTTTCCTGGAAGCACATCAAGCATCCTTCCCAGGTTGTTAAGGTTGGCGATGTTATTGATGTTTGGGTTAAGTCCTTTGACAAGGAAAACGGCAAGATTTCTCTCGGTTACAAGACCGATGATATGAATTCCTGGTACGTATTCAAGAACAAGTACAGCGTAGGCGATGTTGCTACTGTTAAGATCGTAAGCTTCACACCTTTCGGTGCATTTGCTGAAATCGTTCCCGGTACTGATGGTCTTATCCACATTTCCCAGATTTCCAAGACCAAGATTGCTCAGCCTTCTGACGTTCTTGAAATGGGTCAGGAAGTAGAAGTTAAGATTATCGACATCGACGAGGAGAAGGAAAAGGTTAGCCTTTCCATCCGTGCTCTTATTGAAGAGGCAGAGGCTCCCGTAGTTGAAGAAGTTACTGAAGAAGTTGTAGCTGAAGAAGCTCCTGCTGCTGACGCAGAGTAATTTCACAAAAATAAAAAGCAGTGCGTTCGCACTGCTTTTTTGATATGAAATTGTCCTGTTTTGTTCAGTTGAAAACGTGGTTATTTTTATTGACAATAGCTGTTTCTGCTGGTATAATAGAAATGTATTTTTGTTTTTTGGAGGAAGTATGAAAAGAATCGCTTCATTATTTATATGCTTGACTTTGGTGCTTTCACTTGCGCTTTGTGGCAGTGCTCTCACAGGTGAGAATTATGCGCCGTTTTCTTCTGATTCTAATGTAGATTTTCCGATTAATGAGCATATTGGCGGCGATGCTAATGGCGACGGCAAGGTTACCCTTTCTGATGCAATCGCGCTTCTCCGTGTATCAGTCGGCGATTTCTATAATACATCCCGTGACGGAATTGATGCTAATGAGGATGGTACTGTTTCCGTACTTGATGTTATAGCTGTGCTTCGCCATGTTGTTGGCGATAATGTTGGACTCGGCACTCTTGTTGAAGCTAAATAATAAAAACCGCAGCGAACGCTGCGGCTTTTATTATGTCAGTTCTTTCAGATATTCTTTAAAGCTCTTGACGATGTTGTCAGGGGCTTTTATTTTTACAAGTCGCCCGATTCCTGTAATCCAACCAAAGAATTGTTCGCTGATGAAAACACGCACTGTTACATCGAAAGTGCCGTCGCCGTGCTTAATAAAAGTGGGCTCATCTCCGAAACGGTCGATTATTGCACCCGCGGCTTCGTTTTTGCAATTTAGCGTTACCAGTGCTTCGTTTCCTCCAAACATTCCAAAGGTTTTATTCTCGTATTTGCTTATGTCAAATTCGCCATAAACCTCAGCTCCGGAGCGAGCATCGTCCAAAACGGTTACATTCTGTATGCGGTCGACGCGGTAATGGCGGATTTCTTTTTCTTTTTCGTTATAAGCAACGAGATAATAGTTTTCATTGTCAAATACAAGTGCGATAGGGCTGACAAGATATCGGTAGTTAGCTTTGCGTTCAACGAGCTTTTTGTCCTCGTTGTATCTGAAATATGAGAATTCTATTCTTTTGTCATCGCGTATTGCACTGTGTATAGCATCAACAGTGTAAAAGATTTTTTCGTTAGGTGCTTTGGCAAATGCGGTGTGTACTTGTCTGTCAAGCTCTGCTGCGCCGTATCGGCTGGTTTCGCGATAAAGCTTTTTCGTCAACTCTCGGCTTTTTTTGTTGGTCAGAAACTGAGATGCCTGTATTATGTCGACTAAGGTTTTCAGTTCTGCAAGTTCATATTCTCGCTCGGCGATGTAATACCGGTGGTCAGACGTTTTTTCTATGTATATTCCGTAATCGGCAAGCAGAGCGATATCATCATAAAGGGATTTTCTTTCTGCTTTTATGCCTTTCAAACTCAGTTTTTCTATTATCTCAACCATGGAGAGAGAATGCTTTTCGTCAGTCTCTTCTCGAAGTATATCCACAAGATAAAATAGTTTTAATTTTTGATTCTCGGAACGAGCCATTATGCTATCTCCAATGCGAGCTTCATCATGTCTGTAAATGAGTTTTGTCTTTCTTCGGCGGTGCATGAGTCGTCGTTGAAAATACAGTCTGAAATGGTACAGATGCAGAGTGCGTTTTTGCCGGCGCGTGCCGCGTTCATATATAGTGCAGCGCTCTCCATTTCTACTGCTAAAACGCCCATCTTCTGCCATTTGAGAGTCGACATTGAATCGTCATAGAAAAGGTCGTTTGAAAGAATGTTGCCGACCTTATAGCTAAGACCTTGCTTTTCTGCTTCGTCAACGGCTTTTTTGAGCAGGGAATAGCTTGCTGTCGGCGCGTATGTGCCGGGGAGATCAAATTGATTTGCATAAATGCTGTTAAAACTTGCACTCATTGCGATTACAATGTCACGAAGTTTAAGCTCGGTAGAAATCGCACCTGCACTTCCGATGCGAATGATATTATCGACATCATAAAAATTGAACAACTCATATGAGTAAATACCGATAGAAGGCATACCCATACCGCTTGCCATAACGGATACGCGTTTGCCGTTGTAATAACCGGTGTAGCCTTGAACTCCGCGAACGTTGTTAACGAGAATTGCATCTGTTAAAAAGTTTTCTGCTATAAATTTTGCGCGTAGTGGATCGCCCGGCATAAGAACGGTCTTGGCAAAATCCTCTTTTTTAGCGTTTATATGTGGAGTTGGAATTGACATATTTTATACCTCCCACGAGTTTTATATTTTAAGTATACCACAAACTCAGACGGATTTGTAACATTTTTAAAAAATAGATTGTGTAACGCAACAATCTTTGTTAAGAAAATGTCAAAGTTCGCAAAAACAACAAAAATAAAAGTTTAGTTATTTGTAAGGAAAGAGCGTGTCACGCCTTGACTTATCGCCAGTTTTTTACTATAATTATTATGTACAAATAGGGCACTTAAAAAGTGCGAAAAATTTATAATCGAGGTAGACAAAGATGAAAAAGGTTGTTACTTTCGGCGAGCTTATGCTCAGAATCACCCCTCCCGCAAGAGAAATGATTCTTCAGACCCCTAACATGGTATGCACATTTGGCGGTGCAGAGGCAAATGTTGCTGTTGCTGTAAGCGCTTACGGCGATGATACTAAGTTTGTTACCGCTCTTCCTAAGAATGATCTCGGCAGAGCAGCTGTTAATGAACTTCGTCGTTTTGGCGTTGATACTAGCGCAATCAAGATGACAAATAAGCGCCTCGGTCTCTACTTCACCGAGACTGGCTCAAATATGCGTCCCTCCAAGGTTATTTACGACCGTGACAACACTGCTATCGCAGCTGTTAAGCCCGGTGACTTTGATTGGGATACCATTCTTGCTGATGCAGATTGGTTCCATGTAACAGGTATCACCCCCGCTCTTTCTGAGTCTCTCTGTGAGGCTACTATTGAAGCACTCAAGAAGTGCAAGGAGAAGGGTATCACCGTTTCTTGTGACCTCAACTACCGCAAGAAGCTTTGGAAGTGGGGCAAGGAGCCTATCGAAGTAATGCCTGAGATCGCTAAGTATATCGACTACATGATTGCAAACGAGGAAGACTGTCAGAAGTGCCTCGGTATTGAGATGGAAACCGGCGTTGATTCCGGCAAGCTCAATGTTGATATGTATAAGGATCTTGCAAAGCTTGTTATGGATACATATCCCAATGTTAAGGGACTTGCAGTATCTCTCCGTGAGAGCGTTTCTGCTGACCACAACAACTGGTCCGGCGTTCTTGCAATCCGTGACGGCGGATTCTACCAGAGCCGTAAGTATGCAATCACCAACATCGTTGACCGTATCGGCGGCGGCGACAGCTTTGGCGGTTCTCTTATCTACGGTCTCCGTAACTTTGGTACTGATTATCAGAAGGTTATCGAGTATGCTATCGGCGGTTCTGCTCTCAAGCACACCGTTTACGGCGACTTTGTAAGATTCACCAAAGAAGATGTTGAAAACCTCATCGCAGGTAGCGGCAACGGCCGTATCCAGAGATAATAGCGAAGGTTGCACCTTCGCATTGCAAGTTTGACTTTTGCGCCGAAAGCAGGACGCAAATTTCGGCAAGCCGGAACTGTCAAACTTGACCTTTATAAAACTTTTTTCTAAAGAGGTAAAAAAGATGGATATTCTTAAGCATAAAGTTATAGCTAATATGCACGCAAACGGCCTTGTAGGTATCGTTCGCGATAAGACCGAAGAGGATGCTATGGTTCGTACTCGCGCTATTATGGACGGCGGTGTTACCATCCTTGAGGTTTCTATGTCCACTCCCGGCGCTCTCAATATCATTGAGACCATCGCAAAGGAGATCAAAGAAAAGAATCTTGATGCATATGTAGGTGCAGGCACAGTTCTCGATGCTGAAACTGCAAGAGCGTGCATTCTCGCTGGTTCTTCCTTCATCATCGCTCCCAACTTCCGTCCCGAGGTTGCAATGCTCTGTAACCGTTACAGCGTTGCATACATGCCCGGTGTACAGACCTTTACAGAAATCGTTACCGCTATGGATTACGGTTGCGATATCGTTAAGCTTTTCCCTGCAAGTGCAGTTGGTATCGGCTTTATCAAGGCTGTCAGTGGTCCTCTTCCTCAGGCAAGAGTTATTCCCGTTGGCGGTGTTTCTATTGACAACATCGACAAGTGGTTTGATGATGGCGCATATGCAGTAGCGCTTGGTACCGGTCTTACTCACCCCACCAAGGGCACCTGTGATTATGAAGAAATCAAGAAGCATACCGAAGCAGTGGTTGCTAAGGTAAAGGCTTGCAAGAGAAAGTAATCATTTAAGAGGTAATTATGAGTTTCGAGAGAGTTTGCGAAAATGTATATCTTCTCCGTGTACCGCATGGCGGAACTACGACAGGAGTTGTGCTTCTCACAGGCGATAAGAATTATCTTATCGATGCCGCAGGCAACAGCGAAGAAGTAGATGAATATATCATTCCCGCGCTCTCGGAACTTTCTCTTGATATTTCGGACATCGAGTGCGTAGTTCCGACGCATACTCACGGTGACCATATAGGCGGATTTAAACGTCTTAAGGAACTTGGAATCCGCGAAATTGTGGCATATGAACTTTCGGTGCCGAAAATCATTGAACCTCTCAAGTATAATATTGAAATAAGACAAGCTTTCCCGAAAAACAGTCCCCCTCCGTCAAGCGGTCTTGAGGGAACGTCGGTTGATCGTATTCTTAAAGACGGCGATGTGATAGACGGCAGGGTAGAGATAATAGCAACTCCCGGACATGACAGTGACACTGTTTGCATCTATGACCGCCTTACAAAAGCACTTGTTTGCGGTGACTCTATACAGCTTAACGGAACACTTGTCCAGGGGTGTGGAGCGTATATGTATCTCCCTGAGTATCGCGCATCCATGGAAAAACTCATTTCCTTAGACGCAGAATGTGCAGTGCTCGGACATCCTTTCCTCCCGGTTGGCGATATCGCAAGAGGAAGGGAAGAGGTAAGGAAACTTTTAAAGGACGCACTCGATCTTACATATTCATACCGTGGTTTTGTAAAATCCGAACTGGATAAAGGTGAGAGCGACCTTCTAAAGATAGCGGAGAAGCTTGTAAAACATATTGACGGCGTTATGCCGACACACATGTTCCTGCCGCTTTATACAGTGCGTGAGCATGTCAGTGAACTTAAAAAGTAAAAAACAAAAATATATAATCATTTTTGGAGGAAACAAAAATGGCAAGAAATGTACTTGTTACCGGATCTTCTTCCGGTATCGGCGCAGCAACAGCAATCGCTTTTGCTATGAATGGTGACAATGTTGGTATTACCTACAACAGAAAGCCTGACGATGCAGAAAAGGTTGCAGAAAAGTGCCGTTCCTATGGTGTACGTGCGGAAATTTTCGGCGGCGACATCTCTAAGAGAGAAGTTGTTGAGCAGATGATGAATGACTTCTTTGAGAAGTTTGGTACAATTGATGTACTCATCAACAACGCAGGCGGCGCACTCACAATGCCCGAGGGCGGCTTTGAGAAGATGCCTCTCGAGTATTGGGAAAGCCAGATCGGTCTTAACCTTAATGCTCCTGCATATTTCTCACACTTTGCAATGAAGAACATGATTGAGAATGACATTAAGGGCTCTATCGTAAATATCAGCTCTGTTCACTCCATCATTCCGTGGGTTAGAAGAAAGACTCTTCCTTACGCTGCTGCAAAGGCAGGTCTTAACATGCTCACAAAGAACCTCGGTATCGAAGCAATTCACTATGGTATCCATGTAAACTGCATCGCTCCCGGTTTCATCGCAACAAAGGCAACTGACCGCTATGACCAGGGCGACCTTGAAAAGGGCTTCCTCCGCAAGATTCCTGCAGGCTATCTTGGCAACACCGATGACATCGTTCCTATGATCCTTTTCCTTACCAACAACGAGACAAACCGTTTCATCGTTGGTGAAACTATCGTTATTGACGGTGGTCAGTCTGTAGACGGTTCTATCGACAAGATGCTTGACGATGGTAAGCCTGTAAACGCATATCAGTTCAAGGCTGACATGGAGAATTATTATACTCCTGCAACCAAATATACTCTTGACTAATTAATTTAATAATATATAAGGAGAACAAAGCAATGTTACAGAAGAAAAAGTATGAAGACATGAGAAGCTGCTGGGAATTCGGCGAAGCCGAAGAGTGCCGCCGCGGTCTTATGTACGGTATGGGCTACTCCAAGGAAGAGATTGACAGACCTCTTATCGGTGTAGTTAACTCTTGGAACGAGTACAACCCCGGTCATGTACATCTTGACAAGGTAGCTGAAAGAGTTAAGCAGGGTGTTCGTGAGGCAGGCGGTCTTCCCCTCGAGGTTATGACCACCGGTATTTGCGACGGTATGGTACTTAAGGATCCTAAGTACATCGAGGTTCCTTCACGTAACTCTATCGCAGACCAGGTTGAAATGACTGTTGAAGGCAACTTCTTCGACGGTATGGTTCTCCTCTGCACATGCGACTCTATCGTTCCCGGTTACCTCATGGCTTGTGCACGTCTTGACATTCCTGCAATCATCGTTACCGGTGGTTACATGCCTCTTGGTATCCACAAGGGTAAGGAAGTAGTACATATCCACGCGCAGGATAAGGTTGGCGCAGCTGCTAAGGGCATGATCGACATGGACGTTTACAACGGCCTTATCGAGCAGTCTTGGGGTATCTGTGGCGGTTGTACCTCTATGACCACTGCTAACTCCATGTGCATGATCGCAGAAGCACTTGGTATGACTCTTCCCAACAACTCCTCTCCCTGCGCAGTAAGCAGCCAGCTTTACCTTATGGCTTACAAGGCTGGTAAGCAGATCATGAAGCTCGTTGACGAAGGTATCACCGCTCGTCAGATTATTACCGAAGCTGCAGTTAAGAACGCAATTAAGATTGATATGGCAGTTGCAGGTTCTACCAACCTTATTC
>JAFQDK010000041.1 GCA_017399305.1 Clostridia bacterium
CAAAGAGGAAATGCACCACAGATTGGTGCATTTTTTCTTTGGCTGATATGGTGGTTGATTTGGTTCTGCGCTAAAAGCCGTAAGGCTTTTAAATAGGACTCGCCTTGCGAGACCTTGCAGGTCATCAAATCCTGTCATTCCGACCATGTAAAAAAGCACCCTTGCGGTGCTTTTTTGCTTTAATTGATGCAAGGATTTACCTAAATTAACAAAACTAATGGGGACATTTTATCAAAAACATTATATTTCCTAAAATAATTTGAATATATGCAAATATATCTTGATTGCATGTCCGCGTTTTATATGGCATAATAAGGATATAAAGGAGGGATTTTCCATGTCTATTTATAATCTTTCTATGTTTACCATGCAACCGAAGGCGGCAGACGAGTTTACCGTTGTAGGCGAAAAATACCGTATCACCGTTCTGACCGATCAGCTTCTCCGACTGGAATACAGCGATGACGGCATATTTGAGGACCGCGCAACCCGCCTTGCATTTAACCGCTCATTTGCGAAACCGCAGTTCGATGTATACCGCGAAGAAGGCCTTCTCCATGTTGTGACAAAACATCTGCATCTTCGCTATGACGAAAAGGAATTCTCTGCTTTCGGTTTGCAGATTTCTCTGGACGGCACGATAGATTGGTATTTCGGTGCCAAATGCAACACTCTCGGCGGCACAACACGTACACTTGATAATGTTAACGGTGCCTGCCCTCTCGGCGACGGTGTTATCTCTACGCGAGGCATTTCCACACTGGATGACTCCAAAACCATTGCCATCTCCGAGGATGGTTGGCCTGTCCCCGTAACAAAAAAACGCACTGACATCTATTTCTTCGGCTACGGCCGCAACTATGAAGAGTGCATCAAGGATTTTTACAAGCTCACTTCACCCGTACCGCTTCTGCCCCGATATGCATTCGGCAACTGGTGGAGCCGCTACTATGCATATACCGACAAAGAGTACCGCGATCTGATGGATCAGTTTGAAAAAAAGGAAATTCCTCTTTCATGCGCGGTTATCGATATGGACTGGCATATAACAAAAACACCCGATCCTGTAAAATACGGCGGCGGTTGGACAGGCTATACCTGGAACCGCGAGCTTTTCCCAGATCCAAATGATTTTCTTGCCGATTTGCACCGCCGCGGACTTCACACCACGCTCAATCTGCATCCACGTGACGGCGTGCGCGGATTTGAGGAGGCTTATCCTGCTTTCTGCGAATTTCTCGGCAGAAAAGCAGACGACAAACAGATAGAATTTGATGCATCCGACCGCAAGTTTATGGAGGGATATTTCAAAACCGTACTAAACCCCATGGAAGATAATGGCGTCGATTTCTGGTGGATCGACTGGCAACAGCAAGGCGGCACACGAATCGAGGGATATGACGTGCTTTGGATGCTCAACCACTGTCACTATACCGATTCCACCCGCCGCGGCGAACGCGGACTTCTCTTCTCACGCTATGCAGAACCGGGCTCACACCGTTATCCCATCGGCTTTTCAGGCGACACACACGTAACATGGGAGAGCCTTAATTTCCAGCCATATTTTACTGCAACAGCGGCAAATATCGGCTATTCATGGTGGAGCCACGATATCGGCGGTCACTGTGGAGGTTACCATAATAACGAACTGCAGACACGCTGGGTACAACTTGGCGTATTCTCTCCGATCATGCGCCTGCATTCAACATGCAATCCCTTCAATTCCAAGGAGCCGTGGAAGTACGGCGAGTGCGAGGGTGTCATCAGCGACTTTTTGCGTTTGCGTCACCGCCTTGTTCCATATATGTACACCATGATGTACCGCGGTTATGAGGATGGCATCCCGATGGTGCGCCCGATGTACCACAGATATTCGCGCAATTCCAATGCCTTTACCATAAAGAATGAATTTTTCTTTGGAGACCTCATCGTTGCGCCTATCACATCTCCGCGCGACAAGGACAGCTGCCTTGCGGCAACCGATGTGTGGCTACCCGAGGGCACATATATTGATATTTTCAACGGCAGAATCTACAGCGGCGACCGACGTATGACCGTTTACCGTGACATAAGCAGTATGCCTGTATTTGCAAAAGCCGGCACAATACTTCCGCTTGCCGCGCCAAGCAGCCAAAACGGTGTGGAGAATCCCACTTCACTTGAAATCTGCGTGTTCGGCGGCGACAACGGCAGCTTTACCATGGTAGAGGACAACGGCAAAGTTGGGGATGCAATAGAAACCGCGCGTACCGAGTTTAATTTCACCTACGGCAAAGAGTCGGTGCTCTCGTTTACCCCTGCCGCTTGCGAAAGCGTTCCCGATGTACGTGACTTTGCTCTTCGCTTTGTCGCATTCTCAAAGCCGCAATCTTTGACTGCTACTGTCAACGGCGAAAAACGTGCGCTTGACTTCGCTTACGATGCACATACAAATACAGTAACCGCAAAGCTTGCAGGCATCCGCACAGGAGATGCTGTCACAGTTATCCTCATCGGCGACGGCATTCTCCCCGAAAACGAGGTGTACGATACCGCATATGAAATGCTTGCAAAAGCACAGTGTACCTATAGTGAAAAGCAAGCACTGATCAGTTATGCTAAAAAGAACACATCTGTTGCCTCCCGCGTACAAGAGATGCTTTCACGAAAGTTTACTCCTTCACTTCGCGACGCAATAATTGAACTGCTCTGTGCAAAATAACTCAATGACAAACCCGACACCATATAAAAGGTGTCGGGTTCTATTTATTAAAGCAAATAATAATCTGCCCACAAGCGGTGCTTTTTACAGCTGTGCGAGTATTTCTGATGCGTTTGTATCCGGTTTGACTTTTGGCATTATCTTTTCTATGTTGCCTTTCTCATCAATTATAAATGTTGTACGGACAACGCCCATACTTACTTTCCCATACAACTTCTTTTCCTGCCATACTCCATATGCCTGAATTGCGGCAAGCTCAGGGTCGGACAGCAATATAAACGGTAACTCATATTTTTCAGCGAATTTAACGTGTGAAGCCACACTATCCTTGCTGATACCTATGACTTCAACATTTCTTTTTTGAAACTCTTTGTAAAGACCTGCAAATGCACAAGCCTGCCTTGTGCATCCGGGTGTATTATCCTTTGGATAAAAATACAACGCAACCTTTTTACCAAAAAAATCAGAAAGCGAAACATCATTGCCGCCTTTGTCCTTTAAAGTGAAATCTGGTGCCTTTTCTCCTATTTTCAGCATTTTTTATTCTCCTGATATAATTTTATCACCATACAAACGGGATAAGTCTGTACTTTACTTTTTTCTTATAGTCTTTATAGCCTTTAAGCTTCTCTGTCAACAGTTTTTCTTCACTTATGATACGTACAACTATGACTATCGGATAATGAAGGAAAACCGCAAATGAATACAAAGAACCGAGTACAATCGGCATAGAAAGAAACATAAAAAGAGTAGCCGCATACATAGGGTGACGAACTATTCCGTAAAGCCCTGTGTCTACAACCTTTTGTTCGTGTTCCACTTTAACAGTGCGCGAAAGGTAAGCATTCTCTCGCATTACTTCGGCATACATTGCGTACCCAAAAACGAAAACTACCGCCGCCGCGATCACCGCAAAGTCGGGCACATCCGACCAACCGAATCTGAAGTCTATACCTGCTGTGATGAATCCTCCGATAAACCCGATGGCAGAAACAGCAACTACAGCTTGTTGTGCTGCTTCCATTTCCCTTGTATCAAGCCTCTTCTGTAATAGTTCAGGCGCTTTAAACAGCAAGGCCACGCCAAGTAAAACCATAGGTATAAACAATATGCCTATCAAAAGCCAGCCATTTGCAAAATTAAATGTGCCTGCCGGCAAAAATATCAGCAGTGCAACAAGTACAAAGCCGCATACCGCTTTGATAGCGGCATTCAAAAAAAGTTTCATAAAATGTCTCCAAATGAAAAATTCATCTTACAACAACACAAACCGATTTTTTACGCACTCAAGTACCCCCTCGTGCCTGAGTTTACTTATCTCAGCCGAAAGACCGCTTCTGTCCACTTCAAGATAGTCGGCAAGCTCTTGACGGTCAAACGGCACGTCAAATGCATTCTTTCCGGTTCGTTTAGCCTGAAGCATCAAATACGCCATGAGTTTTTCTCTTGTAGTGCGCTTGGAGGTTATCTCTATCTTCTGATGAAAAAGAAGGTTCTTATTTGCCATAATATGCATTAGGTTGTATATTATCTGCTGGTGATGCAAGCACGCTCTGCCGCATGTTCTCGTAACACATGAACTGTCAAAAAACATTACTTCAGAATCCTCAGCGGCGACTACATCGACAGGCATATATTCAACATTTGCACAGGCAAATGTTTCGCCAAACAACTCAGACGGCTCAATAGCCGCCACAATACTTCTATTGCCATAGTAATCTGTCTGCTCTATCTGCGCCTCTCCCGAAAGCAATACGCCTACATATCGAGCCTCGTCGCCCTCGGATATTATCATAGTATCCTTATCATAGCTCTGTGTATACGCACCAAGGCACCCCAACATACCTTCGATTTCATCATCGGCTATCCCTTTAAACAATGGGCATTTTCGTAGAACTTCAAAATAATTTTTCATACAATCTCCGTTTTGTTGAAAATTCAACATACATTACAATTTGATTATACTACAATACAAACAGAACATCAACAAGGAGTTATAAAAATGATAAGAAAAATTATAAAGATTGACGAAGACAAATGCAACGGCTGCGGTGCATGCGCTGCAGCATGCCATGAGGGCGCAATACAGATGATTGACGGCAAGGCGAAGCTCACACGTGAGGACTACTGTGACGGGCTTGGCGACTGTCTGCCGGCATGCCCGACAGGCGCTATATCATTTGAAGAACGCGAAGCGCCTGCATATAATGAGGCGGCTGTTCTCGAAGCAAAAAAGAAAGCTGTAAAGCCGCTCCCCTGCGGATGTCCGGGTACTAACTCCAAGGCAATCAAGCGTGAGACGGCAACCTGTCCGACTTCTGCCGCAGCTACATCCAGTCAGCTTATGCAGTGGCCTGTGCAAATTAAACTCGTGCCTGTAAACGCCCCCTACTTTGACGGTGCCAATCTGCTTATAGCGGCTGACTGCACAGCGTTTGCATATGGCAATTTTCATAACGAGTTTATAAGAAATCACATTACACTCATCGGTTGCCCCAAGCTTGATGAAGGTGACTATGCAGAAAAGCTGACCGCTATAATCAGCAACAACAATATAAAAAGTCTAAAGATAGTACGCATGGAAGTTCCGTGTTGTGGTGGCATTGAAAACGCAGCTAAGCGTGCACTACAGGCAATCGGAAAGTTTATCCCCTGGCAAGTGATAACTATTTCTACCGACGGTAGAATTTTAGATAGATAAAAAAAGAGGATTTCTTACGAAATCCTCTTTTTTTATTTTTGTAAATGAGAAAACAGGCTATTTCCACAGCTCCGCTTTTTTGATTTCTACATCCCACAGACCGCAGGTCACAGCTTTAAACACCTTTTTATATGTTGCAACATCTACGGTGTCGGAAGTTGACATTACCGAAAACACGCCGCCAACCTCACGCACGAGATAACCTGTATCTTTAAAACCGTTCTTCTGATAAAACGCGAGCCTGTTTTTACGCTCCTCTAAGTTTTCGGCATCCTCTACTATAGGCTCAATATTAAGCACAACTGTTTTATCCGGATTGTCGTTTTTTATCTTTGACAGAATGGCTGATCCGTATCCTTTTCCGCGAATAGCGTCATCAACCGCAAAAAACATGACGAAATACATATTATCAACTACGGTTGAAAATGTAAAGCCACAAAACATGTCGCCATCAAGGTATGCGTCAATTGACGAATGTTTGGCATGCGATGTAAGGCGGAGCAACCACCACGGCACCCTCTCCTCTTTTGGAAATGCGGATTTATACAGTGCCTTGGCTTTTTTACAAAGCGCTCGGTTGCCTGCTATATCAGTTTTTCTAAGATTCATGTTGATTCCTTTTTCATGGGTTTTGCCGTTACGCTGTTATTTATTATACAGGCATATTTGCGATATCGTTTACAAGTGTGTCAACACTTTCCGAAGTTGTCGCCCAGCTTGTGCAAAAACGCACAACCTTTTTGCCGCTCTCGGCATCACACCAGAATTCCGGCAGGCTGTTTTTTGACAAAAACTCTATCTGCGCATCAGTGAGTATCGGGAACTGCTGATTTGTCATAGATCTGCCGAAAAACTCTATGCCACGTGCCTCGAACGCTTTGCGTATGCGAAGCGCGCTTTCAACAGCGCCGCGCGTAATTTCAAAATAAAGTCCATCAGTAAACAATGTGTCAAACTGAATACCGAGAAGTCTGCCCTTGGCAAACATACCACCGTGGCGCTTGATAAGGTAACGAAAATCGCGGCCGTACTTTTCATTCATGATTACTACAGCCTCACCAAACAATGCACCGCACTTTGTGCCACCGATATAAAAGATATCACAGTTTGCGGCAAACTCCGGTAAAGTCATATCACAGTTTGGATCTGCAAGACCATAGCCAAGACGCGCGCCATCAACAAACAACGGCACATCATATTCTTTGCACACTGCATGAATTGCAGAAAGTTCATCTTTTGTATAAAGAGTGCCGCACTCGGTAGGATATGAAATATAAACCATTCCGGGCTGAACCTCATGCTCTGCAGTTTCGCTTGCATAGTGTGCCGCAAAGCAATTCTTGACCTGCTCTGCCGTTATTTTGCCGTTTTCGCAAGGCAGACCTAAAACCTTGTGGCCTGTAGCCTCTATCGCGCCGGTTTCATGCACGGCAATATGCCCTTGAACAGCGCATACTGCCCCTTGATGCGGACGAAGAACTGACGAAATAACAGTGGTATTGGTCTGAGTGCCGCCCACAAGAAAATGCACATCAGCATGCGGTGCGCCGCATGCCTTTTGTATCTTTGCACGCGCCTTGTCACAGTATTCATCCAGACCGTATCCGCAAGTCTGCTCCATATTGGTTTTTACAAGCGCATCAATTATCTTCTGATGTGCGCCCTCGGTATAATCACATTGAAAATTATGCATCGACTCTATTTCTCTTTCCGCCGTTTAAAAACGACTCTATATTCTGTACTATTTCATCAAGGCAACGAACTCTTGCTTCAAGCGCTCCCCACGCCATATGCGGTGTGAGCATAGCATTTTCACAGTTACATAGACTTGCCATAGGATGGTCTGCCGGGAACGGCTCAACCGAATAAACATCAGTGGCAAAGCCACCGATGCTGCCACCGAGCACCGCTTTGGCTACCGCCGCTTCATCTGTAACAGCGCCGCGCGCAACATTTATCAGGATAGCATCGTTTTTCATCATATCAAGCTCACGTGCTCCGATAAGATTTCTCGTTGAGTCATTAAGAGGAGTATGAAGCGAAACAATGTCCGAGCGTACGAGTAGTTCTTCAAGTGTAACACAGTCAAGGCTTTCATCCGGAGTGCGCTTAAATGCGAGCACCTTGCAACCAAATGCCTCGGCAACTTTGGCGACCTGTTTGCCGATTGCACCTGCGCCGACAATACCCCATGTCTTGCCGTAAAGCTCATGATTTATCGGGATAAGGCGATTTGCAATACCGCTTGCTGTATAACTGCCGTCTTTCACGAAATCGGTGTAGGCACCTATCTTTTCAATCAACATCAGCGCCATAAGCACGGTGAGCTGTGCAACACTGTGCGTGGAATATCCCTTTACATTGCATACCGCGATGTTCTTTTTGCGGCACGCATCAAGGTCTATGTTGTCATATCCTGTCGCAAACACGCAGACAAGCTTAAGCTTGCTTGCGAGGCGCAATGTGTCATCGTTTATCTTTATCTTGTTGATAATGATAATGTCCGCGTCAGAAATGCGCTCTGCAACCTCATAGGCCGCAGTGCCGTCATAGCGGATAACTTCGCCAAAACGCTCAAGCACGGAAAAATCAAGTCCGTCACCGAGAGTTGCCGCATCAAGTATTTTTATCTTCATTTATCGGACCTCTTTTGCGCAAACATCCAATCTATAAAGCCCTTATAGTTTGCCGTTTTCTCCCAGATTCCGTGACCGGCATTTTCAAAAGTAGTAAACCTGAGATTCTTTTTACCTGCATTCACAAGTGCGTCATGCATTACAAGCGCATGTCTGTAAGGAACGGCGTTATCCTTTGTGCCGTGGAATATCCAGATAGCAACATCAACCATGCGGTTGGCGTGCATCGGTGTGCCGCGTCCTGCAGCAACAGCTGCCGCCGCAAACACCTTAGGTCTGCGTGCAAGAATATCCCATACCGCAAGTCCGCCCATTGACATACCGTAAAGATACAGACGACTAATGTCAATAGAAAATGAACTAAGGAAGCTACCCCACAGTTCAAGCGCCGCAACCATATGCGTGCTTGGCACGATGCCGTCAGAGTCAAAAGCAATGCTATCCCACGCTTCAACATCTACCCATTTTGCAGTTTTTGGGCAACAGGGCGCAAGTATAAGCACATCGTTTTTATACTTTCCCTCTTCGATGTTGCGCAAAAACTTTGCTTCACCTGTGTAAATATGAGAGTTATCGTCACAGCGAACACCTGCCGAATGCATATAGAGTATTGCAGGATACTCTTTATTGTTATCAAGGTTTTCAGGTATGTAAAGCTGATATTTCATGCTGACGCCGTTAGAGGCTTCAAACAAAAGGTCGTTCCAACCTGCTTTAAGGTTTTCGGTATTCATAAAGTGCCTCCGAAAAAATAATTTTCTATTATTCTATCACAGATTATATTTTATTGCAATATTTTAGCTTCAGCTCTACAAGCTTTTCTTCAATGCCAAGTGCCGCCGCAATCTGATTTTGCGAATATCCGTATTCGCAAAGTTCTTCTATATCTTCATCGGCAATAAGAAGCTCCGCTGCAAATAGATTTGCTTCATATTCCCTGCGCGAATTTTCGCTGAACAGAGAAAACTCTTCAAAACCGATACGAGCATACTCACGGTGCAATGCATGATGCCCTATCTCATGCGCACAAACAATGCGAGCGTCCGCGGCGGACAATGATTTGTTTAAAAATATAAACGGATTGCGATATATTATTTTATAAAACCCCTTAAGCGAACCAAGCTCCTTTATAATAAGCTCTGCTTTGCACATTCGCGCTATCTCAAAAGGATCTCGCGTGCCGCACTTCTCCACCGCGCGCTTTGCCCTTGCGATAACTTCTTTGGATGCAATCATAATACCACCTCCGAGTGTATTATACAAAAATCACTGTCCGATAAATTGGACATGCAAAAAAACTGTTGACAATTCAGTTTACATGTTGTAAACTAAATATAGTCTACATGGTGTAAACCAAAGGAGGATAATTATGAACGACATTCAACTTGGTGTTATCGAAGCAAGATTTGCAGATATAATATGGCAAAACGAACCTATCCAATCATCCGAGCTTGTAAAGAAAAGCGAAAGCGAGCTTGGGTGGAAGAAATCGACCACATTTACCGTGCTTCGCCGCCTTTCTGAGAAAGGGATTTTTCAGAATAACGGCGGCACAGTAACATCGCTTATTTCAAAAGATGAGTTTTACTCTATGCAAAGCGAAAAGTTCGTTGAGGAAACCTTTGACGGCTCGCTCCCTGCCTTTTTGGCAGCATTTACAAAGCGTAAAAGCCTGACCAAAGAAGAGGTGGCATCGCTACGCAAAATGGTAGCAGAATATGAGGAGGACTAAATGTATAGCATCTTTTTAAAGCTTATCAATATGAGTATTGCGGCAAGCTGGCTTGTACTTGCAGTAATACTGCTTCGCCTTGTGCTGAAAAAAGCCCCCAAAGCAATAATGTGCATCATGTGGGCTATCGTGGCGATAAGGCTGGTCTGTCCGTTTTCATTTGAAAGCAAACTAAGTCTGATTCCAAGCGTAGAAACCATACCGAGCGATATCATATATGCACGGGAACCGAAAATTCATACGGGTATACAGTTTCTCAATTCTGCAGTAAACCCAATTATTACCGAAAGCTTTGCGCCCAAAGACACGCTTACAAGTATAAATCCGATCCAATTCTGGCTGCTTGTGGCAGAACAGATATGGCTGATCGGCATGTTGGCAATGCTTGTATACACGGTTATAAGCTTCATCCGCATTTATCTCAGAGTACGCGAAGCTGTAAAAGTTGGTGACATATGGCTGTGTGACAATATCGACACCCCGTTTATCCTTGGCGTTTTTCGACCTAAAATATATGTACCGTCAACCATGAGCGAAAGCGACATTGAATATGTCACAGCGCATGAAAAGGCGCACATAAAGCGCCGCGACTATATATGGAAACCGCTTGGATTTGCGATTTTGACTGTATACTGGTTCAATCCTGTAATGTGGATTGCATATATCCTGCTTTGCCGCGACATTGAACTTGCGTGCGATGAAAAGGTACTGAGAGAAAAGGGAACAGAGATTAAAAAGGCGTATTCCGATGCGCTTATAAACGCAAGCGTGCCACGCAAACTTATTTCTGCCTGTCCGCTTGCCTTTGGCGAAACCTCGGTTAAATCGAGGGTTAAAAGTGTGCTAAGCTACAAAAAGCCTGCTTTTTGGATAATCATAGTCGCCTTAGCCGCATGTGCCGTCACCGCCATGTGCTTTTTGACAAATCCGAAAGAGGACGAAAAAATCACTTTCAACGGCGCACCGCTTACTTTTGACAAAGAGGACGTATATGTGTTTTACCCCAAAGAGCTCGTGTATGATAGTCCGGTTTTTTCTTCAATTGGCTTTTTGGCCCCCACTTTGAAATACAGATTGCGCGGAGATATGACATTTGAGGAAATCCGAAATGACATTATCACCGAGCTTGGACAAATGACAGAGATTAAACTTTCAGAAGATACATTTGAGCTTATCTATTATGATGAATTAAAAGTAGAGCTTATAGAAAACAATCGTCGTTCATGGAAATGCAGTTCGCCTAAGGGAGATTATACATATACATATATTCTTTTTGAACAGAATGACGGCACATATTATATTTTTGACGGTATCAGATATATCTACCGTGTCAATAAAGAGCGGCAGTCTTACATATCGCAGATAAGCGAGGTCGGCGGATATAATATTTATAAATACCATAGTTCGCCTGACCCCATGACACCGTCTTTGAATTTATACGATAATCCGAAAACATTCACTTTCAGTTGGTCGGGCTTTAGCTCATACTTTGCCGTAGGCAAATATGAACTTGACGGTGAAACGCTTACACTCAAAACCGATGACGGATTGAATACGTACATTTTTGACGTTGTTGGTGATACATATGTATTTGATGCATCACGCTCGTCAATGATACCGAGCTATAAATATTCTGACGATGCACCGAGTGTCGAGTGCCCTGTACCTGATGGTGCAGTGTTTGAGTTTGACACTTACATGGAACGCTTCAGTATGATATCCGACAGCGCATTATTTGACATTGACAGTGACGGCGAGGACGAAACGGTAATCATGAGCATGGGACCGACATCGGGGTTGTTTACGCTTACGTTTACTGTAATCAAAGAAAACAGCGACCATTTTGAGAGTGTTGTTTACGGCGGCAACTGGAGCGACTTCTATTTCCATGAGGACGAAAACGGTAAAGTCACATTTTGCACCGTTGATAATGACACAGGCGAAAAAACCTACCATGATTTATCATTCAAAGACGGGAATGTGTGTATTAAAGGATTAACGGAGATATAAATTAATGATTACGCGATTAACGCCGCGATGCGGCTACACCTCATCAGTCAGCTACGCTGACAGCTTCCCCTCAAGGGAAAGCCTAAAAATCTGTAAAAAAGCCTAACGCATAAGCGTTAGGCTTTTTTCATTCTGCGTCTTCATCAAGTGTTTCGAGCAAAAAGCTCACGGGGCGAAAGCCGTCATTGCAAGATATCATGGCGGACTTTTCATTTTTCATCCAACCGTCATAGAAGTTGCCGCCGCCATTTGCGAGCACTTGCACAAACTGTGACATACTCTCCCACGCACTGTCACAAAAGCCTTCGGGCTTTTCAAAACCGTTTGCAACGAATACGTCGCCTACCTTGATATCGCATGCATGCTCAATTGGGTTTTCGTACTTTTCCATAAGGTCGGCATATACCGTTTGCCGCATGGCTGTAATTTTTACTTTTTTCATACTCTACTCCTAAAAAAGGTTGACAGGACCAAAAAAGTTCTCGTCTAAAAAATGTGTCTTTTGCCAATTGGGATCATACATGTCATTGTATCTGTTGAAAGACCACATTTTTTCATACTGCGTTCCCTTGCTCATATGCATCCTTTTAGCGAAACGCTGATTTCAATTTTTTCAAGAAGCCGTGCAATTCATGGGCAAATACGGCTACAGGATTTTCGCCTTGTGTCAAACGAAAAATGCTTCTTTTCTGCTTTTTGCCAAACCATGATAAAAAAGGAATGCAGTAAGTCCACTTTGACAAAATGTAAGTAGCAGACATGACAGTTCCTTCGCCTTTGCAAAGTTCTATATCCTGCCACCTGTTCATAAAGCCAAGTTTTCCCTGATACACAAGAGTTTTGTCATAGTAGACATCATAAAGTTGTTTAACATCCGATGCGGTCTGAACAACTTCGATTATCATATCAACTCTCCTGACATATCTCCAGTTTTGCTCGCTGTGAAACCAGGCGCGGGGTGTCGATGCCGTCAAACTGTATCATATAGGCTGATTTTTCTGTATCGATATCCACCACTGTTCCCTCGCCGAGAATAGGATGCTTTATACGAGAGCCAACCGCAATAAGCGTTTGCTCGGTCTCCTCTTTTAGCCATTTTCCACTATTCTCAATATGCACTTTTGCTTCTTCAATAAGGCTTGCGCGCGGCTTTGGAACATAGTTTAAAAGTCGGTCGTCTATATCCAATATAAAGCGCGACGGGTAACGCGGTGTACCGTCAAAATTGCGGCCGTCAGCCTCAGTGATATACAGCATCTTTTTAGCTCTTGTCACGGCTACAAACGCAAGACGCCGCTCCTCTTCCATAGCCTGTATACTCTGCGTTTTGCGCGTTGGGAACACGCCTTCATTCATTGCACAAAGAAATACATAGTTAAATTCAAGTCCTTTGGCTGTATGAACCGTCATAAGCTTTACCTTATCGCCGGTGTCCTCTGCATCGCTGTTTGTGAACAGCGCGACATGCGCAAGATAATGAGAGAGCGTGCTCTCCTCTCCGCAGGATATCTCATAATCATGAACCGACTGTTTCAGCTCTGCAAGATTGTCAAGTCTATCTTGCGCGCCCTCTGTGCGAAGCATCTTTTCATATCCGCTGTCGCTAAGGATAGCCGCAAGCACCTCGGATATTTGCCTATCCTCATACTGTGCTGCAAACTTCTCTATAAGCTCTACAAACTTCGCCGCCCTCGTACCTTTGAATATCTCATTGTCAAGCGTAGCAACCAATGCTTCATAAAGCGTACACGAATTTGCCTCGGCGTATTCAGAAAGAAACTGCATACGCCGCTTGCCAAGGTTTCGCTTAGGGCGGTTTGCAATACGCGCAAATGACAGATCATCCTTATACGCTATCATTCGCAAATATGAAAGTGCGTCCTTTATCTCCATACGGTTAAAGAACTGAGTACCACTGTAAATTGTATACGGTATCTGCTCCTTTAAAAATGCTTCCTCAATACTGCGAGTAACATAATGCGCGCGGTATAGCACCGTTATATCGCGATAAACAATTCCCTTTTCACAAAACTTTTTTATCTCGTTGGCTATCCACACAGCCTCCGCCTCGGAATTATCACCATGGTGACAAATAACCGTGTCGCCGCTCGGCAATGTTGGAACAAGTTGCTTTTCAATACGGTTTTTATTCTTACCGATAAGTGAATTTGCAACCGCAAGTATCTCGGGAGTTGAGCGATAATTCTGCATCATCATTATCGTTTTAACATTTGGAAAATTCTTGTCAAAATCCAAAAGATAGCGCACCCTTGCACCACGCCATGTGTAAATGGTCTGGTCCGGGTCACCAACGATAAACAAATTCTTATGGTATGCACAAAGCACTTCCATAAGCCTGTACTGCAAGTCGTCTATGTCCTGAAACTCATCTATCATGATATATTCAAGACGCTTTTGCCACTTGAGTCTAATATCCTCGTTTTCTTCAAATATGTACAGCGAAAACTTAATGAGGTCATTATAATCTAGGGCAAAACACTTCTTTTCCTGATAGAGATAACCGTAAAAGATTATATCTGCGGCAGTCTGTGCCTTATCATACTTGTCGCGCAGTGTGTCAAGCGACATCTCTATCATGTCAAGGTAATACTCGGGCTCCTTGATGCACTTGCGTATCTCTATCATGTCGCGCGCGTTTGAATAGGTCATATCGCGCAAAGTCAGCCCTCGCTCCTCGTAGATGATACCAAGCATATCGTCAATATCCGAATTATCAAGAACAATAAAGCTTTTAGGATACTGCACAGCATAGCTGTCTTCCTGTAAGACAGACACACAAAAGCCGTGGAATGTGTTTATGTAACCTGTATCGTTATCGCCTGTCAGATTGTGAATACGCTGACGCATCTCATTTGCAGATTTATTGGTAAATGTCACGCAAAGGATATTCGATGGCAATATACCCATCTCATTTACAAGATAAGCAAAGCGATGAGAAAGTGCGCGAGTCTTGCCCGAACCTGCCCCTGCAATAACACGAACAAATCCCTCGGTAGAGGTAACCGCCTCGCGCTGGGCATCATTTAGTTTTTCAAGAATATCATACATATCCGTTACCTCCTTTTTAAGTATTTTATCATATTTCTTGTCCGATAAATCGGACAGCTGCAGCCTGTTTCGGTAAATGACTCATACCACTACCCCAGCCGCCGTTCGGCGACAGCCCCCTTTAGGCAAGGGGACCTTTAGTAACATAAACCATAATTTATCTTTCTATCATTTTTCCTTATTTAGACTGTCCACAAAGTAAATATCTCTTGCGGTGAGCTCTGCCCATGCAGGAGCAAAGCCACATTTGACAGCATTGCGGACAGACTTTATATTGCACCATGCGGCACAGTAGAACGGTACTTTATCAAGTGCCAGAATTTCAAGTGCAAGACGACTTGTAAGTGCAGCTGCTATTCCCTGCCGTCTGTATTCGGGAAGCACATCAACACCGATTTGATACATATCATCACAATCGGCAGAACAGCCTGCAAGTCCGACAAGCTTTTCGCCGTCATATGCACCGACGCCAAGTACATCGAGTTCCTTTCGCTTTTTGCAAAGAGCATTGCTCCAATCGGGGGTATAAAGGTTTTCGAAATCTTCATTATGAAGCATGCGAAGCTCATATTTGCAAGGCAAAGCCTTGATCTTATTTACATCAGGCAAAAAATATTCCGCCATAAAGCATACCTTTAGCCCATAAGGTGCAAGCATCTCATCAAGCGCATGAATATGCGGCGTTTCAAAAGCATGCTCTGTGGGGTATTTGTTTATATATTCGCGCACAACACCTGCAAGTCTCTCGCTTGTCTGCGCTATAATACCACTTCCGTATGTCACCATATCGCACTCAAACGGAAGCGGCAGATACTTACGTGCTCTTGGGTGTGACTTGGATACTGTAACTATATTTTCGCCGGAGAAAAAATCCTCAGCCGCACATCCGCAATCGTATGCAGATTGCTTTAGTGCAATCTCCCATATTTGCTCATTTGTCATATCAGGATTCCCTCTAAATGGTCACATTCGTGTTGGATTATCTGCGCGGTCCAACCCGTGAATGTCTTAACACGGGTTTGGAACTCCGCAGTTTCATACTGCACTTTTATTGTCTGATAACGCTTGGTTTTGCGAGGTCCGCCGAGAAGAGAAAGACATCCCTCCTCAGTATCGTATACCCCACTCTTTTTAACAATTTCGGGATTGAACATTATCATGTATTCGCCATCGTTATCAAACACTATTATACGCTTGCGTACACCTATCATGTTAGCCGCCATGCCAACGCAGTTTTCTCTATTTGATATAAGCGTATCAAGCAGATCGCGTGCAACATCTGCATCCGCTGCCGTGGCAGGTTCTGACTTTTGCGCAAGAAATATAGTATCATGTATTATTTCTTTTATCACGTTATTCACCTCTATAGATAAAGTATAACAAAAAGCGACACTTTGTTCAAGTGTCGCCTTGTTATTTACGGATCACAGCGCTTGCACGGTACAAAGCCTTGCGAGATTATCACATCACGCCCTGCGTTGCTTTCCTTATAATTCTTCGGCTTTATAGTATCAACACTGCTACAGCTCATTCTATGAAACTTTTTGGTGTTTGTATTAAGTACATACGTCGCACCGGAAACATACTCGGGCTGTTTTTCTGCAGTTGCTTTTGTCGTTTCTTTAGTAGTTTGCTCGGTAGTTGTTACTACCGTTGTTTCCTCTGTAGTTGCTTCAGTAGTTGCTGTCGTTGTTTCCTCTGTAGTTGCTTCGGTAGTTGCTGTCGTTGTTTCATCAACAGTTGCTTCGGTAGTTGTTACTACAGTTGTAACTTCAAAAGTAATCTCCGCAGTTGTAGCGACAGTTGTCTCCACCACCGCATCAGTCAGTAGAACATTGACAGTAGTAGCTTCAGCGATCGTTGTATTTTCAGCAGCTACTTCAGTTGTTGTCTTGGGTATTATACCGGCAACATTCATTGACAAATCATTTTTTGAGATAGATTTGCCTGTATCGCTGCTTTCACCTGTTGCCGCACCTACGATAAGCGACACGCTTCCGACTACAACAAAGCAAGCAATAATAACAGCCATAGCTGCATCTTTAAGCTTAAACTTTTCTTTTATAAAATCGTGTATGCGCGTTTCCGGCAACAGAAGAAGTGATGCCAAACCAAATGCAAATGTGTGCACTCCGAAACCGAATACACAAGCAAGCAATATACATGTCATCGCACCAATCCACTCAAAGAAAACGCCAATCTTTTTCAACTTTTCCATGTCAGCTCCTGTAGAAATTTGTCATTATGTACGATTTTACCACAAACACAACACAAATTCAAGAGTAAACCTATCTTACAATGACATTATTTACATTTCAGCCATGAAGTATTTTTAACATATTCCGCAAAAAACTTTACAAGCGACTTAAAAAAACTTGCATTGACCGATATGGCAAAGTATGGTATACTGATTATGTTAATAAAAACTGAATGGAGAATTCAAATGGAGAAACTCTATGGCAACGCTGTAGTCGGTCAGTCCGGCGGCCCTACTTCCGCTATCAATGCTACCCTCTCAGGTGTTATCCGCGGCGCACTTGCCGGTGTCGAAAAGGGCATCATCGGCAAGGTTTACGGAATGCGAAACGGCATTGAAGGCCTTTGTGAAGAACGCCTTGTCGACCTTGGCAAAATCTTTTCAACAGAGCAACACTTCACCGATCTTGAGCACACGCCTGCGGCGGCTCTCGGCTCATGTCGCAAAAAGCTACCCAATCCCAAAGACAATCCTGTTGCATTTGAGTATATCATCGATATTTTTAAGAAGTACGACATCCGATACTTCTTCTATATCGGCGGCAACGACTCTATGGACACCGTCATGAAGCTGAGCGAATATGTCAGCGAAATAGACTACGAAATGCGTATCATCGGTGTTCCCAAAACCATTGACAATGACCTTGCAGGCACCGACCATACCCCCGGATTTGGCTCGGCGGCGAAGTACATAGCTACATCTGTAAAAGAAATCATATGTGACTGCGCGGTCTACACCACAAAAGCGGTAACTATCACCGAGATTATGGGGCGCGATGCAGGCTGGCTCACAGCTTCTGCAGGTCTTGCACGCCTTTCGGGCGGCGTTGGCCCTGACTATATCTATCTGCCTGAGCGCGACTTTGATATGGATAGCTTCTTCTCGGATATCCGAACAGCGCTCAAGGCGCATCCCAACGTAGTTATTGCCGTTTCTGAAGGAATACGTTTTGCAAACGGCACATACATCAGCGAAAACGGAAGAACCGATGCTTTCGGTCACAAACAGCTTTCGGGAACGGGTACTGTTCTTGCCGAAGCACTACGCAATGAAGTCGGCTGTAAAACAAGAGCTGTTGAATTTAATACTTCACAGCGTTGCGCCGCACATATCGCTTCAAAAACAGACCTTAAAGAATCTGTGGCTATCGGTAAAAAGGCTGTTGAATTTGCACTTAAAGGCGTCAGCGGTCACGTTATGATTTAT
Source organism: Clostridia bacterium (assembly GCA_017399305.1). Taxonomy (GTDB): domain Bacteria; phylum Bacillota; class Clostridia; order Oscillospirales; family CAG-272; genus UMGS902. Next base: position 18,313 of record JAFQDK010000041.1, read on the forward strand.
GTCCGCAGTAAGGTTGGCTATAAAATCTCTATTGACAGTGTTCCTGCCGTTGATGTTGCAAACAAGGTAAAGAGGGTTCCCGATGAATTTATCACCCCATCAGGCAACAACGTAACCGAAAAGTGTCTTGAATACCTCCGCCCACTTATTGAAGGCGAAGTCAAATATCGCCACGAAGCAGGACTTCCCGTACATTTTAAAATCTAAACAAAAAGCACCCTTACCGGGTGCTTTTTTATTTCTTTTTTCTCTTTTTCTTTGCGCTGTCACCAAAGCCTGAAAGCTTTTTGCCAAGTGCAAAATACTCACCGTGTGCAAAGGCGATGAGATTTGCTTTGCCGAGATCCATCTTGCCGTTTTTATCAAGTAGCTTTTCATCTACATTTGTGGCAAGTATATCCGCAAGTATCATTACATGCGTGCCAAGATCCTGTGTTTCAACAACACGGCATTCAAGTGCAAGTGGACTTTCACCGATTATGGGGGCAGCTATCTGACTTGCCTCCTCTTTGGTAAAATTGCATTTCTTAAATTTGTCCACCTTGCGTCCGGTATAAATGCCGCAATAATCTACACTTTTCACCATTTCAGCAGTGGTAAGATTTATTGCAAACTCACCTGTTTTTTCTATTATCTCATAGCTATAACGACTTTTGCGAAGCGAAATATATGTTTTTGGTGGAATAGTGTTTACGATACCTGTCCAAGCAACAGTAGCGATATTACTGTTCTCCATATCCCCCGACGTGATAAGCACTGCAGGCAGCGGCGCAAGCAATGCCCCACCCTTCCATATCTGTTTTGCCATTATTATACCTTAACTTTCACATGAATTTCAGAAAAACTATGCACATTCGCCATTATTTTATGCTACAATAATGATGAAAGGAAGTGTCAGAAGTGTTTCGTAAGTTTCTTGATGCCCTGCGCCGATTTATGTATGGCAGATATGGCGCAGACCAACTTTACTTTGCACTTATAATTATATTTTTTGTTCTTAGCGTTGTCAATAGTTTCATTGACTCTATTATCATCGCCGTAATACAAATTGCAATTTTCATTTGGGCGATGTGCCGCTATCTCTCCAAAAACATTTACAAAAGGCGTGAAGAAAACCGTAAGTTTCTCGGAATATGGCAGAAGTTCAAAGGCTTTTTTACTTATGCGCGTGACAAGTTTCGCGACCGCAAGGTATGCCGCTATCGCAAATGCAAACACTGCCATGCGGCTTTGCGACTGCCGATAAAAAAAGGCAAAAACTCTGTAAAATGTCCTCGCTGCGGAAAAAGCTTTAAAGTCAACATCTGGATATAAAAAATATGGATGCTCTCACATCCATATTTTTTATTTTACACAGCTTCACCGACAAATACTGTTTCACATTTTGCACAAAGCGAAGCTTCGTTGCCGTACAGTTCAACACAAAAGCTACCGTTTAAAGACTTGACCATTATACGATGCGAATCCACAATCTCATATTCAGTCGCCGCATATGCGCTTAGTACTGCGCCCTCTCCAAGTGCACTCATTTCTCCGATGCGACATCTCCATGAACGAAGCGCAAGCGCATTGTCACCGGCCACTGCCATAAAGTGCAGATCAATGTTCTCACCGTAGAATAAAACCTCCTCAAGCCGCCTGCATACACTCTGTATATTGAGCGCTCTGAGCGCGGCACAGCTTTCCATAAAGAACACTGCATGATCTCCGCACAGCTCATATACGCTGACCTTGGGATGCACGATGCACGCACGAAGCACCTCGCCACGTATGCCATGGTAGTATTTAAGCTGTTCCATAGGACGCGGAATGATACGCGGCATATCAAGCCATGCACACAGTACTCTGCCGCGCATGGTAGAAAGGCGCACAGAATATACAGCATCTTTGAATGAAAGATTTACACGACTTTCCCCACCGTGTGTATCATAAATATATTTAGCCGCCGCTATCAATGCTGTAGATGAAAAAAGACCTTCCTTGCCATCGGGAAGAAACAGCTCAACCCGCCTTTCTTCCGAAAGCATGATAAGGCCATCTGCACCAATACCAACTCGCCTGTTGAGAAGTTGCATGGCAAGCGCTGAACTGTCCTGGCAAGGTTCCGTGCAAATTAGATAATCACTTCCGGCCGTATGTATCTTTGTAAGTTTCATATACTTCACCCTTTCTATAAAGTATATGGACATCACAAAATAAAAATAACGCAGTTTTTAAAACTGCGTTATTTTTATTATTTCTTTTTACCGAGGTAAGCCTCTTTAACTTCCTCATTGGCAAGCAGTTCTGCACCTGTGCCGCTGAGAGTAATCTCACCGGTCTGCATTACAAACGCGCTGTCTGCAACCTTAAGTGCCATATTAGCATTCTGCTCAATCAGAAGAACGGTAATGCCCTCTTTGTTAATCTGTCTTATGATATCAAAGATACCCTGGACAACGATAGGTGCAAGACCGAGAGAAGGTTCATCCATCATGACAAGCTTAGGACGCGCCATAAGTGCACGACCTACAGCAAGCATCTGCTGCTCACCACCCGAAAGAGTACCGGCAAGCTGCCATGAACGCTCTTTAAGTCTCGGGAAAAGTGAGTATACATACTCAAGGTCATCGGCGATATTATCTTTACGGAGATAAGCACCGATCTTGAGGTTTTCAAGTACGGTAAGGTTGGGGAACACATGACGTCCCTCAGGAACAAGTGTAACACCGTGTTTAACTATCTGGTCAGGCGACATACCAAGAATGTTCTTTCCCTCAAAGAGAACTTCACCGTGCTTCGCCTTAACAATACCGGCGATAGAACGAAGAGTTGAACTCTTACCTGCACCGTTTGATCCGATAAGAGTGACAATCTTGCCCTCTTCAACATCAAATGAAATGCCCTTGATAGCCTCGATACCGCCATAAGACACACTGAGGTTTTTGATCTCAAGAATATTACTCATCTTCACTTACCCCCAGATATGCTTTAATTACAAGCTCATTGTTCTGAATCTCGGCAGGAACGCCACTTGCAATCATCTTACCGAAGTCGATAACATAGATTCTGTCAGAAATATCCATAACGAGATCCATATGATGCTCAATCATGAAAATGGTCAGTCCAAATTCATCACGGATGCGGTAAATAAACTGTGTAAGCTCTGCAGTCTCCTGCGGGTTCATACCTGCAGCAGGCTCGTCAAGCAAAAGCAGCGTCGGTTCAGTAGCAAGCGCACGAGCAATCTCAAGGCGGCGCTGCTTACCATAAGGCAGACTTGTAGCAAGCTCATCCTTAACGTCAAGAAGACCTACCTTATCAAGAAGATCAAGCGCTTTCTGCTTATTCGCCTTTTCCTCTTTATAATTGAGCATGAATGTCGCAGTAAAAAGATTGCTCTTTCTGCGCATATGCATTGCAACAAGCACATTCTCAAGCACGGTCATTGACTTGAACAGACGAATGTTCTGGAAAGTACGCGCTATGCCGAGCTTTGTGATCTTGTCGGGCGTCTTTACAATGTGCTTTTTATATACGCCCTTGTTCTCACCGGCATAAAGACGGTTCATTTTACCGTGAGGATAGCTTTCAACTATCGCCTTGCCATCAAAACTTACGCGGCCGTTGGTCGGCTCATAAACACCGGTAACAACATTGAATGCTGTTGTCTTACCAGCACCGTTAGGTCCGATAAGAGAAACGATTTCGCCCTCGTTAACCTCAAGGGAAAGGTTGTTAACGGCTACAACGCCGCCAAACTGCATTGTTACATCTTCAAGTTTAAGAAGGTTTTTCATTATTCAACCTCCTTTGTTTTTTTCTTTTTGCCTGAAAAGATACTCTTCACGCCGTTCACGATTCTCTCGGTAGAGAACTCCTTGTCGCCCATAAGACCACGGCGGAAGAAGAGAACGATAACCATGATAGCAGCGGAGAATACTACAAGACGGAATCCGTTGCGTGAGAGGCCCGGGATAACACCCTCGGTATCAAGGAAACGGAGCCACCACTCTGAGCAAGCGATATAAAGGAAGCTTGCAATAACAGAGCCGCTGAGTGAACCGATACCACCGATAACAACAATAAGAAGAATCTCATATGTAAGTGTTGTGGTAAAGGGTTTAGCCTGAATGGTATTCTGATACATTGCGAAAAGTGCGCCGCCGATACCTGCAAAGAACGAGCTGATAACAAAAGATATCATCTTATGCTTTGCAAGATTAATTCCCATAGCCTCAGCCGCAACCTCATCATCGCGGATAGCCTTGAACGCACGTCCGTAGGTTGACTTGATAAGCAGTGCAATAATTGCAATGCAAAGTCCTGCAATGAGGAAATAGGGCATTATAGAATTGAAATAGGGATACATACGAAGCTGGTTTGAACCGTTGGTAAGAGTACCAAGACCCTTCCACTGACAGATTGCACGGAGAATTTCCGCAAATCCAAGAGAAGCAATTGCAAGATAGTCACTCTTGAGACGAAGTACGGGCAGACCGATAAAGTATGCAAATACTGCCGCAACGAGACCTGCAAGAACGATTGCAATGCCCATAGGAAGAACCAACTGAACAAGTCCGCCAATTTCTTCACCGGCAGAGTTTGTCATGGTGTAATACTTGTAAACAGAAAGCCTTGCCTCATTGGGAATGGTGAAAATAGCGTATGTATACGCACCGAGTAGCATAAAGCCAGCCTGACCAAGTGAAAACAGACCGGTAAAGCCGTTAAGCAAGTTCATAGAAACTGCAACAAGTGCAAATACCGCACCCTTTTGAAGCACCTTGAACTTGATATCATAGGTGGGAAGGAACTGGTCTGCAAGGAATACAAGCGCAAAAAGCGCAATAAGCAGAGCGACGTCTACTATTCTGTAATTAAACTTTTTAGTTTTCATTTTCGCCCTCCTTATACCTTATCGGTTGTCTTTTCGCCAAAGATACCGGTAGGTCTGACGCAAAGAACGATTATGAGAAGTGCAAATGTAAACGCATCAGAGAAAATAGAGAACTCTGTGCTTGACTTGATAATGTTCTCACAAATACCGATAACAAATGCACCTACTACCGCACCGGGGATAGAACCGATACCGCCAAACACGGCTGCAACGAAAGCCTTAAGACCTGGCATCGCGCCTGATGTAGGTGTAACCGACTGATAGCTTGAGAAATAAAGCAGTGAGCCGATAGCCGCAAGGAACGAACCGATAATAAATGTGGTACTGATAACCTTATTGATTTTGATACCCATGAGCTGTGATGTTTCAAAATCCTTTGAAACTGCACGCATCGCCATACCAATCTTGGTATAACGGATAAGCACAACAAGAGCAACAACAAGTACAAGAGTGAGTACAGGTGTCACCACAGTAACACGCTTTGTAACAGCACCGAACAGCTCTACAGAATCAGATATCCACGGGATTGCAGGATAAGTCTGCGGCAGGCCGCCTGTTATGTAAAGTGCAAGGTTCTGAATGAGGTATGATACACCGATAGCCGAGATCATAACAGACATACGAGGTGCACTTCTGAGCGGCTTATATGCAGCGCGCTCAATTAAAAATCCGATAAATACTGTAGCAATGATCACAACAGGAATTGCATACTGAAGAGGCATTGCGGTAGTGAGGTATACAATAATAAGTCCGGATGCCATAAAAACGTCACCGTGAGCGAAGTTGATAAGGCGAAGGATGCCGTATACCATTGTATAACCTATCGCGATCAGCGCATACTGACCGCCGGCGGAAATACCCGCCAGAATATGGTCTATGGTTAAGTTCATAAGAATCCCTCTCTATGTTTTTCAGACTGCATTGAAAAAACAGAAAAGGGCATTTTCTGCCCTTTCAGAACAGCCTAAAAAGGTTTCCTAAAATCAATGCAAGGGCTTGACAAAAGCCAAGCCCTGCATATCGTAAGTAAAATTAGTTAACGCCCTGCTCCTTAACGAAGTCCCAAAGAGCAGTTTCGGTATTAACCTTCTTGATGTAAGCGGTGGTTCTGACAGCATCGCCGTTAATATCATCGAACTTAATCTGTCCGGTAACACCAGTGTACTCAACATCCCAGATAGCTTCCATGATCTTTGCGGAATCAGCAGCGCCTGCAAGCTTGATAGCTTCAAGTGCGGTAAAGTAAGCGTCATAACCCATTGCGGATACTGCTGCGATCTTGGAGTCGCCACCGTTATCGGTGAGGTTCTGGCTGTTGGACTCAAGCCATTCCTTGAAGCCTTTATCGAAGTCTGCGTTACCACCCTCCTGATAGAAGGTTGTAACCTGAATGTCAACATTCTTGCCGGAAGCTGCTGCGAGAATCTGGTTGGAATCCCAAGTATCGCCTGCCATAAGAGTTACATTTGCACCCTTAGCTGCTGCCTGCTCAACAATAAGCTGAGCATAGTTGGTAGAAGTAGGAGCGAAGATAACTTCAGCGCCTGCATTAACAGCATTTGTAATGTAAGAATTAAAGTCAGAGGTGTTTTCGGGGAAGTTTGCGTTCTCTACCTTACCGCCGAGAGCTGTGAAAGCTTCGGTGAAGTAGTGAGCAAGACCCTCGTCATAGTCATTGCCGTTCTCTGCAAGAGTGTAAGCGGTTCTGTAACCAAGCTCATTGTAAGCATAGTTAGCAAGAACTGTACCCTGGAAGGGATCGAGGAAGCAAATACGGAAGTAGTGAGTATTGCCTTCTGTTACCTGAGGGTTGGTACAAGTAACGCCGATAGCGGGAACGCCAGCGTTCTTGAATGTGTCAGAAGCTGCGATAGAAACACCGGAACCGTAGGAACCGAGAACTACCTTTGCACCTGCGCTGATAAGATCAGCAGCAGCGGTGGGAGCCTTGTCGTTAGAAGACTGGTTGTCAGCATAAACAAGCTCTACCTTGTAGGTCTCGCCGTTGATATCAACAGTGGGGCATACAGAGTGAGCATACTTAATGCCGAGGGTCTCCTGCTTACCACCTGCACCGTTGGAACCGGAAGCGGGCTCGTAAACACCGATTTTGATTACCTTTTCATCTGTTTTGGTCTCGCCGCATCCTGCAAATACTGCTGTGAGCATAAGAGCAGCAAGAACCAGGGCAACTATTTTTTTCATAGTTGTGTCCTCCATATAAAATTCGTTGAAACTGTTTTCCTTTGAAAACAATTATTAACATTAATTATACTCTCAATATAATTCGTTTGCAATAGTTTTTTGAATTTTTTGTTATATTTTGATTGCAAACTCGTCCTTTAGTCTGCATCAAAGAATGCATTTATTCGTTTTTAAATGAATTTTTGCAAGTTTAAAGTTGCACTTCTTGCATTTTTGTGTTTACATTTTCGGGCAGCGGTGTTATAATTCATTTATCCTATAATTAAACGCAGGTGGAACATGGCACTCTCGGGAACACTGATAAACTGTATACTCATAATCGTCGGCTCTGTTGCAGGGCTTGTCTTCAAAAAGCTTATGCCTGAGCGACTAAAAAGCACTTTGCTTCAAGCAGTTGGACTTATAGTAATGTTTGTCGGTATAGGCGGTGTTATAAGTGCAACTCTTACATATGAAGACGGCATTTTCGGCACAAAAGACACACTGAACATGATTCTTTCCATGGTTTTCGGTACTATTATCGGTGAACTTATCAATATTGAAAAGCAACTTGACCGTTTCGGTGCGTTCTGCCAGAAAAAGCTCATCAAAGGTGATTCAAAATCTACATTCGCCGAAGGATTTGTCACATCTTCTCTCATTTTTGTAGTCGGCGCAATGGCAGTTGTAGGCGCACTTGACAACGGCATACGCGGTGATGACTCCACCCTAGTTGCCAAAGGTATCATCGACTGCATCACAGGTATGGTGCTTGCCTCCACACTCGGCATCGGAGTTATGTTATCCTCTGTACCTGTGCTTGTGTATCAAGGAGCAATCGCATTGCTTGGCGTTTACATTGAGCCTTATCTCACAGATGCAGTCATTTCGCAAATGTCTTTCACCGGATCAATTCTTATATTCGCAATCGGCGTAAACATGCTCGGATTCATAAAAATAAAAGTCGGCAATATGTTGCCTGCGATATTTATGCCAATAGTATTTGACCTTATTATGAGAGTATGGAACATGATATTCTAATATAAAAAAGCGGCTTTTTAAGCCGCTTTTTTGTTCTTTCGGTCAACAAGCCAACCGACAAGCATAAATATTGCAAACGTAAGCAGATAGTAAACTACTCCGCTGTGTGACGATGCAGCCGCATATACCATAAAGATACTGCCGGCAACCGCCAATATCGGGATGACAAAGCGTTTTACAATGCCAAATTCCTTGCTCTGCTTCATAAAACTGATATAAATAGGAATATAGAACGCATAAAGCGTAATTATCGGAAGTTCTGACGAATCAAATCCAAATGGCCCAAGCAATCCTATGAGCTGTGAAGCATAGAAATGCAGAAACCAGAAAGTAGCAAAAAGCAGACCGCTGACAGACGATGCAATAGGCATATTTGTCTTTTCATCAATGCGGGAGAACACCTTTGGGCAAGGGCCGGTGCCGCGCGCCGCCAATGCATACATCGTTCTTGTAGATGCAAGCATAAGTCCGTTAAGTGTTCCAAGGCATGACAAAGCAACAAAAAGCTTGAGTATAGTGCCGAATCTGCCGCCAAAAATATTTGTAAATGCCTTGCCGGTGCCTATCTTCTCGTTTGCGAGATCACCGACGGTGGCACCGCCAGCAACACCTATGTTATATAACACACAAATCGCAACAACAATAAGCGATCCAATGGTCAACGCAAGGGGAAGATTGCGCTTTGCATTCTTGATCTCTGCATTGATACTGGTTGCAATTATCCAGCCGTCATACGCAAACGCAGTTGCGGTAAGAGCGCCAAAGAACAGCATCAATCTGCTCTCGGATTTTATCGACTCCACTGCAAAATTCTCAACTAAAGTTCCGTTTGAAAGACCTACGATAATACCCACAACACCCATAAGAATAAGGGGAATAAGCTTGATGACGGTAACCGAAACCTGAAATTTTCCCGCAAGCTTAGGCGAAAGAACATTGAGAAAATATGTTGCAATCAGATACACAAGAGTAAGCAGGATGCACCAAAGCCCAACCATAGAGTTTATATTTGTTCCAACAGCAGAATTCAAAAACTCTATTGTATATCTTGCAGACAGCCATGCCAACACACCGGTGATAGATGGCATATAGATAGTGGCTACGAACCATCCAACAAAGTATGCGTACCTTTTGCCGATCGTCTCCTCTGCATAGTCGACAATGCCGCTTACCTTTTCATACTTGGTTGCCATAAAGGAAAACGCAAGAGCGCAGAAAACCATGATAATTCCGCCGAATACCCAAGCAAGTATACCGGGAACAAGATCGCCGCCTGTTGCAGTCAAAATAGTCTGTGCCTTGAAGAATACGCCGCTGCCTATTACTATGCCGACAACCATGGCGATAGCCGTAAACAGCCCATACTTTTTAGTGAGTTTCTGTTCCATATTAGGCTCCATTTCTTATTAGTGACTATAGTATAGCATATATAGAAAAAAAAAGCAACCTGCATAGCAGGTCGCCTTTTTAAAGCAGTTCAAGTCCGTCTTTATCCGGCATTGTGCCGCTCACATCATAAACACGGTCAAGATAGAAATATGCGACCGATGAAATATCGTCTTGAAGCGGAAGATACCTTCCCTCAGTGCGCCAACCGAGTGCCTGAATGGTAACGCGCAGGTCGCTGTTAAAACGGATAGGATCCTTTATATGCCAGCGGTAAAGCGAGAAACGGCGGTTGGACTTATACGCTTCGTCCGTAGGAGAAATCCAGAGTCCGGAATATGCGGTGGAAAACGGCGTATACTTACCGCCTATGTCAAAATTCCATGCGCCGCAAAAATAATCCTCTGTGCCTGTGCCGCAAATTGTGGGGAAATCCTTATCGCCGTCCATATAGAACTTTATCTCTCCTTCGCCCCACCAGCCATTGTTGTTAACGCCCCAATACATATATGTGCCTACATAGTGTCCCTTACCTTTTACACCGTCAAGAATTGTATAGACCTCCTTATATGGAAGCGGATTTGTGCGGTTGAACTGTGCGTGGAAATATGCACTGCCCCGAGGTAGCGCGCCAAGTTGATAATCTATCTGATAATAAAGAGTTACTTCTTCATTAAAGAGATTTTCCATAGTTATCTTGAATCCCTTTTTGAACGGCATCTGCCAGTAGCAGTTAAACGCACGTTTTGGATTTACACACACCATAAGCGAATTGATAAGAGGTGCATTCTGATAATCGGTTGCCGCAAAAAAATCGCACGAAGGAACTTCAACCGATGGTGTGTCAGAGCCATCCCAGTACATACGCAGTATCATACGACGGTTTTTCTTGCAGGTATCTGTCATCCATATATGGGTTATCATTCCCTCTCCACTGACATCCGCAAGAGTGATGGTCTCACCGGCGGGTATTCTTATAGAAGGAGACACTTTCCAACCGATACCGAGTTCGCGCGCAGCATTTGCTCCTGTTCCCTCGGTTGCCATGCCAGCTTTACCTTTTTCACCGGTAAAATTCTCAGCACTTATGGAGCGTGTCTCAAAATGTGATAGCATAAATAAATCGTCCATAGTTTTTGCCCTCCTGTATATATGTTAACAGTTTTTGCTGCGTTTGAAAATTGCAACTATTGACTTTTTTTAAGATTTGATTTAACATTTATTGCAGAGGGTAGGTGAAAAAACGTGAATATCAATGAAATATCCCCATATGTGCGAAGGGCAATGCACTCGCAGATGAATTCAGGCTTCCTTATAGGGCAAAGAGTGATTTTCGACTATGAAATAATTCACATTGCCTACGGAAAAATGCGGATCAATATCGGAAACAAAGACTACATCTGTCAAAAAGGAGACATAATACTTCTCCGCCCCGGTATTCCTCACACGCTTTCTTCGGTTGACGACATAGCAGTATCACAGCCTCATATCCATTTTGATGTTACATACGATGAGCACAGCGAAAAGGTGTATATAACCTTCAAAGACATTGACAAATTTACAGACGAAGAAAAAACATGGATAAGAAAAGATATTTTTGAGGATATGGCTCTCTGTCCGATAATAAAAATATCCGACCAATCAAAATTTTTAAAAACCTTTTACGAGGTTATTGATGTTTTCTATAAAAAAACGGATGTATACCAGCTCTCCTGCAAAGCAAAAATGATAGAGCTGATTGAAACAATAATCAAGGACAATGCCGTTATTCACGAAAAGCCGCAGGCGGACATTGCCCTGCCCGAACTTATACGCCACTATATTGATTACAGCTTTAAAAATGTGATAACGCTTGATTCTCTTGAAAAGCAGTTCAATTACAGCAAATTCCATATCGGACGTGTGTTTTTTGACCATGTAGGTACTACCGTAATCAAGTATTACAATGAAAAACGCGTAAAATACGCAAAAGCAATGCTATCCTCCGGCGCATCGGTATCCGAAGTGGTCGAGGAGCTTAATTTCAGCTCAATATACGCATTCAGCCGTTATTTTAAAACCGCTGTCGGCTGTTCACCAAGCGAGTATAGGAAGATAAAAAAATAAGAACCCCGAGGGGTTCTTATTTTTTATTAAGTCAGCTTAATATAGTCAATGCCTACATAATGCTTTGTCGCTGATGCGTTTTTACCTGTAATCTTAAACTCTATGGTATTACTTCCCGCATTCAGCGTAGCAGAACCAAAGGCTGCGGTCATATGAGTAACACTTGCACTGTAGCCGTCAAAGGTGCCAACCTTTGTACCGTTTATATACAGGTCGATAATACCGTAATCCTTTGCAGCGGTAAAACCGCCGCTGATATTATACGTTCCCGCTTTTGATACTGAAACCGTGGTGGTAAGCGTGTTGTCAGCTGCAGAAACTGTCCAGAAAAGCTGACCTCCGCCACTCCAGCCGTCGCCCCACGCAGACATGGTCTGTGAACGTGTCGAGCCTGAGGTAACACTTGCATTTGCCAGTAAATCGGTTTCTCCCTCAAAAAGATATGTGCCCTCAACCTCAGTGAACTTAATATAGTCAAGTCCGGATTGATAACCTGTCGATGAAGCGTTCTTTCCAACGGTTTTTATAACTATCTTATTGTCGCCCGCCTTCATTGTAACCTTGCCGACATTTTTAGTTGTATATCCGACACTTGCAGAGTACAAATCAAGAGTACTTCCTACCTTTGTGCCGTTGACGTATATATCGACCTTACCGTAATTCTTTGCAGTAGTAAAGCCGCCGAGAACATTATAGTCGCCTGCCTTTTCAACGTGCGCATAAACTGTCATAGTTGCGTCAGTAGCGCCCGCCGTCCAGTAAAGCTGCTCGCCGCCGCTCCAGCTATCACCATAGCTTGTCATAATCTGCTTACGTGCGCTGCCCGAGGTAACGCTTGCCAGAATAAGAAGATCCTCTCCCTCGTAGGTAAACTCCTTAGCTCCGCTCTGCTTTGCATTGATGCGATGCACATTAGTATACTGTGAAAGGTCAACAGACGATGTTTTGTTGTATTTCGAAACAGGAACAACGATTACAAAGTCAACGCCGAAATTCTGTGCACGCGCACTTGCGTTCTTGCCTGCAACAGTAAACGCTATTGTATTTGTAAATCCCTTGGTAAGCGTAACCTCGCCTAGCTCATACAATACGTCTGCACTAACAGTTGGGCTATACAAATCCACCGGGGCACCGACATTGGCACCGTTAACCGAGGTCTGAACAATGCCGTATCCCGTAGCCTTGGTAAAGGAAGCAAGAAGCATATACTTTCCGTCTGCCTCCGCAGGGAGAATAAGCTCTATAGAATCGCCAACTGCACCGCCGTTGCAGGTAAGCTGTACCACATTACTCCACGATGAGCCGAAGGCAATCATGTTCTGCTCATAGCTTGTCAGGCTTCCGCTACGCGAAAGCACGTAAAGCTGCTCCGCTTCTGTAAAGTTGCTGCTATATGCGTTTCCATCGGGGACGAAATAGGACATAATTTCTTCGTCCGTATATGTTTCTCTGTTTGTGGTGCCGTTTTTGTCAAGATAGAAATGGCTTGTATATCCTACCGACGTATAGTCGTCAGCGTAATACTTTTCAAGATAGCCGTCAAAGCTGCTTGTAAACGGAACACTGTCATGCATCATAATACGTGTCATTACACGGTTGCCTTTATACGAGCTTCTTCCCTCACAGTATGCCTGCGAGTGATAAGCACGTGAAAAGATTTGGTCAGAGCACCATGCATATCCGAAAAAGTCCTCGGTTCCCGTACCGTACCACGACGGGAATTTTTCGCCGTCTACAAAGAACTTTTCGTCGCCCTCGCCCCACCAAAGATTTCCGAGACCGCTCTTCGGGTCGGTGCAGTCGATAAGCTGGTCCATATGAAGTGTAAGACCTACAAGTCTACCCTCGCCCTCTGCATAGAGGAAGCGGTGGTCGGGCCAGCGGTTTTTGTTCTCCGCATATTCACCGAGCGAGAACTGTGAATTATAATACAGCATACTATCTTTGTTTACTGTATTATCAACCGTGTTGACCGAAACCGAAATATTTGCGGTAATGCCGTCTTTAGCACTTATTTCAATCTTTGCGCCTTCAAGATACGGCATATAGAAGTAGTTGTAGAGTGTTCTGTCGTCACGCACGCCGAGCAAAAGCGTTTGAATTTCATCAAAGCCATACGAGCTACCGAAAAAATCGCCAAGCGGTACATCTACCGACGGCTCGCTCTCGCCGTCCCAATAAATACGGATATGAAGTCCCTTGAGAACTTCAATAGCTTCAAGAGCAGTTGCAGGCAAGGCATTGTCTATAGAATTAATGCGGACAAGCAGACCACTTATTGCGCCGGCACCTGAAAACTCCTTTATTACAGGAGATGCCGAGGAAACGTTGTGCTTTGTGAAAGCCGCATCGGCATATCCATCGGGATGTGTGCCGATTTTCGAGCCAAAGAAGGTATCTACCGCCGAGAGTGCCGCTTTCTGCTTAGTTGAAAATGTTTTAGGCATACTTTCGACAACCGTTCCCTCGGGGAACAAGGTATAGTTTACATGATAGTATTTACCCCAGCCCTCGGGATTTGTGGTTTCGTTATAGAATCCTCCGTACGCTACAATTCGGCAGGACTTTGCAAAGGTAATTGGCACATAGGTATTCTTGCCGCGCGCCGCATCCTCATAAACAAGGTTTTCGTACGTGAAAGGTGCCGCTGTGCGGTTGAAAAAGTCCTCAAATTCAAGGTCGATAATCGGAGTAGTTGCACCGTCAATATAAATTTTTATATGTCCAGTCCCTGCAGTAGCCGACCAGATACGTGAAATATATCCTGCGCCCTCTATATCGGCAACAAGGTGTCCGCCGTCGTCGGTCTCGGGTATTTGCGTACCGCCGTCAAGGTTGGAGTTCCAGTTTTTATACACGCCGTTTTCATATACAGACGTACGGCTGTATGAAGTAAACTCGGCACTTTTCTCACCGCTGTACCCCTCGGCAAGAATACGCGTATCGGTCATTCTCTCTACAATATCAACGTAAGAATACGTACTGTAGAGATTACCGCCCTCGCCGTTTACAACACATTTTAAAACGAGAATAGCATCAACGATAGTCACTTCACCGTCTCTGTTTGCATCTGCACTCTCGTTATATGTATCCGAAACAGTGGCTCTCATTATACGAACGATGTCAGCAAGACTTACCTCGCCGTCACCTGTTGCATCATACTCCTTTGGAGCAGCAAATACACCAAGTACAAGCACAAGAGCAAGCAGACTGCATGTTAACAAATATTTCAACCTTGACATTTTCAATTCTCCTTTGCATATTTTGATTTTACAATTTAATAATAATTGCAGCAAGGTAAGCATTGAATATCAATTGTTGCAATAAATTTAACAATTGTTGACATAAATCAAAAAGAACCTCAAGAGAGGTTCTTTTTAAATTTTTGCTTTGCGTATCCGCAACAGCAACAAAGCAGTTCTGCCGCTTTGCCATTAGTAAATCCGTCTATTATGTTCTTGGCGCGTGACGATACAAGAATATCATCAAAACTTTGCTCAAAAAGATTGCCAAGCGGGATATCGCCCTCATGGTCAAGACAACACGGGACTACTGTTCCGTCTGCGAGAACACCTATCTGATCGCGCAGGCCATAGCAAAACACATTATATCCACTATCCGGTGCCGCCATATCGGGCCAGTCAAACTTATCACCGTAGTCAAGATATGTTTTATCGGCGATGCGCGAACCGCGTGAGTTGTCACACCACGGTTTTGGGAAATACTTCTCCATTGTTTCAAGAATCATCTCATTTTTCGCTTCCGCGCCGCCGTGATTCCAAAGGCGGTATACAACCAGTTTTTCACCGGTGGCCGCCTTGCCGAACTCAAAGCAACCATTAAGATATTCTTCAAAAGTAACCTTCAAATCATTAGCTTCAAACGCGTGCAGCGATATATTGACCTTATGCAATGCCTTGGACGACAGCAAAACATCGCAATTCTCACTCAACAATGTCCCGTTGGTGGTTATGATGACCTTTAATCCGGCATCGCCTGCCATATCCAAAAAACTTTTCAGCTGGGGATGACAAAGCGGTTCTCCCATAAGATGAAAATATAGATAGTCTGTATACGGAACAATCTTCGGTAGCAGTGATGCAAACTCTTGCTCACTAAGAGCACGCGGTGCGCGCCTTGTACCCGGACAAAAGCGGCACGCAAGATTGCAAATATTTGATATTTCAAGATATATTTTATTAAAACGCTTCATTTTTCACTCTCCATACCACTATTTTAAATGATATCCCCTGTGCTGTCAATATTCATAAATCACTACTTTTTGCACCCATTCAATATTTTATACAATTGACATTTATACAAATATTAAGTATAATAATTGTATCTGTATATTTGTACATCCGAAAGGAGTTATTTAATATGAAGCTTAACATTAATATTCAGGGTAAAGCTCAACCCGATCCGTTTATCTTTGAGGACAACGGGAAATTTTACATATATGTTACCGCTAACGAAGGTGTTGAGGCATACAGCGCCGATGATATTTTCGGAGAGTGGAAACACGAAGGTGTTATCTGCTCTGTTGAGGGATGGAAATACTACTGGGCGCCATGTATCGCAAAAGTTGGCGAGAAGTATTATCTCTATTTTTCCTGCCAGACCAAGGATTGTTTCCAGTATCTTCACGCGGCCGAGGGCGATAGTCCGCTTGGCCCATTCACCAAGAAAAAGTGTCTGTTTGACCGTTTCTCAATAGATGCACATGTCGTAGAAACAAAAGCAGGTCTTTTCCTTTGGTACGCAGAGGATAACACCGATACCGACCGTGTAGGTACGCGTGTTTTCGTTGACAAGCTTATCGACCCCATGACACCTGCAGGAATCCGTAAAGAAGTTATCGTTCCCTCCTTTGATGAAGAGATATTCAAGCGCAATCGCTTTGGCGACGGAAAAGACTGGCACACACTTGAAGGGCCGTTCTGGTTCCGCGAAGGCGAATGGCAGTATGTAATGTTCAGTGGCGCTTGCTTTGAAAACGAAACATACCACATCGGTTATGCCGCAGCAAAGTCAGATGAGGAAGACCTCACTAAGGTTGATTTCGTAAAGCATACCGACAATGGCAAATGGGTTCCCACGATGATTAAAAATGATGTTGAAGAGGGTGTGGGTCACCACAGTGTCATTAAGCTCGGCGATCAGTATTATGCGGTTTACCATGGCAGAGATGTTGTGCGCGATCCTGCAGACAAGAGCGCAGAACGCCGCACCGCACGCATTTGCAAGCTCACTGTTAAAGACGGCATTATCACTGCTCACCAGAAATAAATATTCAGGAGCATCTTTATTCAGATGCTCCTTTTATTCATTTAATATGCATTTTTATACATTTTTGGCGAATTTGACATATTAATATTGAATAAACTATCAATCTTTATTCAAAAAGCTATTGACATAGCATTATCGCGGGTGTATAATCATACCGATAAAATTCAAATGGGTGAAAAGCCCATACACAGAAAAGAGGAAAATATCATGAAAAAGATTCTCTCCCTTGTACTTGCATCTATGATGCTTGTATGCATGCTCGCTTCTTGCGGCGGTGAGACTGTTGTTACTACCGACGCTCCTAAGAACGATGCACCCGAGACCACCGAAGCTCCCGTAGAAACTACAGAAGCTCCTGTTGAGACCACTGAGGCTCCCGTTGATGACAATGTAATCATCATGGCTACCAACGCTTACTTCCAGCCCTATGAGTATTACGAAGGCGACAAGATCATCGGTATCGATGCTGAAATCGCTGAAGCAATCGCTGCTAAGCTTGGTATGACTCTCCAGATTGCTGACATGGAGTTCGGCTCTATCATCACCGCTGTTATGGAAGGTGAGGCTGACTTCGGTATGGCAGGTATGACCGTTACCGATGAGCGTCTTAAGAGCATCAACTTCACATCCAGCTATGCAAGTGGCGTTCAGTCTATCATCGTTAAAGAAGGCTCTGCTATCAAGAGCGTTGACGACCTCTATGCTGAGGGCGCAACCTACAAAGTAGGCGTTCAGCTCGCTACCACCGGTGACATCTACGCTTCTGACGACTTCGGCGAAGAGAATGTTCAGCGTTACTCCAACGGTAGCGAGGCAGTTCTTGCTCTCGTAGGCGGCGATGTTGACTGCGTAATCATCGACAACGAGCCTGCAAAGGCACTTGTTGCTGAAAACGAAGGACTCGTAATTCTCGACACCGCATATGCTGACGAGGACTACGCTATCTGCGTTGCAAAGGAAAACACCGAGCTTCTTGACAAGCTCAACGTTGCTATTGATGAGCTCACCGCTGACGGTACTATCGATGCAATCGTTGCTAAGTACATCAAGTAATCTGTACGCATAACACATATCTGACAAACGGGAATGCTTGACATTCCCGTTTGTAATATACGGAGAAACAATGAAGAAAAAGAGAAAATATCAAGGTCTGATTACCGGTCTAATCTGCGTAGCACTGGCTGTGCTTATAGTATTTGGCATATACTTTGTGCAAAAAATGGGTAACAAGATTGACTCTGAATTATCCATAGAAGATGCGCAAACTCTTATCGACAATACTGTTATGGGGCTGCCCGGTAATGTTTCGACTGGCGCAAAATATGTGGCGGATAACACCGCGGTCACAGTAAACGACCTGAGCTACGGTACCGAAAAGGACATTATCCTTGAATGTACATACAAAACTGTCAACATCGGCGATGCTATCGAAACTAATATTGATAAATACCTTGAAAACGTATATGCTTTCTATCTCGACAATACTGCACAGGGTATCAAAACAAATGCGACTAAGATAAAGCTTTATATCGCAGAAATCATTGAGGCCGACCTTGCCGCATCCACCCCTGTAACCGGAGAAGTCACAGTTTATCTCTACGAAACTACGCCCGGCGTGTTTACACCATATCTCAGCGATGAAACTGTAAACACTATTTTCGGCGGCATCCTTGATGCTAAAAATATCATCACAAGTGCACATACCGTTACTCACAACGGCGAGAGCGTGGACATCGCAAATCTCAACACACTGAGAACCGGTATTAACGATTATATTGCTCTCAAGAACTATGACAGCGAAAAGCCCGACACCAGTGTTCCGATTGAAAAACTCTGGAATACACTGAAGTACGATTTTCACCGCAACTTTGTAGTAAACCAGCAGTACAAGTATCTGACAAGAGGTCTTGCTACTACTCTTGAGATAACTGCTCTTGCAGTTCTCCTCGGTATACTTATCGGCTTTATTGTAGCGGTTATCAGATGCGTTAATCAGAAAACCGGCAAGCTCACCCTGCTCTCCGGCATATGCAAGGTTTATCTATCCGTTATGCGCGGTACACCTGTCATGGTGCAGTTGCTTATAATGTATTTCGTTGTCCTTCTGCCGCTTGGAGTTGAGAAGTTCCCTGCCGCTGTCATTTGCTTTGGACTGAACTCAGGTGCTTACGTTTCTGAAATCGTCCGCGGCGGTATCATGTCCATTGACGAGGGACAGACTGAAGCTGGACGTAGCCTTGGCTTTAACTATATTGAAACAATGTGGTATATTATTATACCTCAGGCTTTCAAGGCAGTTCTCCCCTCTCTTGCAAATGAGTTTATTACTCTGCTTAAAGAGTCGTCGGTAGCATTCTATATCGGTGTTGCTGACCTCACACTCGGCGGTATCAAGATCCGTTCTATCACATACAGTAACTATATGCCACTTATCGCAGTAGCACTTATCTACCTTGTAGTCGTGCTTGGCCTTTCCAAGTGTGTGGCTATCTTAGAAAGGAGGCTGAGCAAGAGTGATAAGCGTTAAGAATCTTTATAAAAACTTCGGTGAGAATGACGAGATTAAAGTCCTCAAGGGAATTGACGAGCATATCGAAAAAGGCGAAAAGGTAGTTGTAATCGGCCCTTCGGGAAGCGGTAAATCAACTTTTCTCCGTTGTCTTAACCGCCTTGAAGAACCATCGTCCGGCGAGATATACTTTGACGGTCAGCTTATAACCGACAAAAAGTGCAACATCGACAAACTGCGTATGCAGATGGGTATGGTGTTCCAGCACTTCAACCTCTTTCCTCACCTTTCTATCCTTGAAAACATTACGCTTGCACCGATAAAGCTACTCAAAAAGAAAAAGTCGGAAGCAGAAGCAGAAGCAAAAAAGCTGCTTGAGATAGTCGGTCTGCCCGACAAAGCAGATGCTTATCCTGCACAGCTTTCGGGCGGTCAGAAGCAGCGTATCGCCATTGCGCGTTCGCTTGCAATGAATCCGCAGGTAATGCTGTTCGACGAGCCTACAAGCGCGCTTGACCCCGAAATGGTTGGCGAAGTTCTCGATTTGATGAAGAAGCTTGCCAATGACGGAATGACCATGGTCATAGTAACACATGAAATGGGCTTTGCACGCGAGGTTGCAAACAGAGTTATCTTCATGGACGAGGGTAAAATACTTGAACAAGGTGCTCCCGAAGAGTTCTTTGCAAATCCCAAGCATCCACGTCTTAAAGACTTTTTATCCAAAGTGTTATAAAACAAAAGCCGCTCTTACGAGCGGCTTTTGTTTTTAGTCTTCTTTATTCTCAAGATTAGAAATGCGATGATGCTGGCGATCATTGCGATGCAATTCCACATCAGCGCGCCATTCCAAATCATCCACACGGTGAACAAGTCTTGCAACTACGATGCACAAAAAAGCAAATGCCACCGTCGAAAAAACATCTTTAACAAAGTCCCCAACTGTGAGATACATACCGCTGGCGGCATAAATAATCGGAATAACACAGCGGATACCTGCAATAATATAAAGAATAATCGACGTCATAATTCAAAACTCTCCTTTCTGATTTTAACAAATGAATTCTTCACAGTGAAAATGCAGTTCAAAAGCTCTTCATTCGCTCAGTTCCTTTTTCATTTCATTGATAGCAGCTTGTCCTATCGGCACGGACACTAAAAACGATATTACATCCGCAACAGTTTGCGAAAGCTGTATTCCGAGCAATGCCTCAAATCCCAGTGCGCGCATTGCAAGTGGCATCAGGAGCACCGCCGGGATAAATGCGATTCCCTGTCTGAGCATTGCAACAAGCGTTGCCCCCACGGTCTTGCCGATATTCTGCAACATCATATTGCTCATTGTAACCCATGCCATAAGAGGGAACACGACAAGCTGCGCGCGAAGTGCAAACTTAGCTATTTCTGCCGCCTCGGCACTACTGCCTGCAACCGCATCTGTAATTGGACCGGCAAACACTGTGCCAAGAGTTGATAAAGCAACCAGAACCACGAAAGAAACCTTTATGCAGAAGTAATATGCCTTGATAACGCGGTCATATTTCTTTGCACCGTAGTTGAATCCGCACACGGGCTGGAATCCCTGTCCAAAGCCGATTATCGCAGAATACAGGAACATCATTATTCTTGATGTACCTGTCATTGCAGCCTGTGCTGCATCAATCATCGCAGGAGCAACAAATGCACCTATCGAATTATTAAGGCAGGTGGTTGCGATGCTACCAAGCCCCTGACGTGCAAGTGACGGCAATCCTCCCTGAACGATACCGCCAATATAATATTTATTGGGTGTGAAGTTTTTAAGATGTATCTTGACATTGTCACTGCGCCACATACCAATAGCAAGCAGTACAAAGCTCACTATCTGACTTGCCGCAGTCGCGAGTGCCGCACCCCCGACGCCCATGCCAAAACCGAAAGGCATTGTTATAGCACCGCCAAAAATAACAGCTCCCTTTTCAAAAATCAGAATGGGGTCAAGAATGATGTTAAGAATCGCTCCAGAGGTAAGTCCTATCATTGAAAAAAAAGCATTGCCCTGCATGCGAAGCTGATTGTTTATAACTATTGCACCCATCATAAATGGGGTTGCAAGCAATATGTAAAACATATAGTTTATGCTCTCGCGCATAGTAGCAGCCGTCTTAGCACCGAGCACCGTAACAAGCGGAACGCGGAACAACAAACCAAACACACTTATAAAAATACCAATAAGGAAAGCAAAACCGAATCCGGTAGCCGCCATTTTTTCTGCGCTTTTATAATCCTGTCTGCCAAAAGCGCGTGAAATATAATTTGCCGAACCGTGGCCACAGAAAAAGCCGCACGCCTGTATTATGGACATAAGCGGCATTACAATGCCGACTGCCGCAACCATACTGTCATTTTCAAGTTGGCGGACAAAAAGAGTATCAGCAAGATTATAAAAAGATGTAACAAGCATACTGATAATGGTTGGCACAGCGAGCTTAGCTATCAATTTTTCAATGGGTTCGGTGGTCATTTTTATATATTTAGCATTTTGCTCCATTGGGTAATCACCTCTATAATAATTTTACCACTGCAAATACAAAAAAGCAACCTTATAAAAGGTTGCTTTTTATTATTTATGGTCTGTATATTGCTGACCAGCCGTCATCGGTAGTCTCTGTCGGCTTATCACCGCAAGCAGTAAAAGCAAACACAAGACTTAGTGCCATGCACATAACAATTATTAATTTTTTCATCACTCAAGAACGATTGCAGGCCAACGGTTTGTTGTAAATGCGCTTACACCGGTGAGAGTATCATTGGTGGAGCCGCTGCCGTCCTGATTAGAAAGAGAAGGATTAACTACAAATGAAGTTGCGCCATCAAGACCTACAAGTGCCTTGGGAATAGCTACCTCGGTAACAACACCCTCGTCCTTATCCTCATTGTTACCGGCTGTACCGAAAACCTTTACAACAGCATTGCCGCCGGTAACAGTGTTCTTAGCTGCGCCATTTTCAACATATGTGATAGAATCCACACCGTTAAGACTTACAACCACGCGGTAGTAGCTACTGGTGCCTGCACCGATACAAATAGTTGTTGTATCGCCCTCGGTGATATAGGTATCAAGGCGGGAGATAAGGAAGTAAACATTATTCTTATCATGTGCTGTGCGGAGAGTGATCTGTGCCTGGGTTTCGCTACCTACAAAGAGTGCGTCTGTATTTTCGGTCCACTCATTGGTATAACCGTCAACATTTACTGCAACCTTGGGCGCGTTTGTACGGTGGTTGAGGTATGAATAGTAAAGATTAATACCGCGGAGGTCGCCATTTTTGCAAGGATTAGCTGCAACGAGTTTGTGGCTATCAAGAACCTCAATAGAGCCCCATGAACCTGCAGAATCCTTAGCAGGACGGAATTCCTTGGAGTCAAGAACACTGCCGTCAGGGCTGACCATTCTTGCACGGAGAACCGCATTGATACCATATGTAAGAACTACCTCGCCCGACTCAAAACGACCTACATACGGCGATGCTGCACCGGTTGGAATAACATCTTTATATGTTGTAGTAGGACCTTCTTCGGTGAGATCAAGGTGATCCCATTCGCCGCCATCTTTGCTTATCGCATATGAGATACGGAAGTCCTTATCAAGTCTCTGAACCTCAACTGCAAGAAGTGACTTACCATTATAAAGCTGAACTGCAGCAGGCATCTGACCGCCGAAATACGGAACTGCCTCGGTATACATAGGAGTACCGTCGGGATTTGTACCGTAAGGAACCTTGTCGCCGACATATTCCTGGTAAACGCGCTTGCCTACATAGTGGCTCTCTTTTGTGGTTTCGGGCGACCATGTATAACCGTTATCATCAGAATAAATCATGGATGTACATGTGGAGCGCTTATCCGAGTCCATGCCGTAGATGTCAATATAAGCAATCGCGCAAGACCAGTAAACCTCTACTCTGCCGTCATCACGCTGGAAAATGAATGGCTCCCAAACCTGTCCCTTGGTGAGCTGTACTTCTTCCTGTACGACCTGAGAAGGATAAACCTTTTCTTCAGTGGTACTCCATACAACCTTATTATCCTCAGTAACCTTACCACGAGCCATAAAGATACCGTTCATTTCTGCATAATCTGCATAACCGTAACCGGAACTAGGACGGATAGCATATACGCAGAGAATATCACCGTTATCAAGTACGCATGCATCCGCGTTTACCGCAAGATACTGGTCGTCTTTACCTGCAAGAGGTCCGTATGTATGAGTAAACTTCTTATCGTTGGTAGCTCCCCAGAAAACTTCAGGATTAGTCCATGTCTGTCCGTCATTGGAATATGCAACGTAGAGATGTCTACCAAACTGACCGTACATCCAGAACATGATGTAGAGGTCGTCCTTAACTTGCTTGATACGGGGATACCATGCATTGTCATAACGTGTCTGACCTGTTGTAGAAGAAGTAAGCTCTACATTCTCTCTGAAGTTAATCTCAAGAGAAGATGTAGCGATATCATCGTCTGCATGGTCGCCATTTGTGCTCTTCTGGTCGAGATCTTGAATAGCAACAAGCTCTGTTACAGGATTTTCGGGAACTACGGGTTCTGCAGTGTCGTCTTCACCGATGATATATCCCATTACCTCATTGAACTTATCAGCAGTGTAAAGTCCCTTGTCGAGAAGCTGAACTGCAATGATTTCGCCCTCTTTTACCTTTGCGCCAAGCGCATTGTAGCAGATTACAAATGCATCGCCACGGGTAAACTCAGCGTCGGGAGTTTCATCACCGATAAGACCAACCTCTTTTGCAAGTGCATAAGGATTGTTCCATACGAAGTCGCCCTCTGCGTCCTTGTAACCGAGGACACGAAGAATTGCGGTGAGGAATGCATAATCGGTCATACCGCTTACCGCATCAAATTTTGTTGCACTTACACCTGCGGTAATCTTATTTACATAAGCATAAGAGATATACGGAACTGCCCATGCGGGAAGGTCAGTAAAAGGATGTGCATTTGTCTCGGTTGTAGCCGCCTTCTCTGCACCGAGGAAACGAACTACCTGAGTAATTGACTCTGCTCTTGTAAGGCTGCCGTCAACATCGAAATTGATGCTTCCGTCAGCATTAGTGCCCTTACCTGCAAGAAGTCCGAGAGCATTAAGTGCCTTTGCCGCCTCTTCTGCGGGAATAGCATACTTATCAATAGGAGGTACGCTTGCGTTGGGATTTGGCGCGATGAGCATGCCATCTTTTGCGTTTTCAAACAAATCCTTAGTTTCGCTTGCAAAAACCATCGGCATAACCGAAACAAGCATGCATACCGCAATAACAAGGCAAATTATTCTTTTCATAGATTTCTCCTTACTTAAGGTTTATTTTTATCCAGGTTGAAGTATCATTAACATCTATACCGTTGATACGGTCAGTAACATCTGCGCCTGCATCGTAAAGACCGGGACAAACGCTTATGCTGTCACCTGTGAGTCCGAGTGCGGCTCGGTCAAAGCAAAGTTCGTAAACTCTGCCGCCGGTCGCATTCTTTGTTCCGCCTGTAACACCGGCAGGAAGTGTGTAATCACCGTAACTGATAGTTGCATTGATATAACCGTCTGCAGTTGCGATGTATACAAAGTTTGTATCTTCCTTGGAATTAGACTTGTCGGTACGGTCAATTGCAACATAGATGTACTTATCGTCATATGCAAAACGGTATGCCGCCTGAGCATCAGCAGTAAGACTGCCTACAAAGAGAGCATCTTTGATTTCCTTCCATTCCTGAAGATTACCGTCTGCAACCATATTCTTCTTTGTCGCGTCAATCGGGTGATTGAGGTGAACCTTACCAAGAACAGTAGTGTTGTGAAGAACCTCATTTCCATCAACTGTTTCGGGAACAACACCTTTATATCTCTTATACGACATAGATACAAGTGCAACATGCGAACCTATCGGTGTAGCATGACTCCAGAAGCCACCGTCTGTATCTTTATCATTGTAGAAAATATTGGACTCATAGGCAGTAGACATGTTGGTTCCGCGATTATTGAGAAGTCTGGCATAAAGCATACTGGAATTGTTATATGTAAGCAAAATCTCACCTGAGACAAATCTCATAAGCGTGGGAGCCGCACCTCTGAATACATCGTTCGAGGTATTGGAAGGACCTGCCTCATCGATAGCAAGCTCATTCCATTCGCGTCCTGCATTTGAATATGCTTTACTGATCATATGATAACTGCGATCAACTGATCTCGTCTCAGCAACAAGCATCATCTTGTCGCCCTGAGCAAGTTCGATAACACCGGGCATCTGTCCGTGTACAAACGGAACGCTCTTACCATTTATAGTAAGATTTCCTGCGGCATACTGATATACTCTCTTAGCCGCAAACGGTGCGGAAGTAACATTAGGTGTCCATGTATTTCCGCCGTCAGTGGAGGAAATCATCGCTACACCGCTTGAACGCATGCTATCCTGGAAGCCATACTTATAAAGCATAGGCGCGATGTGTGTAAAGTAAATCTCAACATTTCCGTCAGAACGTTGTAAAATCTCTGCCTCCCAGTTCTGACCGTGATAGATAGAAACAGGCTCAGACCACTTTATTGTTGTACCGCTTACTGTTCCCTTCACAAGTTCGAGGGTGGAGAGTGCCGCATACTCTTTAAGTGCATAACCTGTGCAAGGACGGCGCGAATATACACAGAGAATAGTTCCGTCATCAAGCACACAGTGGTCTGCGGTCGTAGCGTAATATACATCTTCTGTTCCCTTAAGCGAACCGGAAGTATGCGTAAATGTGTTATTCGCGGCATTGTATAGAACCTTTGGTGCTCCCCAATTTATACCGTCGGTACTTGTTACATAGTAAAGATGCATGCCCTCTTGAGCATAATTGAGCGTCATGAGATAAAGCTCATCATTTACTTTTGATATGCGGGGATAAAATGCATTCTGGTATCTTGCATGGTCGTTTTCATCAAGAGTTACCATAGAACTTCTGTCAAGCTCGATATATGCATTGCCGCCGGCATTTGAATTATTTTTAGAGTCAGTGTTCAGATCGTAAATAGAAGTCTTTGTAGTATAGTTTGAACCTGTATAGGTGGAGAGCAATGCTGCCGCTGTTTCATCACCTGCTGCCGCCGCCTCGGTAGCAACTGCATATACACTATTGATAGCGCAGCCGTTTGCACTGCCGCTTCTCGAATAATATACCGTGCGTTTAACACCGTTTGCATCCGCATAAGTAATATAAGGACGAACTGCAATCTCGTCTGCAAGAGATGCAACATCTACACCGAGTACGGTTACTGCAAATGTAATAGTAGTAGTATCTTCAGCATATGTAAACACACCGGGAACTACCGCACCGCTTTTTACATTTGTGCCGCTCTGCTTTGTAAGCTTTTCAGTTGTGTCAACATTTATTGCCACAACAGCACCATAGCCAATGTCGGTTGCATGTTCATTTTTAGGAGTGAGAGTGCCGTTAAAGCCCTTACGGTTAAGAGGATTAAGCCCCTCAACTGTACTTCTCAGCTCTTTGTTGAACTTGACCTGGAATCTGATACCGTTTACTTCGGGGGCAAACTCTTCTACCGGTATCGAAAAACCGTAATTGCCCTTTTCAACAGTTGCACCGTAAACAGTGCCGCTATAGTTCTTATCTGCAGCTTTTGTTACATCAAGTGCCAATGCTGCCTCTTCGGTTGTAAACCAACCGCCAAAAAGTCCGCCGCCGGGTACAGTAAGGCTTGAAATATCACCTGACGCTGTTTCAACAGTTACCTTAACAGGAAGAGCTGCGGACGAAACCACTGCAAACAGTGCCGCAGAAAGACATATTACTATAAAGAATCCTAAAATCTTTTTCATAAAACTGTCCTTCGCACTTAGTCTACAAGCTTACCAAGTCCGACATCTTCACCAAGAACATGTCGGATAATAAGCAATACATCGGCAATATTAACTTTTCCGTCAGAGTTTGTGTCTATGCTGTCACGAAGCGAGCTTGTTTTTGTGCCTGCAACATACTTAATACTTGTCATAGCATCAAGCAAATTCACCTTACCGTCTCCGTTAGAGTCGCCTGCAATATGCTGTCCTATCGGAAACACAACCTCGTCAGACGAAAACTGTACATAGTTTTCCCCTTCATAAGCCATAGCAAAAACAGAGAAAGTGCAAAGCATTACAGCGCATAAAAGAAGCGAAACCGTTCTTTTCATGTTTTTCTCCTTATTTATTTAAGATTTATCTTAAGCCATGTAGAAGTATCGCTAAGGGTTGTGCCGTTGATGCGGTCATCAACGCCTGTTGCAACATCGGTAAATCCGGGATTTACACGAATGTAGTCGCCTGTGAGACCAAGTGCCGCGCGGTCAAAGCAAAGCTCATATACTCTGCCACCTGCCGCATTCTTTGTACCACCGGTAACGCCGGCAGGAAGTGTGTAGTCGCCATAAGAAATCTCGGCTTTTACACTGCCTGTGGAAGTAGCAACAAGAACATAGTTTGTGTCTTCCTTATTGTTGGACTTATCTGTACGGTCAATAGCAACATAGATATAGTCATCATCATATGCAAAGCGGTATGTCGCCTGAACGTCAGCAGTAAGACTTCCTACAAAGAGTGCATCGGTAATGTTTTTCCATTCCTGAAGATTGCCGTCTGCAACCATGTTCTTCTTTGTCGCATTGATAGTATGATTAAGTCTTACCTTACCGATAACTGTAGTGTTATGAAGAACATCACTTGTAGTACCGTCTTCATTTTCTACTGTTTCAGGAGCTGCACCCTGATATTTCTTATATGACATAGCGAGGATGGCAGTATGAGAATCGACCGGTGCAGATGCACTCCAGAAGCCGCTGTCTGTTTCGCTTGTCGTATAGAAAGGATTAAGTTCATATGCAGTTGCAATATCGCTGCCTGTCTTGTTGAGCAGGCGTGCATACATCATATTGGAACCTACTCTGTTTGCGTTATATGTAAGGAGAAGCTCGCCGGAATCAAATTTCATAAGAGTAGGCGCTGCGCCCTTGAAATTATCTTCCTTGACGTCCGAGGGACCTGCTTCGTCTATACCGAGTTCTTTCCATACTCCATTTGCACCCGAATAAGCCGCACTTATCATATGGTAACTACGCGAGGTTGTTCTTGTCTCAGCAACAACCATAAGTTTTCCGTTTGAGAGTTCTACTACACCGGGCATCTGACCGTGATAGAAATTAACTTTGTTCCCGTTCTCAAGAGTAAACTGACCTGCATTATACTGATAAATACGCTTGCCGGCATAGTTGTTTGTACCCTCTGCATCGGTCTTGGGGGTCCATGTATAACCGCCGTCAGTGGAAGATATCATTGCAACGCCGCTTGAACGCATTGTCTCATCAAACCCGTACAAGTGGATCATCGGCGCAGAATGAGACCAGTAGATCTCAATATTTCCGTTTGAACGCTGAATTATTTCAGGCTCCCAGCTGTGTCCATAGTAAACAGGTGTGGGTTGGCCCCATTTGACGGTAGTTCCACTCACGGTTCCTCTGACGACCTCAAGAGTGTGAAGTCCGGTATACTCGTTCGAACCGTAGCCCTTTACTGCACGGCGGGAATATACGCAAAGTATAGTACCGTCATTAAGTACGCAATGGTCAGCAGTTGCCGCAAAGAATTGGTCGGAGGTACCTGCAAGAGAACCGGTAGTATATGTATTTGCATTGACCGCCGAACTTGATGCATATAATAGCTTAGGATCCGCCCATGTTTTACCGTCTGTACTTGTTGTATAATATAAGTGCTGACCTGTCTGATTATAGTTGAAGGTCATGAGGTAAAGGTTGTCCTTAACCTTTGTAATACGGGGATAAAATGCATCCTGATATCTGTAATGGTCGTTTTCGTCAAGCGTTGTAAGAGTGGTTCTGTCAAGCTCAACATATGCATTGTCATTATCCGCGCTTCCGGCCACAGAAGACAGGTTGAATGAAGCGATAGTAGACTTTGTAGTATAGTTAGTACCTGTATATGTGGAAATCAGATTACTTGCCGCTGCCTTTTCATTTTCGGTAGCGTTTTCGTCAGCTACAACAAGGTTTGCAATCTCATAAAGGCTTGCCGCATATGCATTGTTGGCAGAGCCGGTTTCGGTATAGTAAACAGTATGCTCATTGCCGTTTGCATCCGCATATGTAACATATGGGCGCGCCGCTATCTTATCAGCGACAGCCGCAGTTTCAATACCGATAACAGTTGCAGTATAGGTGATGCTTGCATCATCCTCAGAATATACGTATACACCGGGAACGCACATACCGTCTGTTACTGTTGTACCGTCAAGCTTTGTAAGTTTTCCCTCGGTTTCAACATCAATGGCAAGCACCATGCCGTAACCGATGCCAGTCTTATACTCATTCATAGGATTGAACGTGCCGCCCTTGCCCTTGCAATTAAGCGCATTCAGTTTTTCAATCACACTTATAAGCGCCTTATCGATCTTGGCAAGAAAACGCACGCCATATGGCTCATCGGTACGCATCTGCACTCCTATGAGCTGAAGATCATCAGCATCAAGTGCAACGACCGCACCGTATACCGTTCCGTCGTATCCGTTGGATGCAGCTTTTGCAATATCAAGTGACTTTGCAGCAGCTTCACTTGTGAACCAGCCGCAGAAAAGCCCGTCCTCACTCACGGTGAGCGACGAAAGCTTTGTTGAAGCCGAAGATGTCGCAGTAACAACCGTGATGTCACCCATATTATTAACAGGGAGGTCGGTTGCAAAAGCTGTAATCGATGTCATAAGCATAAAAATGACAAGCAAAAACGACACTATTCTTATGTTTTTCATAAATACCTCGTAAGCCTAATTATTCATCTTATATTATTATACCATAACTTCATACATCTGTGGTGTAGAAATTCGGTGCAAAAAACTGTGCAAAATGAAACAATGATGCTTATTCCACCGCTTTTTTGCACAAACAAATAAGGACCGCGCATACCGCGGTCCTTTACCTGTTTTCTTGTGCACCTTGGCAAAAATGCGGATAACTTACAAAACAAGAATACAACAAAATCGCCTAAACTGCAATATTAAATTTCACGCATGAATATACGCCTAATTTAAGACTCGACAACATACTCTCTGTAAATGTCGAACGCATCATAGACAGCTGCATGGTCGCCGTCCTCAGCGCTGTATCCATTAGCGGTAACGAGAATGTACCGTTTGCCGTCTTCAGTCTCCGCCACAGACGCAAGGCAACGACGCGCCTCGGTAGTATAGCCTGTCTTTCCGGCAAATATATCAATTCCGTCAACCTCATCGCCGCGCATATAACTGAACATCGTGCTGGTAAGCAAAAGTCCGTCAGGATGTTGCGGTGTAGGTGTCGTAGTATACTGATACTCAGACATTATCTCAGCGATAATTGGATTCTTCATAGCATACTCGGTGATTTTTGCCATCTCATGCGGTGTAGTATAATGGTTGGGATCGTGAAGTCCGCTTGCGTTTACAAAATGAGTGTTGGTAAGCCCCATGGCTTTTGCCTTGTCGTTCATCATTTCAACAAACGCTTCTTCTGTGCCGGCAACCTCGATTGCAATAGCGGTTGCAGCATCGGCTCCGGACGGTAAATGTATACCGTAGAGGATGTCTATGAGCGGCACGGTTTCGCTTGAAAGAAAGCCTGCAATGCTTGCGCCCGCCTCATATGCCGGATCAGTTATTGTATAATCAAATGTAAACGTATCGTTAAGATCTTCGATATTTTCAATTGCCACAATAAGGGTCATAACCTTTGTCATTGATGCAGGATATATAATAGCCTCGCCATTCTTGTGCGCCACAACTTCATTGTTGGTGACATCAAGTAAAAATGCATATTCGCTATTGATTTGCTCGGTTATCTCCTTGGTATTCGCCGTATAGCGTGCAATAGAATCTATCTCAATAGGTCTGACCATTGTTTCGTCATCTGCCGTCTGTTTTCGCTTTTCCTCAAGTTCGGCTGAAAGAAGCGCAACCTCCTGTGCCTTTGCATCTGCGCGATGCTTGAGTATGGAAACAAGACTAAACAGAACGATCAAAGAAAGCGCAAGAATAACGGCAACAACCGCTACCATAACTTGCGAAGTTTTTTGAGAAGTGCTACCGATCGGTACACGGTGTCCACCGGTCGGCGGGGTATGTCTTTGCGGATTTTGCTGCATACCGTGCCTTTCCTTTCTGAAAATATAAATTTATTCTATCACAGTTTGCCCTTTTTTTCAATACCCGATGCAAAATTATCAATGCTAAAAAAGACTTGCATTTGACAAAATGCTATAGTATAATAATAACGATACTTTTTACACGGAGGCAAAGATGTTTAATTTCTTTTTAGAGGGTGCAACAAATACCACTGCACCGCAGAACGCTAACTTATTCTCCGGCTTCGGTGGAATAATCATGCTCGTTTTGATGTTTGTAGTTATGTACTTCCTTATGATCCGTCCCCAGAAGAAGCAGGAACAGGAAGCACAGAAAATGCGCGACAGCCTCGCAGTTGGTGATGAGATTACCACCATCGGCGGAATCATCGGCGAAATTGTTTCAATCAAAGAAGAAACCGTTACAATTGAAACAAGCAAAGCAGGCACAAAAATTCGTTTTCTCAAGAGCGCTATCAGAAGCGTTGATGTAAGCGCTGAAGACAAGAAAAAGGCTGCTGAAGGCGGACAAAACTGATTTAAAAAAGCGGCACTGCCGCTTTTTTATTTAGCACGAGGAATTTTGCTTGTTTTTTCGACTAAAATAATGAAGCGTTACCAAAAGTTGACGTGGCGAAACGGAGGTACAATATGAAAACTTGCAAACTCAAAAGCACAGCTTTAATAGCTTTGATGTTGGTAGTAGCACTGATCGGTACTGTAACCACAACGCCGAACGCACAAACAACAATCAATGCCAATGCACTTGCCGTTGCCGAATATCCCGAAATGGCAAAATATCCCGAGCACGAAATGCAGATAGGGTTCGATAATAGATACGATGAATGGTGGGCTGATCAGAAAAAGCAACGCTCTTTCTACGGTGCTGGAGAGGGGCTTGACGGCTTCTTTACAAAAACCTTTGCTGAGTTTCTTTCAGACAGTGAAAACAAAAACGCTGTTTATTCGCCGCTTAATGTTTACATGGCACTTGCCATGCTCGCCGAAACAACAGAGGGTGAAAGCCGTGCGCAAATACTTGACTTGCTCGATGCGGACAATATCGAAGCACTGCGTAAGCAGGCCAATTTCATTTGGAATGCAAACTACTCGGATGACGGTGCTGTGACAAGTATTCTCGCAAGCTCGTTGTGGTTAAACAAGGACATAACATTCAAGCAGTCCACGCTTAAACTGCTCGCTGATAAGTATTATGCTTCATCTTACAGCGGAGAAATGGGTTCTGCAGAGTTGAACAGTTCTATAAAAGATTGGATGAACGAGCAAACAGGCGGTCTTCTCAAAGATTACATATCGGGAATCGAACTGTCTCCGGAAACTATCATGGCGCTTGTAACCACGATATATTTTCAGGCGAAGTGGGAGAACGAATTCTCCGAGAGAAAAACAGTTGACGATATATTCCATACCGCAAACGGAGATATAACCTGTAAGTTTATGAATACCACAGAAACTTACGGTAACTATTATTGGAGCGACACTTTCTCTGCAACCAGACTTTCTCTGCAAAACAGCGGTAATATGTGGTTTATACTACCCGATGCCAATATAAGCATTGACGAACTGCTGAAAAATGAAGCGGCACTTTCCCTTATGTGCCAGGATACAAGCAATATAAACCGCAAGTCGCTTAAAGTAAACATTTCACTTCCAAAGTTTGATGTAAGTTCCAAGATGGATCTCACCAAGGGATTGAACAAGCTGGGAATCACAAATTGCTTTAGCGCAAGCAGTGCAGACTTCTCTCCCCTGCTTGAAACCGAACAACCAATCTGGCTTGACAAGGTTGAACACGGCGCACGAGTCGTCATAGACGAAGAAGGCGTAACCGCGGCAGCATATACGGAAATGGTGATGTGCGGCGCCGCGATGCCTCCCGAAGAGGAGGTAGACTTTGTTCTTGACCGTCCTTTCATTTTCGTAATCACCGGCAGCGACGGATTACCTTTGTTTGCAGGGGTAGTAAACAATCCGGCATAAAAGCAATTCTTATTCATCCAAAAAATATAGGAGATAATACAATGAAATCAAGTAATATAGAAAAACAGCAGATAATCAATGCGGCACTTAATGAGTACGGGGTTATAACCGAAGAACTATCCTATCAGGAATGCGTTGAAAAGCTAAGAAGTTATTTAAAAATTGAAGATAAAGAAACTTTGACGAAGAAATTTGGTGAGTATGCTATCGCTGCAGAAAACTACGAGTGCATAACAGAAGATGAAATTGAAGAAGGAAGAAAAGTTTTATCTTTGCTAAACAAAGGAAAACTGTTTTCAAAATCAAATATATACGTCAGAACATTTGTAACCGTAAAGCTCGGAAACAAATCTATGTTTTCACTTGTCAGTCCAAACCAAATCTTATGGGAATTATCAGGTGTTTCAAGAGATATGGCTGAGGACATTGCAAAACAAATATCTGAAAAACTCGGTATTGCACTTAAAATATATTAATTATAAAATCCCCCTTGTTCTATCTGAACAAGGGGGATTTGTTAGTCTTATCTTTTAACTATCTTAAAACGTTTGCCGACGGCATTCCATTTATCACCGAGTATATCCGGAATTCGCGCGATAAGCTCGCGGTCATATACTGTGGAATCCGGCAATCCAAGTTTTTCAGACCGCTCAGGCAATTCCTCATATGCACAAATGTATGGATGCAACTGCAAAACGGGACAATTGTGACGGCCTTTACTGATATCAGATGCTTTATATGCATTGACCTGATCAATAGTCGCAGTTTCCCAGCCCTCGGATTCAAGAAAAGCCATCCAGCGATTGTGCTCTGAATACGAAAGCATATCCAGCTTTTCTTTTTCAAGATAGTCCTTTAACTCTACCTCCTCGCCATCTGCATCGGCATCTGTATAATCAAGTCCAAGCAATGCCAATTTATACCTGATGTGCATTGCATTTGCTCTGTTTGAACGCTTGTTCACTTCAAATATCTTGTATCTTCCAAGCGCCGCCTGCACATCAATATCTGCTTCACTGAATATATCCTCATAAACAAGATGCACGTTTTTTGAGAGCTTCTCGATATCGGAATCAACAAGATTGTTGTATGTATAAATATCTCCGTAATAACCAAACGGCGTTATATCATAACTCGTGCGGCGTTCGGGATTAGCTTCGGAAGTCTGAAGATTTCTCACCATTTTAGCTTTATCCGAATACCGGATATATGCGTATATCGGAGGAGCATTTTTATACTCGCTATCAAATTTATAAAACATTCGGCGAAGTAGAATGGCTATATTTACGGTTTCCTCATCATTCTCACGGTTGACCACAATATAGTTTGCGTCGCGGCAATGCTTGTCAACGGTATCTGCAAAATCCTTATCGCCTATACATGAATAAAACTCCACATCGTATCTATCCGTAAAGAGACCGGGAAACCAGAGTTTCATATTTTCAATCTCTTTTTCTATGTCGATGCCAACAACCCTGACTTTGAGTTTGTATCCGGCAAGTTGACCGCACCAAAGTGCCGCACGCAAAAATGCCTTATCGAGCTTATCCAAGCCGCAAAGCAGAATAGATATCTCACTGTTTGTTGCATGTTTATACAACGGATACTCATTCAACAAATCATACGCTATCGTTTCTATCTCATTGACAACATGAATGTCAATATTGCCTTTATCCGAAGAATCAATCATAATATCAACATTGTCGCCATCTGCAAACAGAAAAACATGAATCTTCTGCTGAACCTCTGTCGGAAGATCTCTTGAATCGTTTATAAGATCAAGAGTGTGATTGAGGTTTATATCAGAATCACCTGTAATACAAAAATAATAAATCTCTTTGTCTGCAACATGCTTTATCTGAATAGACTCTATGCTCTTTTCATAAACAATGCAGTTAAGTTCCTGTTGCAGAACATTTTTTTCTGCAACGCCAGAAATATCAGAAAACACGATATCGCATTTCCCTATAGTTTCGCGGATGTTACGGGCAAGTGCCTCAGACTTGTTATTTATCTCAGAAAACACAAATATGGGGCGTCGTCTGTGATTAACCACCGACAAACGGACTGTTGCAAGAAAATGCAACACCAAAGTAATCGCCGACACTGCGGAAACCGCAGGCAAAGCGATATGAACAAATCCCAGAAGCGCTATGTATATCTTCTCAAAAAGTCCAAATCCGATACTTGCAGTTATAAAATCATACCAATCGAGGCATCCGGACTCAAGTGAGATTACCTGCAAAATGTTATAAAGGCTGCCCCATACAGCAGCTATAGGCTCATATCCAATAAAAAACGGCGGTATGTATAATATATACGTTGAGACTGTAAACAAAACAAATATATAGAATACTTTTTTACTGCCATGTTTTGTGTCAACCGAAACCATAGCAGTGACAACAAAAAGCATTACAGCCGCAATAGCACATATATACCAAATCATTGTTTTTCTCCTTATTTTACGGAGTTACAAATTGGCAGTAACGGCACCGAAAGGCGCCGCGACTGCCATTTGCACATCTTTTCCGCATCTTAAAGCTGCGTCTTATTTACCATTTTACCATAAAATCAGTAAAGTCTGAGTGCTGCAGCGACGGTCTGCTCTGCTGTGCACATGGTATGCGGCGAGAATTTATCATCGCCCATTCCAAGCATGATTCCTGCAGCGCGCATATTGTATACACTTTCCTTTGCCCAGTCGGCAATAGCGCTGTCATCAGCGTATGTATAGCCGTCCGGGGTAACGCTCTTTCCGCCAAGTCGGTAAACTCTGTCAAGGATAGTTGCAACCTCTTCGCGGGTAATATACGCGTCGGGTGCAAACTTTCCGTTGCCCTTGCCGTAGATAACGCCGAGGGTGCTCAGCGCCTTAACCGCTTCGCTATCGGTATCGGTAAAGTTTATTGCTTGAGCGGTTGTACTTGCGAGTGCGGTTTTAACAGCAGGAAGATTATACACTATCTCGCAGAAGCCCTCGCGTGTGATATTCTTACGATAAAGTGGCGGATTCTCATATTCGATAAGCCCTTTATCAAGTGCGATGAGCACTGTTTCACCTGCCCAATCCGACGGATTGTTGTAAACACACTTTACAAGGCGTTTGCCGAGCGGTCCCGCCTTGCCGAGATTTGTGTATACAAACGCAAGTTTGTTTTCAAAATCTCCGCCATAGCACCACACATTGTTTGACTCAAGAACGATATCGCCGTCTTCATTGATATACGATGTATCGCCGTATCTACCGTAGATGATATTCTGTACCACAGGTGCCATGCCGCCGCTGAATTTATCCTGAACATAGTAGCCGTGCGGAAGTGTGATCTTCACCTTGCCGGTATTATCAATATATCCCTCAAAGCCGCGCTTTGATATGCCGACATAACCGTTATCGCCAATATCGGTTACATGAGTACAGCCGGACGCTAAAACTCTGCCGCTTGCGTGCACCACAGCAAAAAGTCCGCCACGGTATACTTTGAACATATCGTCACCGAGATATGTTATATCGCCTATTGCCGGCTCTATCACGGTTTCACCTTTGATATTTACAACGCCGA
The DNA here is from genome assembly GCA_017399305.1 of Clostridia bacterium. Taxonomy (GTDB): domain Bacteria; phylum Bacillota; class Clostridia; order Oscillospirales; family CAG-272; genus UMGS902. The sequence goes on from JAFQDK010000041.1 coordinate 55,450, forward strand.
GTTCGTTCATTTCATCGCCGGAAACGATGAGATAATTCTCATTAACGATATTCTGTATATATCTTTCGCCAAGATCCAATAAAAGCTCAAAGTTCTTGTTATATATCTTCGAGCCAACTATATAATATCCGGTATAATCGGTATAAACATCAGGCTTTGAGGCAAACGGCTCTTTGTTGAGCTCGTTTCCGTCAGCGTCAACAACATACCAGCCGCCGTCACGCTTTGCGGCAAACTCCTTGTCAAGGAACCACACAAGTTCATAAGGTGTTCTTGAGCCTAAAATATAGTATTTACCGTCATTTTCTTTGCAGTAATACTGACCGATATTTCCAAGATAGAACTCTGCAAGGCCTGCAGTTTCTTCAAGCGACCAATCATAAACTATTCTTTCACATGCAGGAGAACGCGAAACAATCATTACAGAATTATCATAGACTATAGCAATTTCCTGCTCACCCTCAATAATCTGCTTATACTCGCCCTCTTTGAGCGTCATCATAACATCGTTTTCGGTATCGCGTATCTCTACGGTATCACCCTCGTTAAAAATACAAGTGCCGTAAACCAAAACTTTATTATCGGTTGGTCTGCCTTTAAGGTCGAAATAACGCTCGGTGCCATCCTTCATACTGAAGACATAGCCGCCGTCACGCTTAGCAATCGTGCTGACCTCGCCGTAGAAATCAATATACTCAAATTCCCAGAGCGGTACTGACTTTTCAGGTATGTACTTCACCACACCGTAACGATTACCGTCAGTCACGGTGAAAAACCCCTCATGCTCGGTACTGCCGAACGAAGAATAGCTTGTTGTCACCTTGTCGGAAAGAGTGAATACGACCTTGCCGGTAGTATCTACAAACTTGCCGTTTTCGATATAAGCAATTCCGTTGTTAAATCCCTGCGACCAGTTTTCAGGATTGAAAACAACTTTGCCGTCAGTGTCAATTACTTCATGTGTCCATACACCGTCAATACAGCTTGATGCAAAGGCATATCCCTCAGCATAGTTTGAAACCATACGGTATTTGAACTCAGTTATCTCGTTGCCGAAAAGGTCATAGTATCCTGAATGGTCATACGACTTTTGTGCCTTGATAATACCGTCTGAGATATCATAAATATTGGTATGCTCTATAGGCAAAACAAGATTGCCGCTAAAATCGACAAGGCCGTAAAGTTTCGGATACTCATCTTTATCCTCACGTGTATTGTCTATCGACACCTTAACGAGTGAATAGTCATAGAATACGTTAGCTATCTCATACTCGCACGGCTCCATCATAACGGTTTTGCCGTCGGATGCAACAACTCCGTATTTATTGCCAATCTGTACCTTGTAGCACTTAAGATACCCGTTGTCGGTTATCGGCTCAATGTAGTCATACGCAAAAGGCGTAAGAATATTACCGTCATAGTCAATGATGCCATGCTTGCCGTCCTTAACAGCTACAACAGAATAGCTGTCAGCAGTAAAAGCATATATCTTATCATACTCAGGCTTTATTGCAACATTGAAGCCATGATCAAGTGCACCGAACTTGCCATTTTCCTCAAATACAAGTCTGCTGCTGTCAAAGGTCAGTCCGTATCCGGCATTTTTATCCGGAACAAATCCGTCATACGGAAGAACTTTTAGCCGGTTTCCCTGATAATCACAGATTGCGAACTCACCTTCATAATAGAAAATAGGTCTGCCGTCATTATTATTTCCAAGGTCTATAAAAACAAAATTGTTTGAAAGAGAGATAAACTCTTTCCCAAAAGTGCCGACCACCTGACCGTTGTAATTAATAATTTCATAAGTGTCACCGAGTTTACCGACACCCATACCATGATCATTGAAGTAAAGGCTGTCATAATCCTTGGTGAGCTTGTCACCTTTGAGGTCATATGCAGCTACCTTTTCATTTTCATCAAGAGCAATAATACGGCGACCTGTCACATAAAACGAATCAAACTCTATTCTGCCGTATTCTGTAGGAAGTATATATTCAAATGTACCGACGGCACTTATTCCAAATGTCAAAACAAGGCATGCTGCCATAAACACTATAAATTTTCTCATATAAAATCCTCCTTTTGCTTTTTCTATATTAATTTTACCATATAAAGCTACGTTTGGCAACAGGTATTATTATCTCCGCAAATGCATATACATTTATCAAAAAACGGAGGATAGCCATGCCAAAAAATACTTTAGAAAAAATGTCATTGCCCATACGTACCGCTATTACTGTAGGAGCATCTCTGTTATTCGCCTTTATCATTTGCATTATAATAAGCGCTGTAGCATTTTTGAGCGATGACCCGACAAAAAACCTAACCCTCTATGGAGAAATAGCATTTTGCATCACTATGTTGTTTTGCGGTTTTCTCGGTGCACGTATCGCATCCGACAAGCGATTTGCAAGTGGAGTTATCGCGAGTGGCATCATGCTGCTGATAGTCATAACGGCATCCATAGTATTTGGCGGCGAAAGCTTTGTCAAGGAGCTGATTCTCGCCCTGCTCGGCGCATTTATCGCATCGGTTGGAGCGGCTATCGGTTCACGCGAAAAGAAAAGAAGACGAAAAAGATAAAAAGCAGACTCGCCATGAGTCTGCTTTTTACTTGCACGAATTACAATTTTTGTAGGGGGAGGCGTTTTGCCGCCCCCTTACGTTTTAGCGACTGCGTCGCTAAACTATATATTTATCTTTATCCGCAAATATTGCTTTTATATCAAATAAATGTTACAATAATAAAGATAATCTAAAATCGGAGCGTTTGACATTGAAAAGAATATTACATTACCTTTCAAAATACAAAGTGGTATCATTTTTAGCGCCGCTTTTTAAAATGCTTGAAGCAACATTTGAACTGCTTGTCCCCATTGTCGTTATGGATCTTGTGGACATAGGCATAAAAAACGGCGATAAGGGATATATCATCAGCCGCGCACTTATTCTCGTGCTTTTCTGTGCACTTGGGTTCGGCTTTGCCGTAACTGCACAGTTTTTCTCTGCCAAGGCTGCTGTCGGCGTTGCAAAAGACCTTCGCCGTGATATGTATGAAAAGACACAAAAATTCAATCACGCCGATCTCGACAGAGCCGGAATATCAAACATTCTCACCAGAATGACAGGGGATGTTAACCAGGTGCAGACAGGTGTCAACATGACGCTCCGTCTGCTTATGCGCTCACCAATAGTTGTTTTCGGTGCCGTTATCTGCGCATTTCTTATAGACGTTAAGTGCGCACTGATTTTTGCAGTTGCAGTACCTCTCCTGCTTATCGCGGTATTTGCAATAATTCTTGTTACAATTCCACTTTTTAAGAATGTACAAAAAAAGCTTGAACGTGTTCTGCGTTCTGCTCGCCAAAACCTCACAGGTGCAAGAGTTATCCGTGCATTCTGCGCCGAGGATGAAGAAATAAATGATTTTGACAAAGAAAACAACGAGCTTTTCGATATGCAAAAGTTCACTTCGCGCATATCCGTTTTACTGAATCCATTAACGTATCTTATAATTAACTTTGCAATTATCGCACTTATATACACAGGCGCTATCCGCATTGAAAGCGGTATCATCACACAGGGTGCACTGCTTGCTCTCTACGACTATATGTCGCAGATACTGATTGAACTTGTCAAGTTTGCAAACTTCATCGTCACCATTACAAAAGCTATGGCAAGTGCAAACCGAATTGATGAGTTCTTCAAAGAGGGAACTCCTATGAAGACTATCGCCGATAAGCGCGATGAAAATGCTCCGTTTATCGTATTTGACAATGTTTCATTTGCATACCCAAGCGGCGGAAACGTACTTGAAAACATATCTTTCACCGCCAACCGTGGTGAAACGATCGGCATTATCGGCGGTACAGGCAGCGGCAAAAGCTCACTTGTATCACTTATCCCGCGCTTCTACGAAGTATCGGGCGGCACTGTAAAGGTTGACGGCCTTGACGTACGTGCGTACGATGGCGACAGCCTTAAAGAGCGCATCGGCGTTGTACCGCAAAGAGCTGTTCTCTTTGCAGGAAGTATACGCGACAACATGAAGTGGGGCAAAAACAATGCCACTGACGAAGAGATACTCGATGCGATAAAGACCGCACAAGGCGGCGATATTGTGAGCGCAAAAGGCTCTCTTGATGCACCGGTAACCGAGGGCGGCAAAAACTTCTCAGGCGGTCAACGTCAGCGCCTTACCATTGCGCGCGCACTCGTTCGCAAGCCTGAGATACTCATTCTGGACGACAGCGCAAGTGCGCTTGACTATGCAACCGATGCAAAACTCCGCATGGCTATACGCGGCCTGGAGAATCCGCCAACAACATTTATTGTGTCTCAGCGTACCGCATCGGTAATGCACGCTGACAAGATAATCGTTCTTGACGACGGAAAAGCCGTTGGAATCGGCACACATGATGAATTACTTGAAAGCTGTCCCATATACAAAGAAATATACGATTCCCAGTTCAAGGGAGGTGAGGGCAAATGAAAAAAGGAACCTTTACACGTGTGCTCACCTATATAAAAAACAGCATTGGTCTTCTGCTCGTTACCCTCATTTTAGCTCTCGCCATTGTAGCAATGACACTGTATCTACCAATTCTTATCGGCGATGCTATTGACCTTTGCGTAGAGGGCAATGTTAAAATTGATACGATAGTCGATATCCTGATAAAATGCGGTATAACAGTTGCACTCACTGCAATTTTACAGTGGATAATGAGCATTCTCAACAACAATATAACATTCCGCATCGTGCGTGATATCCGACGCGATGCAATCCGCAAAATACAGCGTTTGCCCCTCTCCTACATCGACTCACATCAGACAGGTGAAACGGTAAACCGCGTCATTTCGGATGTTGACCAGTTCTCAGACGGATTGCTTATGGGCTTTACGCAGTTCTTCACAGGCATAATCACTATCATTGGTACGCTTGCCTTCTTGATAGTAATTGACTGGAGAATTGCACTGTTTGTATTTGCGCTGACGCCTCTTTCGTTGTTTGTTGCCAAGTTCATTGCACAGCACACACACGATTTCTTCCTTGTGCAAAGCAAAACCAAGGCGGAGCAGACAGCGTTTATCAATGAAACTGTATCCGAGCAAAAAGTATCAATCGCTTTTTCTCACGGTGACGAAAACCTTGAAAAATTTGACGAGATAAACGACAGACTTGCAAAATGCTCGCTCAAAGCAACATTCTACTCTTCCCTTACCAATCCGTCAACGCGAGTTGTAAACAACCTCGTTTACTTTGGCGTTGCACTGCTCGGCGGATTTTTCTGTATCGGAATCAATCCTTCTATGACAGTCGGCAACCTCGCCGTATGCTTGCGCTATGCAAACCAGTATACAAAGCCTTTCAACGAAATTTCAGGCGTTATCACAGAGTTGCAAAATGCACTTGCATGCGCATCGCGCATCTTTGAAATGCTTGACGCAAAGGAAATTGAGCCCGACAAGGACGACGCGGCTGACCCCGAAGAGATTAACGGCAATGTTACATTTGAGAACGTTCATTTCTCCTACACCCCCGAAAAGAAGCTTATTGAAAACTTTAATTTTGCAGCAAAGCACGGTCAGCGCATTGCCATTGTAGGTCCTACAGGCTGTGGTAAGACCACGCTTATAAATCTCTTAATGCGCTTCTACAACCCCACAGACGGCAAGATAATGATAGACGGAATCTGCACAAGAGATTTAAAGCGCGTTACACTACGCAAAAACTTTGGCATGGTGCTTCAGGACACATGGCTGAGAGAAGGCACCATACGCGACAATATCACAATGGGAAAGCCCGATGCCACGGATGAAGAGGTTGTTGCCGCGGCAAAGGCGGCTCACGCACACAGCTTTATCAAAAATCTGCCAAACGGCTATGACACCTACATCGGAGAGGACGGCGGCGCCCTCTCCGCAGGACAAAAGCAGCTGCTGTGTATCACGCGAATCATGCTCTGCCTACCGCCCATGCTTATCCTCGATGAAGCAACCTCGTCCATCGACACACGCACGGAAATGCGCATTCAGAACGCGTTTGCAACACTGATGAAAGGCAGAACCAGCTTTATAGTTGCACACCGCCTTTCGACCATACGCGAGGCTGACGTTATCCTTGTTATGCGTGACGGTAATATCGTTGAGCAGGGCACGCATGACGAGCTGTTAGCTAAAGGCGGCTTCTACTCCGAGCTCTGGAACGCTCAGTTTGTAAATTAAGAAAAGGTTTTACGATGAAAAGAACAAAAGTATTAACATTTATTTTGTTGACACTCGTGCTTCTCGCCATAGCTTCTGCAGGCTCTCTCTACTACCGCACCACACCGCACTACTTATTGCGGCATGAATACGCTGCTGATGTTACTCTTGACAACGGTAACGTGGTAAGATTTATACGGCATTATGAACACACTCCTGAAGGTCTTGTTTTTTACGACGAACTTGATGTTTACAGAATTGTAGACCTGTGTTCGGATGACCTTGTAATTCCCGAGAAGGTCGGCGGCTACCCTGTTACAGCATTTGGAAAGCATACACCTGTGGCTTTCTTCGCAGATACCAACTCTTTACAGGTTAAAAAACTGACACTCCCCGATACGATGAAAAACGTAGGTGCGGGAAATTTCTCAAATCTTGAATATCTGGATATAGGAAACTCAACCGCATACGGCTTGTGTCAATTGGATGCATACAATTTAAAAGATGTCAAGGTCAGCCCTGACAATGCTCGTTATAAGTTAGAAAACGGCTGTCTTGTATATAAAGAAAACGGCGATTTGGTGTTTGACTATACGGTAGAATAACCAATTATATATTAAAGAATTGGAGAACTAACATGATAGGAATTATTTGTGCAATGAAAATTGAGGCGGATGCAATTCGCGCATCCCTCTCCGATACGAAGATGGAAACAGTGAGCGGTGTGGAATTTACACAAGGCACGCTCCATGGCAAAGACATTGTTATCGCCGTATGCGGCATCGGCAAGGTATTTGCCGCTATCTGCACCGAGGCGATGATACTTCGCTATTCACCTGAGCTTATTATCAACAGCGGCGTTGCGGGAACTCTTACCGAAGCGCTCTCTATCGGCGATATTGCTATTGCAAAGACTCTTGTTCAGCACGATATGGACACAAGTCCGCTCGGCGATCCTGTAGGTCTTATTTCCGGCATCAACAAGATACACTTTGAGGCTGATACAAAGGCTGTCAAGGCTTTTGAGGATGCAGTAAAAGAGGTCGGCGCAAACAGCGTAGTAGGCACTATCGCCTCGGGCGACCAGTTTATGTCCGACACCGAAAAGAAAAACATCATCCGTGACCGTTTTAACGCTATCGCGTGTGAAATGGAAGGCGCGGCTATAGCTCACGTTGCATATGTTAACGCTGTTCCCTTTGCGGTGCTCCGCGCTATCTCTGACAGTGCAAGTGGCGACGCGCAGATGGAATATCCCAAGTTTGTTGCAATGGCATCCGAACGCTCACATAAAATTATTGATACTTTTGTAAAGCTATGGAAATGAAGAAATTAGGATTTGGGCTGATGCGTCTGCCCCTGACCGACGCAAATGATGCAGGCAGTATAGATATATCAAAGCTCTGCGAAATGGTTGATGCGTTTCTTGACAACGGCTTCACATACTTTGATACTGCATGGATGTACTGCGGCGGCAAAAGTGAAGATGCCGTAAATGAGGCGCTGACAAAGCGTCATCCGCGAAACAGTTTTTCCGTTACATCAAAACTTCCATCATACAAGATCAAGTCACATGAAGACAGAGATATCGTCTTCAATGAGCAACTGCGCAAAACCGGTCTCGAATATTTCGACTATTATTTTCTGCACAATGTAAACTCCGAGTCAATTGAGGTATTTGACGGCTTTGACTGCTTTAACTGGATAAAAGAAAAAAAGGCAAGCGGACTTGCCAAAAAAATCGGCTTTTCTTTTCATGATGGGCCGGAATTTCTTGACAAGGTGCTCACCTCGCACCCCGAATTTGATGTAGTTCAATTGCAGATAAACTACCTCGACTGGGAAAGTGCAGTACAGTCACGCGCATGCTATGAAGTAGCTCGAAAACACGACAAGGATATCATCGTTATGGAGCCTGTAAAGGGCGGCACCCTTGCAAACGTACCGGAAGAAGTTGAAAAACTATTCAAATCGCATGATGAAAAAATGTCCGTCCCCTCATGGGCTATCCGCTTTGCAGCAAGCCTTGACGGTGTTATAATGGTACTCAGCGGTATGAGCAACATGGAACAGCTTTGTGACAACATGAATTACATGAAGGATTTTAAGCCGCTTACAGCTGAAGAAACTGCAATGGTACACAAAGCTACCGATATCATAAACAGCGCAAAGCTGATCCCTTGCACCGGTTGTGAATACTGTATTGTCAACTGTCCCCAAAATATTGCAATACCAAAGTATTTTTCACTTTATAACAGAGATATCAGCGAAGCAAAGCTTAAGAAATGGACCGTTGAAGCTGCATACTATGAGCGACTTGCCACTACCTTCGGCAAAGCATCAGACTGCATCGAATGCGGTCAGTGCGAAAACATGTGCCCTCAGCACCTGCCGATAATAGAGCATCTAAAAGAAGTTGCCAAGAATTTCGAGAAATAAAAAATTCCACCCATAAGGGTGGAATTTTTATTTTACTTATCCATGCCGATAGCTTTGCGGTATGCCATTGAAATTACATTGAGTGATGCTTCTGCAGCAACCTCAAGTCTTGCATAGCGGCTTGACCAGTCAAAGTTACCCTCGTTAAGCATATAAATAAGATTCTTATTGAGGTTTGCAGGCTGATAACAATAGCCAAGATCATATGCACGTGTGTCGAAAATAATATCAAGCATTGCCGCACTATCTTCGTCACGGGTATACTGACCGGTAAGAGTCTTATCATAGTATGCAGGGATGATATACTGATTTGAATAGTAACCGATTGCCTCGATAACGGCAGATGTACGTTCCTCATCCTCAACCATGAGCGGTACGCACATATAGTTCATATAGAAAGGTGCAACCGTGTTGTAATACTCGGTCTGATGTCTGTCATAGAGGAAGTATGGCAGAATACCATAGTCGGTCTCCATGTCACGGAACTCGCCAAGCTTACCGATAGTGGTAAGGAAGAAGAGCGCCTGATTGCCGCTAAATATAGGAATATACTCTTTACCAGTAGAATTGTGCTGATACATCTTGGAAATATCCATATCCATAACCATGTTATAGAACTTCTCAAGCACATTATATGTTGTTTCGGTATTAATCGAAAGCTCATATGTAAGAGTATCGGGATTGAGAGTTACCATCTTCTGACCGGCAGCATTAACTGCGCCGTATACTGCATCTACCCAGTAAAGGTTGCCGTATACATCGGTGATACCGTCACCGTTAGTATCGTCGGAAACTTCCTTGGATATCTCATACATCTTGTCGATAGTCCACTCATATTCGGTAACGAGCTCATAAAGATCCTCTACACCGTACTGGTTTGCAAGGTCCTTATTAAACGCGATACAATATGTCTGGTCCATCATGCTGATACCGAAATCACCTGTAGTAAAGAAGAGAGAGCCGCCGAACTCAAAGGTTTCGTTAGCCTTTTCATCATACCACTTGTTGTTCTTATCAAAATGAGGAAGCGCGTTGAGGTCACTGAGATATCCCTCATATGCAAGCTGGCTCACATCATAGCCGGGGATAACACACATATCGTAGTTATAGTCTCCGGCGGTTGCTTCTCTTACAAGAACACGATATGCCTCAGGCGACTGCTGATTCGCAGTGGTATTCTTCTGCTCTGTTTCAATAGTGATGTTATAGAGGTCTTCAACCGCTTTATTGCGGCGCTCAATAGCAGCATCAAGAACAGTGGGAGAATTCTCCTCGTAGAGGAAGTCATTTTCATTTACAGAACCGCGTCCAACGGAGAGAATATAGAACTCGTGCTCCTCAAAATCATATTCGGGAAGCTTGTATTCTTCTTCATCAGGAGTGGTTGCAGTGGGATTTGCAGTAGTTGTGTCAGGCTTATCCTTACCGCAAGATGCAAGAGGAATAAGCATCATAAGTGCGAGTAAAAGTGCAAGTGTTCTCTTGAACATTACTTTCCCCTCCAAAATTATTTAATAAGACCGTCCTGAGGTGTGGTGGTCGGTCCCTTAACAAGAAGAACATCGGGTTCACCATCTACCTCAACGAATTTCATTGCATCATAGCAGATGTGACGGGGAGAAATCTCAACAGGGCTAAAGTGCTGATGATAGAACATGATATACTCGCCGTCCTTGGTTCTGGTATAAACAGAGTCGCCTGTACCACGTGAGAACTTAGTACCGCGGAGAATAGGATTGTACTTGTACTTTACATAAGGACCAAGAGGCTTTTCAGCGATAGCAAAGCCTTCGCCGTAGTCGCCCTTGTAGTGCGAGCCTGCATAAATCATATAGTAGAGACCCTTGTGCTTGAAGATAACACCGCCCTCGGTGATACGGGCATAGTCACACTCCCAAGGCTCGGTGGGAACCATGATCTTAACGAGAGTATCGTCAAGAGCAGTTACAATACCATCCTCCATCTTGATCTCATATGCCCAAATCTCATTGCCGTTATTGAAACGTACACAAGTGAGATAGCAACGACCGTCCTCGTCGATAAAGGGATGTCCGCCGATTTCAAGAACGTCCTCATGAATGGGCTTCATAGTCTTGGACTTGAAGGGGCCGAGAGGGCTTTCGGAAGTTGCAAATGCGATATGCGGCTCACGGCGACCCGTCTTGGGGTTAGGTGCGGTGTGAGAAGCATAGAACATATAGAAAAGACCGTCTTTGTAGATTACATTGGGGCTCATGTACTCGTTGTTACCCCAACCGTCACAGCCGTTGAATACAACATGAGGCTCAGACCAGTGAATGAGGTCCTTGGATGTGTAGCACTGGAAGAGAGACATATCCTGTGTATCGGTGAAGTAAAGATAGTACATACCGTCATAGAACATGATATCAGGGTCAGCGCCGTATACAACGGGATTGAGATACTGCTTATCGGGATCGAATGGCTTTGCAGGCTCAATCTCGGTAACAGAGATATTCTTGAACTCTGCAACACCGTCACCAAAGTTGAAACCGTAGCCGCCACGGGTGAAGTGCTTGAGTTCAAGGTCGATCTTGGGATATATGGGAGCAGTTTCTTTTTCAAAGTTATTGAAGTAGATCTTTGCATATGTACCGCGAAGCTCGATGCGAATCTTATACCACTTGTCCTTGATAAAAGGATAGCACATATGGCTGAGAACAATGTGATCACTGTCGCCGCCATTTACCTTCTGAAGTTTGAGAGAACAGTCAGCAGCGTTGATGGTGAGGTAATAGCCAACAACCCATCTTGCGCCATTCTTACCCTGTGAACGGAAGTATACGCCTGCCTCGCCGTTCTTATTGAGCTTGATTTCGCACTCAAGTGCAAAATTGAGGGGCGCCTTGTCCACAGAAAACATTGTATTAGGCTCTTTTGTGGGGAAAAGGGTGTCCTTTACAGAATAAACACCGTTTGTTTCGGCGATCTCTGCGCCAAATTTCATCCATTCCATAATATTACTCCTTTCAAAAAGCAGAAAAATATTTTGCTGATTCCATGATAATATATTTTTTGTACATAGTAAATATCAAAAAAACGATTTTTTGTACAAAAATTAAGAGAAAAGCGATTATTCCTCCATACCTATCGTCTGTCGGTAGAATTTAGAATAATAATTAAGCAAGGTCTGTGCGGAGATCTCTAACCTTGCATATCTGCTTGACCAATCGAACACGCCGTCACGTATCATGAACAGCATATTCTCTGGAAGCTGAGAGGGCTGAAACACATAACCAAGATCATATGCACGTGTATCAAATATGATATCGAGCATCTCACCGCTCTCTTCATCACGTGTATACTGGCCGTTGAGAGTTTTCTCATAATATGCAGGGATAATATAGTCATTTGAATAATAACCGATAGCCTCAATAACAGCAGAGGTACGCTCCTCGTCCTCAACAAGCATCGGTACACACATACAAGTCATATAGAATGGTGCGACAGTATTGCTGTACTCGGTATTAGGTCCGCAAAGTGTATACGGCAGAATACCGTAGTCCGTCTCCATATCGCGAAACTCGCCAAGCTTGCCGATTGTTGTCATAAAGAACAGCGCTCTGTTGCCGCTGAAAACATCTATATACTCCTTTGCCGCCGAATTGTGCTGATATTTTAAAGAAATTTCAGGATCAAGCACCATGTTGGCAAAGTACTCAAGTACATTGAATGTTGTCTCGGTGTTTAATGTAAGCTGCATATTGAGAGTGTTGGGATCAAGCACAACAGATCGCTCACCAGCCGCATTTACAATGCCGTATGCAGCGTCAACCCAGTAATATATGCCATACACATCGGTAACACCGTCACCGTCTGTATCGTCTGACACCTCTTTAGCTATCTGATGCATCTTTTCAAGCGTCCACTTACGCTCACGCACAAGCTCATACGGATTTTCAATAGCATACTGCGCCGCAAGATCCTTGTTGAATGCAATGCAATATGTCTGATTCATAAGACATATACCGTAATCACCCGTGGTATAATACAGCGTATCACCAAATGTAAAGGTCTCGTTTGCTTTTTGATCGTACCACTCATTTTCAGCATTAAAATATGGCAAGGTGTTAAGATCGGTAAGATATCCCTGACACGCAAGCTGACACACATCATATCCGGGTATAACACACATATCATAGCTGTAATCACCCGCCGTTGCTTCACGCACAAGCTCCCTGTATGCCTCGGGGGATTGATAATTTGCGGTAGTGTCTATCTGTTCGGTTGCTATCCTGATGTTATACTGCTCCTCAACCGCCTTGTTGCGCCGCTCAACCGCAAGATCAAGCACAGACGGAGCTTCATCATTGTACAAAAAGTCATTTGTATTGGTTCTTCTGCCAACTGAAAGAATATAGAATTCATGTTCTTCGAAGTCAAACTCGGGCAGCTTATACTCAGCTTCACCGGTAGCTTCTGCCATGCCTTGCTCCGTAGTGACAGCGTCAGGCTTTTTTCCGCATGATGCGAGTACAAGCACAATAACAAACAATGCAGCAAATAATCTTTTCATAACATTATCCTCCTGCAAAACCTTATACTATTATGATACATCAAAGCATGGTGGCGGTAAATACTAAAAGCATATTTTTTTGTATAAAAACTAAAAAAGACCTCCGAAGAGGTCTTTTAAAATTTACTTGACATATAGCTTTGCATACTCGGCAATTACCTTTGCGGTACCTTCTGCTCCTAGCTTGCCGGCGTCAATCGCGAGGTTATAATTCTCCATCTCGCCCCAGCGATTTCCTGTATAAAAATTATAGTAGTTTGCACGGCGACGGTCGGTCTTTGAAATGAGCGACGCTGCCTCATTTTTAGTAATTTTGTCATCCTTGCTCAAAACATTATTTACACGAACCTCGTTGTCAGCAAAGATGAACACGCTGAATGCTCTGGGATGGTCACGAAGAACATAGTCCGCACATCTGCCGACTATAACCGCGCCGCCCTTGCCGGCGATATCACGTATTACCTCGGACTGTGCCAAAAACAGCTTATCATTTATTGGCATGTTATAGTGCGAAGAATGAAGCATTGCACTTGACCCCATTGCAAGAGTATACAAAAGGCTGTTTGCATTGCGCTCATCTGCCTCTGCTGCCGCCTCATGGCAAAGATTACTCTTATCTGCCGCAAGTGTAATAAGCTCCTCATCATAAAAAGGGATACCAAGCTCTTTAGCAACGAGCTCTCCTATATGTCTGCCGCCACTGCCAAACTGTCTGCCTATGGTGATAATAACATTTGTCATATGTATCCCTCCTGTTCTTGGCTTCATTGTAACACAAAACGGATAATTTGTAAATATCTAAAATACAGTTTCTACCACTTTACCGCAACAATCCGGCGAATAGCGCCATCTGTCAATGTGCTTTACCCTTTCTGTATCTATGAAATAACGTTTGCGCTTCATAAGTTCCCCGGCAGATGAATCTATTATAACGAGCTTTATTTTCATTCTTTCCGGTAATATACTCTTTATGTATACGCTTGCAACGTCGCCAACCTTAACACCACTTTTACACTCGGCAAGACCTGCAAGATTCGGAGCAAGCTCGACAAACACACCATAGTCCTCAATGCTTCGCACTATTCCCGAAACTGCCTGTGCCGCCTCAAACTCTGCCGCATTCTCTTCCCATGTGCCAAGCAATTCGCGATGTGTAACAAAAACGCGGTCATTATCCTCATCTATACTCTTTATAACAACCGGAATATACTCCCCCACCTCAAAGCGATCTGCTGGGTGCGATATACGTGACACCGATATACAATCAATGGTCAAAAGCGAAACTATGCCGCAACCGATATCAACAAATGCGCCAAAACTCTCCATGTGTGTTACTTTTGCGCGTACAATATCTCCGCAAATGAGTTCAGATATATACTCCCGTTTACATTCTGCTTGTGCGGCACGGCGTGAAAGATACGCAACAGTCATCCCTTTTTCCTCTGATATAGCCGTTACCTTGAAGCACACGGGCTTACCCACACGTGTAATTATCGCTATCGACTTTGTTTCTTCACCGTCGCGCGTCATCGCAACCTCTTCTCGCGGCATAATTCCGCGAACATTGCCAAGATCCACATATAAATTCATGTCGCTATCGCACATCGCCGCCGATGCTTCCAGTATTCTGCCCTCACGCATGGCACGTTCAAGCCCTGCAACAGATGAAATGTATTCTCTATTCTGCATGCTTCCGTACAGAAGACCTTCGGGCACATATTTTTCGTTCATAATTCAGTTCCTTTCCTTTATCTTTATAGAAAATACTATGAACAAAAAAGGAAAAGTATGCATAAAAAAAGTCCGCCGAAGCGGACTTTTTTATTTAATTAGAATGTGAATACGATGTATCCCTTTTCAATGGTGAATTCTACAGTATGAAGTTTTCCTTCGTCATCCTTAACGATAACCTGAAGATTCTTCATATCTGCATATTCAGCAGGAAGAGGAATGCTGTATGTGATGTTGGTAGCGTTGCCGTCAGTTTCATAAGAAACCTTAACCTCGGAACCGTATGCAGTATCCTGAAGAAGTGCATTGAGTGCAGCCTTCTCGGTCTTTGAAAGCTTGGATGCTACTACATCGAAGTCAGCGAGGTTACCGGATGCATCAACAGCGATTGCACCGGCATTAGCAGCACCATCCTCTGCATAGAGAAGTGCAGTTTCTACCTTGCCGCAAGACTTACATGTACGAGTCTTAACGCCGGGTTCAGTAGCAGTAGGCTCGGTTGTAACGGTATACTTGCCGAAGTTGTGGTTTGCACTTGTTACTTCAACATTTACCTTGCCACAAATTTCACAAGTAGTCTGAACGCCGATACCGCAACCGGTAGAGATCTCAACACCGCTATCCCACTCATGCTCGCAGAGATCCTGGAGATTCTGAGAACAGTTTACGCAAACATTGTTATCATCATAATCATGCTCGCCTGTAGCAACATTGGTGCCGATGGAATACTGGATAAATCCACACTCGGAGCATACTTCCTTCATAATCTCAGGGTTGATACAGTTTGCAGGAGTTGCAACTTCTGCATCGCCAAAGGTGTGATCAACGGGTTCAAATACAACAGTGTACTTCTTGTCGCAATCATCACAGATGTAAACACCGTAACCCTGCTTTGCACATGTAGATTCAACCTCTTCTACGGTTTCCGCGATATCATGCTCGCCATCAGCGTTTTCTTCGCAGAATGTATCGCCGAGAGCCTTGAAGAGAATTGTCTTGCTGTGAGGAGAAAGGTTGAATTGGAATGCAGTATCCTTAGCAGAAGGAACTGAAGGATCATAGTAAATTGTGAGTGTATCAAGATTTGCGGTGATGTCGTAAGTACCATCCTCCTGAGCTCTGAGGTTACCGCCCAAAGGTCGGAGTGTGGTTTCACCGGTAACAGACTGGAAGCTCTGAGAGGTGATAGTTCCGTCGTAAATGTAAATCGAAACGTTTCTTGCAGAACCTGCAGCAAGGTTAGCGGTCTTATTAACACCTACGATAGAGAAGTAGTTACCTACAGAAAGAGAACCGTCAAGAACAAAAGTAATATCCTTTACATCTCTTTCAAAGCCGCCGAGAGCAACATAGTCACGGAATGAAACATCGCCAAGAATTCTTACAGTTACAGAATTTCTGCTGTCGCCGCAAGATTCGGTAGAACCGCTGCCGGGACCACCTACGGAGCCGCCGATCATTTCATAATATGTACCGGAGTAAATGGTAACATCATTGCTGCCGCCAGGGCAGTTAGCTGCAGTTATGTGAGTACCATCTGCATGGTACTGTGAGTGATAGCATCCACCTACAATAACAGGAGCACAAGAACTGAGTCTCTGATTTGTATTTCTCATCCAGTCGATTGTAACATTTTCGCCGAGAACGAGCTTGTTATGCTGAGCAGCAAGATAGAAGAAACCATCGTTTGCTCTTGAAGTGTTCCAGTTGGAGAACTCGATGTTCTTAAAGATGGTGTCACCGTTCAATGCATAAAGGGTCTTACCGGTGGTGGAAAGTGCCGGGAACTTGAATACGCCAAGGTTGTTATAACCGCAAATAGTAATAGTGTTGTCATGTGCAGGCTCAGCAAATACTGTATGAGTAGAACCGCTGAAGTTAGGATCAACAGTTATAGAACCAACAACATAGATAGTTGCATCGCCGCCTTTATATGCTGCAGCGAGTTTAAGCGCAGTCTCAAAGTCGTTAAGGGGATAATCAGCGCTAAAACCGCCGTTGCCCTTACCGTTATCGGAAACGTAGATCTCGCCGTTGTTTTCGCCGCTGTAGGAGCCTTCAACGCCACAAATGTCGCAGTAGAAAGTGAGTTCACCGGAAGTCGTATCCCAGATGTACTCGTGGTCAGTAGCAGTCTTACATTCCTTAGTGTCACAGAATGTACAGTAACCATCTACATAATCATGACCGCCGGCGTACTTAACACACCATCTGCGGAATGTGAGGTTCTCCTGATTTTCGTAATATGTATCTGCATACTGATTACCCTTTGCAATGAAGCCCATAGCATAATCCTCAGCGCTGGGAGAATTGGTGTCGGAAATGCTGTAGTAGCAGTTGACGTTCTTCCAGTGCTTGGCAGAAGCACCCATCATAAAGTCACCAACGGTCATATTTACACCGCTACCATTGTGGAAGAAGTGGTTTACAGTGTACTGGTCGTTTGTTCTGCCCTGTGTTTCAGAACGGTATGCAAGAGCAATAGTACCACCGTAATAGTGCATATTAACAACCGTACCGCTTACGTCTATGTTCTGGTCAACATTGATAGGAGCGAGCTGTGCAATCTTAGCTTCCGGACCGATAGAAATGTTGAAGGTACAATTCTTAGTATCCATAGCCTTACGTGAGCCGCCAACAACTACAAAGAATGTACCGCCGTTAATGGTCATGTCAACGGTATAGGTTTCGTAGTTAGCGCCAGGATAATATCCGTTGGGATAGAAGCCGCCGCAAAGATATATCTTACACGAAGGAACATCAATAGTAACATCGGTTGCATGACCCCAGTTACCGCCGGTCTTGGTATAAGCAAAGGTCTTTGTAGCTGCGGTACTTGCCATCTCTACATTCTCTGTAAATACAATTGGGAAGCCACGACCGTAGATAGAGGTGCTCTGGCTGGAAGAGTTAGTAGAACCTGTAGCGTCACTAGAAATGTATATATCATCAAAGGTAGTAGGACCGGAGAGGTAGTACATGGAAGCGGTTGCAAAGGGGAAGAAAAGTGTTCCCTTTGCCGCACCGGGAGCAGATGTAATTGTTACATGTGCGTCATGGCGTGCTTCCTCAAAGTTCTTAATAGCTGTATTGTTTGCGGAAACAGGGTTATGGAAGAGTTTAACAGTACCTACGAGATAAATAGTACAGTCAACACCTTCGGGGAATGCTGCAAATGCTTCAAATGCCTTATCAATGGTGGTAGCATTTTCAGCAGAAGAACCGTCGCCTGTACCGGTAGCAGCATTTGCTACATAACAAACAACGCTGTCAGCAGAGATCTTCTGTGTGCTACCGCATCCGTTAACGCAGGCATAAACATTATATGTAACACCCTCTTCGGTAACAGTGCTGTCAAATTCATAGGTATGACCGAGAGCAGCTACTACAACCTCTGCAGGAACGTCGGTCTCTTCGGGAGTTGCACCCATGGTATAGAACTTGCCGTCCGAGTATGTAACATCAAGAACATTTGCATTAGTTCCGTCGGGAGAAACAGCATTACAGATGTTACAATAGTAGAACTCATAGCCGTCTTTCTCACACTCAGCCGCAAGCTCAACATAGGTAGAATCCTCAAAAACGTGAGCAGTGCCAAGGCTTACTGCCGCAGGAATAGCAATCTCTACCTTAGAAGCAGAAGTGTTGTTATAGAACTTTCCGTCGATATAGTAAGCACCGGGAACGAGAGTTGTAGATGTAGCCTCTGCTACGATACCATAACATCTTGTACACCAGTAAAGGTCATAGCCCTCAACCTCACAAGTAGCAGTAGCCTGTGCATGATTGGAGAAATCATGTCCGAGAACGGCAACACTCTCTACAGTGGTAGCGTCATACTCTGTACAACCCTCGGTAGAGCAGTACATAGCTTTTTTACCGCCCTCATAACAGTCGGGCTCTTCGCCTGTAACATATTTCTCAACAGAGAAATCGTGATCAAGCTTGTTGGTAGTAACGGAGATGATCTCGCCACAATCGTCATTACACTGATACCAGGTAACGCCCTCTACAAGACATGTAGCAGTAACATTTTCCTTACCTGCCGCTGTAAGCTGTTCAGGAGTAAGAGCAGTCTTGCTTTCATGAGCACAACCTGCCACAACAGATACAGTTACGCTAGTTGCATTAATAGTCTTGTTAGAACCATCATAGGTATATGTGTTGGTCATGGTAATAGGAAGGTCTTCGCCACCTGTTGCACCCGCTACAACACGGAATGTAACAACAGCAACAACACCCTTTGCAGGAGCAGCAGAC
The DNA here is from genome assembly GCA_017399305.1 of Clostridia bacterium. Taxonomy (GTDB): domain Bacteria; phylum Bacillota; class Clostridia; order Oscillospirales; family CAG-272; genus UMGS902. The sequence goes on from JAFQDK010000041.1 coordinate 74,621, forward strand.
TCTCCACGGATCATGTAACCACCGGTAGCATCGGTGCCATAATCAATAGTAAGATTACCTGTGTTGCTTGTACCGGAACCTACACCTGTTACAGTAGCATGCTGAATAGCTGCTGCAGCAGTCTGCGCGGTTTTAGCAAGATAAGCAATCTTAAAATCGCCTACTGTCTGGTCAGTAGCAGAAGGATTGCCTGTATACATTGTTACAGAAGAAACTTCAAGAGAAGTATTGCTCCATGTAAGAGCATACTTCATGTTTGTAAGTTTGTTAGTTGCCGCTGCAGGAGCCTTCGCACCTGTGCTATCCTCAGCAACTCTGTAAATAACGTTAGCATTAGAGCTGGTACCAATCTTTGCAAACGGACCTACAGTAATGTAGACATCAAATGTCTGACCTTCTGTAAGTGCAGAAAGATCTGTACCTGCAGCAGGAGTAGCGATCTCAATTGCTGGAGCCGCCGAGACTGCCGCTATCATCAGTACAGCAAAAAGCAGCACTGTGACTAAAGCAAGAATTCTCTTTTTCATAGTTTTTTCCTCTCTGTTTTGTCCTACGTATCAAAAATACGAAACATTCAATAGGCATAATGCGTCACACTACTCCTATTGTGGTACTATTATACAATAAAGTAAGATTATTGTCAACTGCTTTCGTCAAGTTTTTCGTTTGCATAATATTCGCTTTTTCGTGTAAAAAGCTCAGCAAAAAAAGGAAGCCGCATGGCTTCCTTTTTTACTATCGTCTTTGATAATTTCTTCTTCTGCGCCGTGTCCGCATAATTCCCTGCATTACAAAGTGTAAGATTATAAGCAACACTATAAGTATCATCGCCGCAATGAAAATCGGACTTGTGGTAAACTTTTCAATTGCATCAAGCGCAGCTAAAAACTCGCTTCGTGCAACAGAGTTTTTTGTTACAAGGTCAACGCTACCTAGCCAAACACCGTCTTTGGTAACCGTATATTTACCTGCGACCTCACCCTCGGTGACAGGAGCATCAAGGCTTTCAGAGCTAAGTTCATATGTATATTCAAGCTCGTTTTTTATATCAAGCGCGGTAGGCAAATAGAGAGTAAGTGTGCCACAAGGAACAAGTGTGACATAATCAGCATCGGTCGAAAGTCTGACAGGAATCTCGCAAATTATGTCCGAAGGCTTCATGACATCAACGTATCCAAAGTTTTCAAGAGCATGCTTGGCAAGTTCACTGGTGAAAAGATAGGCTGTATTGAGTTCATCAACAAGCTCGCCGCCAAGAACTGTGATTATGTACGAAAGCTCCTCACTTTTTACCGCACTTGCGGCATAATACCCCGCCTCAACAGTAGAACCGGCATTAAAACCGGTGACACGCGGATCGAAATAGCCTGCATCAACAACTCTTGCGACAAGACCGTTACGGTTATAAATCGACCTTGCGACCGACTTGTTTGTCTCAGGCATCTCATATGTAACCGAATTTGACAGTTCGGTCAAAAAATCAATTTCGTAAAATCTCTTAGAAACCGCAATCGAATCGCGCGCTGTGGTAACCATCCCGTCAGCATGCACTCCGGTTGGATTTTTGTAGACAGTTGAAGTCATGCCGAGCACTGCTGCTTTTTCATTCATATACTCGACAAAAGCACCAACACTTCCCTTTGCCGCATAGCAAAGCAAATACGCGCTGTCGTTTGCACCTCTGGTGAGAAGACCGCCGAACATATCGCGTACACTGACCGTCTCACCGACATAGTATCCAACTTGATTTCCGGTCACATCCTGTATCATATTATATTCAACAGTTATCGTATCATCCAATCTGTCCGAAAGCAACTCATATGCACAAATCGCAGTCATCATTTTAGCAAATGAAGCGGTTGGCAACACAGCATCTTCGTTTTTACCGTATACTATAGTGTTGTTTTCAATATTATAAATAACAGCCGCCTTTACGTTACGCTCATAAGCAAGCTCTTTATTTTCAGCCGCAAAAGCGCCAAACGAAAGCAAATAAAGCAGCGAAAGCGCGAGTATTGCCGATATATATTTTTTTACAGATGCAAAATTACGCACTCTTCCCTCTCCTTACTTGTTAAAATAATCTCTTGCACGAGCGCAATCAAGTTCAATCTCGGCACGAAGCTCGTCAACACTGTCAAAATGCTTTTCCCCTCTGCCGCGACCAAAAAACTCTACCTTGGCAATCTTTCCGTATGCATCTCCGCCAAAATCAAGGATATGAGTTTCAAGATTCACTTTTTCAGTGTTTTCAACGGTTGGCCTTGTGCCAATGTTCGACACCGAAAAATATGTTTTCCCGTCTATTGTCGTCTTTGTATAGTAGATTCCGCGCGCCATGCTGACGCGTGCTTCACCAAAGCTCTGATTTATAGTCGGCAAGCCAAGCTTTCTACCAAGCTCTTTGCCGTGAAGCACCTCTGCCCGAAGATAGTACGGGAAGTCAAGCAATTGATTTGCGCTTTCAACATCGCCGCTTTCAAGAAGCTTTCTGATGCGCGTGGAGCTTACAGCATCCCCAAGAGCCTCAACTCTCTCTGACACGCCGCACTCGATACCATACTCTTTGCAAAGTTCAATCAGCATATTGCTATCACCGATTGCCTTTGCGCCGAAGCGGTAATTGTATCCTGCGAATGCCGCCTTAGCATTGACTTTTTCGCAAAGTTCGTCGCGGACAAACTCAAGCGGAGTTTTCGAGCGGATTTCATCAAAATCATATACATATGCAAAATTCACGCCCAGTTTTTCAAGCTCACAAAGCCTGTCTGAAAGTGGGAGCAATTCTGCAGCTCCATGCGGCGATTTTGAAAAAAGAAGCACCGAAGTAGGAATTCCAAGCTCGGTGCTTTTATTTTTTGCCGCAAGGATAATACGGCGGTGACCAATATGAACACCGTCGAACATTCCCAGTGCAACGCTTGATCCGCGATTGTCGCCGGACCAAGGTGCAAGCGAAACAATCTTCACAGTTTACTCTACTCCAAGATAGTCACGCACAAGCTTGTTGAGAAGCTTGTCTCTGTCGATCTTACGGATAAGCGCACGTGCGCTGTTATGATTTGTAATATATGTCGGATCTTCAGAAAGCATATATCCTACAATCTGATTAACAGGGTCATACCCCTTTTCGATAAGAGCCTTGTACACCTCCAGCAAAATCGCCTTGGTTCCGTCATCGTCCTTATCAACTTTTGAAAATACCTGCGTAGTTTGTCCTTTATCCTTATCCAAAACCATATCGGGTACCTGCCTTTCGGATATTTAGCGATAAAAATATCGACGGTGTTCAGCCACCGAGAAAACTCTCAATACAGCAAAACTTTAAGTTCCTATTCGATGTAATTATATCGCTGCTATTATTATATCCCAAAACGGACAAGCTTGCAAGTAGTTTTTAGTGAAATTAAAGTGAAATTAAAAATAAGCATAGTTGCGCTGTCATGACTCAGAATCAAAAAACATGGCATAGCCCAAAGGCTATGCCATGTTTTTGGCTGGGATGGCTGGGCTCTGAACCAAAGGTTTCGCTCATAAAACTTATACGCCTTACTTCTCTATAATGCGAAACCTATTCCATTGCTGCCGCATTGGAGTGGTTCTTCGCCTTTCTTCCTAATCAAAAAACATGGCATAGCCCAGAGGCTATGCCATGTTTTTGGCTGGGATGGCTGGGCTCGAACCAGCGAAATGCCAGAGTCAAAGTCTGGTGCCTTACCACTTGGCTACACCCCAATATTTACCGTAACATTTTATCACATCAAAACTTTAATGTCAACATTACGGTGATTTTTTATTCATAAAAACCGTCTTTTTGAGCGTGCTGCCAAAAAACGCTCTCGGTTTTCGAAAGCAATGGCTCGTATTTATTACCAGCAATGAGCAAATGCTCTAAGAAATCAACATGTATAGTTTTAAATATATGAGCAACCTCTTGCGTTGTAATCATGTCTTCATTTGACGGTATTGCATCACCATTAGGGTGATTGTGTGTCAACAGAACCATTGATGCATTCTTGCGCAACGTAATCTCAATAAGCTTGCGAGTATCCATACGAACTTGATTGACACTTCCCTCACAGAGCTTCACAATATCAATAATATGCCACGAATTGTCAAACAATACAAGAAATACAGTTTCGACAGAAATGCCTAAATAACGCTTTATCATAAGCTTTGCAATCTTATTTAAGCTATCGTACCGAACAGAAGTATCAACCTCACCTGCCACCTCACCCCACAAGTCAGCAATAAACTTTATCATGGTAGCAGTGTGCTCGCTTACGCCGTCAACCGTACATAACTCATCAAAGCTTGCTTCAAACACACCTTTTATAGTGCCAAACTTGTTGAGCAGCTCATGCGCAATAGGGTTTGTATCTCTCTGTGGTATGGAATAGAACAAAAGCATCTCAAGTATGTTATGCTTTTCAAATCCATCAAGACCTTCGGCAAGATAGCGTGCTTTCAGCCGCGCCCTATGGCCGCCGTGCAAATTCTTATCAGCCATTGTCGTTTGAAAGCAACTTTAAGAAAGACGATGGGGTGTGAACAGTGCAGCCAAATGCCTTACATCCGGCAGGCACGGTAACTGCGCAATTCTTTGAAAGTTCAGTAGCCGCAATATCATGATCCAAAAGAAGGACTTGATTTGCCGCCTTAGCATCAAATGCAGGATGTACCCACATATAATCTGTTTCGCCGGACTTTCCCTTGACGGTAATGTATCCACCTATCTTTTTGAAATAAATGCGCTCTGCGTCATCGCCAACTGCGATTACCTTTACAGAATACCCACTTTTAGGTGTTTCTATGTATATATCGCATTTTCCGCTATCATTTTTGCTGATACCGAAAAGCCCTGCACGCAGTGTAAATCCGTTTTCCTTGCAGAATTTTTTAAGTTCACCCATGGAAAAAGTCATTGTTATTCCTCGCTTTTATATCAAAGTGTGCCGAATACTTGCAATTCGACTTGATTTCTGTTATACTTAAAAAACCCCGCAAAAGCGAGGTTTTAAGCTGGAGCTGGTAGCCGGACTTGAACCGGCGGCCTGTTGATTACGAATCAACTGCTCTACCAACTGAGCCATACCAGCGCACGTTTTATTATAC
>JAFQDK010000042.1 GCA_017399305.1 Clostridia bacterium
CGTTGGTCTTTTTGCAGATAAGTGTTCTGCCGTCGAGCGAGTACATAGTAGCCATCGGCTCTGTGTACCAGCCAACTTTTTTATTGGCTTCAACATTGGCGGTGGGGCAGATAAGTGTTCTGCCATCGGCGGAATACATCTTAGTCATAGGCTGGGTATACCAACCAACCTTTTTGTTGCTTTCAACATTAGCTTTGGCGCAGATGAGAGTTCTACCGTCAAGCGAATACATCTTGGTAACGGGGTATTCGTACCAACCAAGTGACTTATAGAGATCAACTTCGCTTTCGGACTTGTTCAGCGTTCTGCCATCGGGCGCGTAAAGTGTCACCGCCGCAGAAACAATGCAAAGCAATGTTATCATCGCAATGGATATACTGAAAAGACGAATAAAGTTTTTCATAATTGCCTCCATGTTTTAAATGTAGTTCTAAAATTATTTTACAATTTGCGACTATGAAAGTCAAGCAAAACAGGAGGTATAGTTTTATTTGCATCATTATATGATAAATTTTTACTTTTTTGTTGAAATTATGAAAGTTTACGTGTATAATTGAATAGTTAAAATATATTCTCGGAGGATACATATAATGAATGTACTTGTTGTAAACGCAGGTTCCAGCTCGCTTAAGTATCAGCTTTTTGACACCACCGCAGGCGTTGTAAAGGCAAAGGGCCTTTGCGAGAGAATCGGTATTGACGGTAAAATCAAGCACACAAATCTTGAGACCGGCGCAGTTTATGAAAAAGAGATTGCAATGGCAAATCACACTATTGCAACCAAGATCGTTATTGATGCACTTACAAGTGCAGAATACGGTAGCGTAAAGAGCATGGATGAGATTGAGGCTGTAGGCCACAGAGTAGTGCATGGCGGTGCATACTTCTCTGAGAGCGTTCTTGTTACCGATGAAGTTATGGCAAAGCTTGAGCTCTGCCGCGACCTTGCTCCTCTTCATACCCCTGCACACATCATGGGTATTGAGGGCTGTACCGAGGCTATGCCCGGCACTCCTCAGGTACTTGTATTTGATACAGCGTTCCACACTGCTTCTATGCCTGAGCATGTATATACATATCCGCTTGAGTATGATCTTTGCCAGAAGTATGCTATTCGCCGTTATGGCGCGCACGGCACTTCTCACCGCTATGTAGCAGGCGAGTGCACAAAGCTTCTCGGCGGTGCTGAGGGCACAAAGATAGTTACTTGTCACCTTGGTAACGGTTCTTCTATTTCTGCCGTTAAGGATGGCAAGATTCTTGATACCTCTATGGGCTTTACTCCTCTTGCAGGTATTGAAATGGGTACCCGTTGCGGCGATATCGACCCTGCTATCGTTCCCTTCATTATGGATAAGACAGGCATGACTCCTGATGAAATGAACAACTACATGAACAAAAAGTGCGGCTTCCTCGGTGTTTCCGGTATTTCTTCTGACTGCCGCGACGTTTCAAATGCAGCTAAGGAAGGCAACCATCGCGCACAGCTCGCTCTCGATATCGTAGTTTACGAGATCAAGAAGTTTATCGGCGCATATGCTGCTGCAATGGGCGGTCTTGATGCTATCGTATTCACCGCAGGTATCGGCGAAAACGACAAGGGTCTCCGTGCACGTGTTTGTGAGGATCTTGGATACTTTGGCGTTGATTTTGATGCTGACAAGAATGCAGCTAACGAAACCGAGCTTACTAAGGCTGGCTCTAAGGTAAAGGTATTTATGATTCCTACCAACGAAGAGCTTGTTATCGCTAAAGATACCGAAGCTATTGTAAAAGCACTGTAAAATATAGCACAAAGTTGTTGAATCGCAGACTGAACTAAAGCTTCATGTACTCGTCGCAAGACGAGGACGGACGCGTGGGAACTGCAGTATACAGTATGTAGGCAGATAGACACGCGTTGGATACCGAAGCTATTGTAAAAGCACTGTAAGAAATACAGCACAAAGTTGTTAAAATAGAAAAAATCACTTGGCTTTTGCCAAGTGATTTTTTATTTTATACAGTTGCTTTTTTAAGAAGATATACAATATGCTTGAGGTTAAGCTCGCTTACACCGTAGAAGTGTGTACTTGCATTTCCAGCTTCGTGGTTGAGCACATTCTTGAGCGCGGTAAGACCGTCTCCGATATCTATCTTGCTGTTACTGTTAAAGTCGCCTGCAACGATTCTGCCGCTTCCGACACCGTTTGCCACGGTAACAGAAAGCGTACCTGTATTTTTGGTCGGGTCGTATTTGTTATTTGCAATATAGCTGATAATCGAGTTGTCGCGGATCTTGATATTGCCCCAGCCGTTTATGGTTGCGGTGATGTTGCCCGTGTAGTAGTTCATACCGTTCATACCTGAGTATTCTTCGTTGGAAACGGATGCGTTCTTGCCAATGGTAAACGACATATTACCGCTGTATGTACCGAGAGGTGCAGTTGTAGCAAACAGACGGCTGCCGCCAATCATAAGAGTGTAGTTGCCGCCATTGATTTTTACAGTGCAGTCATTCGCCGCAGAAGCGGTTGCTACGGTGTCAAAGTGCATTGATGTTGCAAGGTCAACAGTGCTTCTGTCGCCGAATACAACCTTACCTGCATAGAAACGGAGAGTTCCTTCGTTAGTAAATGTTTCGGTTATCTCAACATCGTTGTAGTTGCCCACAAGAGAGAGGTCGGTGCTTGTACCTTTATCCTTTTGAACCAGCTTCAGGTTATCAAGCTTAAGAGGACTGCATGCTAAGATAAGAGAGCCCGTGTCAGTAAGCTGGAGAGTTGCACCTGTACCTTCGCCCTTGATAGTGAGTTTGGTCATATCAAGCGGAGTGTGTATGTTGCCGTCAAAGGTGATCGTGTCGATAATATGAATTGTTGCGGTGTCAGCACAAAGGCTGAGCGCATATTCGAGGTAGGAAATAGGCGAAGCTTTTGTACCCGCACCAAATCTTGTGCCGTTGTCGGATACGTAGATGTCGGTCATCTTGATGCTTGTATCTTCATAAGTCTTGTTTTTTACTGCATCATAGAGAGTTTTGCCATAGAAAATATAGCCTGTATCGTTGGGATGAATACCGTCCTTGAGATATGTGGACGGAGCGGACGAGAACGCGGGATAAAGCAGTGAATAGAGGTCGATAAATGCATATTTACCTGCATCAAGCGCGTTGAGCTCATTTACAATCTGCTCCTGAGTGGGACGAATAAGAGAAACAGCACGGACTCTCTTTTCGGGTGTCGCAGATGTGAGGGGAGAAATAGCGGTGATATAAACCTTGTCGGTGTCAGCCTTGTCGCCATGCTCCTTGATAAGATTCATATAACGTGACTTGTATTCCTCAAGCGCACCATTTGAACGGCCTACGTAGTCTGAGTCGTTGATGCCGAGCGCAAAGAAATAAATATCTGCGCCGCTTTCCTCAAGGCAAATAGGATATGCAAGCATATCGGGGTAGTAGCGGTTTGCCATCGGGCGCATACCGCCGCTTGAAACGCCGAAGTTAGAAACGATAACGTCTTCGCCGTCCGCAAGTGCGTTTTCAAGATAGTTTGCAGGGTAAGAGTCAAGAAGACGGCTTGTTGCGCTGTGTCCCTCGGTAATGGAGTCGCCGATAAATGCAATTCTTGTAGGCTCGGTATAGGTTACAGTCTCACCGTTTACTTTGTCAAAACGCTTAACGGTAATTCCGAGATTTTCGGGATATGTAATGGAAGCGATTTTGTTTTCGCCGTCATAAGCCTTAACCTGTGTAGCATCAAAAACAGTACCGCTCTTGAATGTACCGCCTGTGATTTCAACAGTTACGTTACCTCTTACAAGCTGGGAGAATGCGGTTTCCATATAGCCTGCAACAACTGCACCGCCGTTAAAGGTACCGCCTGTAATTGTAAGGGAGATGTCCCCGTCGACAGCATAGTATTTTCTGTCGGATGCTGTGAGGGTGGAAACGTATGTAGCGGTCGAGCTTATCTGTCCCTTTCTGCCTGAAAGGTAGATGGGCATATTGAAAGTACCGCCGTTAATGGTAAGCGAGCCGCCGTCAGCGAGGATGCTCATACCAGAAAGGCTGAAGCCGTTTGTGTCGTTGTTGGGTTTAAGAGCCTCTGAGTAGTCACCCGAAGGACCGAAAGTACCGCCGTTTACCGTAACGGTGATGGGCGCGGCAATAGAGCCGACTATAGAGGAGGAACCGGTAACCGACTCTGTACGGTAGTTGCCGCACTCAAAGCGCGTAAACGTACCGCCGTTTACTGTGATAGAGTAAGGAAGTTCTGTAATAGCGGGAGCGTTGTTTTCGGTATCGCAGATAATACCGCCGTAGTAGCTGAAGGAAGCGTTAGAGCCGCCGCTGCATGTAACGGTAAAATTCTTTGTGAAAACTACGCTGTTGAAATTACCTACAAAACTGCAAGCCGCATTGGCGGTGATGTCTATCGGCATATCAAAGGTAAAAGTATTTGCGTTTGTGTTCTTGCCGAGGGTCGTTCTGCCTGTGATAAGCATTTTTGCGCCGTTTTTTGCAGTAACGGTCACATCGCCCGACTGCTCGGGAAAGGTGATGCCGGCACGTGTAGTATCGCCGACAAGCACTATTGTGCCGCCTTCGCCGCCGAGCGCGTCAACTGCGCTCTGAAAATTGCCGAGAGGTGCGCTCTCGCTTGCACCGTCGCCGCTTCCGCCGTCTTTGACATAGACGGTTTTAGCTGATACAGCATAGCAAAGCAGTGTTGCCATGAGTGCAATCATTAAAATTTTTAAATACTTTTTCATGTGTAACTCCTTTATATTAAATATTTTTTAACATTTTTTCGCAAAGCCATTTGTGAATGGCAATTCTGTCACGGTGCGGGAGATTGCAGTGTGCGACATCAGGGTAATCAATGCGCTCAACCTCATGTCCTGCCACATTCATGCGTTCAATCATAAGGTCGCTGTGCATCGACGGTACGAGCACCGTGTCTTTAAGCCCCACAGCAAAGAGATACGGTATCTTAGGGAGCTTGTCAACCATGTTTATTGGGGAATTGTCATGCATATATGCTTTGAAGTCATCAGTGTCACAGGTTGCAGATTCAAAGTATGAGCGGAAGATAGTGTTTGTGCTGTACGCTATTTCATACTCCATGTTGCAGCAAGGACAGAGCATTGCCGCCGCAACTATGCGATGCTTTGATTTAGTCGAATAGATAAATGTGTTGTGACCGCCCATACTTCCGCCGTAAATGCCTACGGGAGCATCTTTCGGAATACCGTAAAGCTCCATTGCCGTGTCAACGATAGTATCAACGTATTCTACGGTCTTTTTATTCATCCAGCACCATGGGTTATAGAACGGAAGTATGTAGAGTATTCCGTTTTCGGCACATACAGGTGCCGCCACCATATCGTTTGCCGGTTGAGACGTATGTCCGAGTCCTGTGAAATATAGGGCAATTCCTTTGATTTTTCCGGTTATAAGCTCGGCATTGGAAAGGCAGAGCTTGTTAAAATGATTTCTTAAAAATCTCTTATCCATAATTTACACCATGCTTTCAGCGATCTTTGGGTAATAACCGTTTTCTTTTAAAATATTAGAAGCCACAGTTCTTGCTTCCTCGTTTTCAAAAATACCGAAGGTTGTAGGACCGCTGCCGCTCATCATTGCATTAAGCGCGCCGTTTTCAAGCATAAGCTCCTTTGAGCGTCTTGCAATGGGACGCTCGGGGAGAATTGCATCCTCAAAGATGTTGTAGATGTTGCTTGCCACTCCTTTTGCGTCGCCGTTTGCAAGCGCATTTGTAAGTGCCATATATTTAGCTTCATTATCTCTTCCCGAAAAGTCGCCGAACATTTCATCGAGCTTCGAGTATGCCCATGGCGTTGATACGATCTCGGATGACGGAACTATGAGAAGCATAAGCTTTGCACGGTTTTCAAGAGGTGTTAAAATCTCACCGTGCCCCTCGCAAAGTGCGGTCTTGCCCATAAGGCAGAAGGGAATATCACTGCCAAGCTCTGCACACAGCTTGTAAAGCTCGTCCAACGGCAGTGCACTGCCAAGCAGTTTGTTAAGTGCGGTCAACACGGCTGCAGCATCGGTACTGCCGCCTGCCATTCCACCGGATACGGGGATTCTTTTTTGCAAGTTTATATTTACTTCTGCAGAAATACCGCTTCGCATTAGATACTTCATGGCGGCTTTGTGTGCAATATTGCGCTCGTCACACGGTACATACGGCACATCGCATGTGATGCGAATATCTGTTGCATTGCTTCGCGCTGCAGAAACTATCGCACGGTCACAAAGGCTGACGCTTTGCATGATGCTTTTTATAGTGTGAAAGCCGCTTTCCTCACGTGAGAGAACGTCAAGATAGAGGTTTATTTTTCCGTTTGCACGTACTTCCATCCCCACTTTGTTTTTCATCGGCATACCTCATTTCAATAATATTATATAATCTTAATAAAAAAATTTCAATACAAACATTGTTTAATTAAACAACATATGATAAAATAATATAATAAATCATTTGAAAGGATAAGGATATGCCAAAGTTTGAGTGGACAAAAAAGCATACTACCATATTGCTTTATACTTGCGGCACCATTCTTCTTGCGATACCTCTGGTGCTTGCGATTCTGTTTCCGGGGGCGGTTTTTGGGTTTATCGGAGATCTTTTTTCTGCGGTCAGCTCGGTTTTCTTCGGATTTGTTATAGCATATCTTTTACATCCGATTTGTAATCTTTACGATATAAAGGTTTTTAAAAAACTTCACAATGGCGCAAAGCCGCGCAAGCGTCTTGCGCGTGCTTTGGCAGTCGTTTGTACGATGCTGTCGGTTCTTATCGTAGTTGCTCTTTTTATCGGAATGGTGGTACCTCAGATAAAGGCAAGCTATCTTGACCTTGAAAGTAAACTTGACACATATATAAATAACACCTATGCATGGATTACAGAGATGTTGGCAGACGGTGCACTTGGAACTCTGTCTTCGGTAGTAAATGTTCAGACTGTGCTTGATTCTCTTGACACTATACTTGATTCTGCTGTAGGTATTATTACAGGCGTTGCCAATGGCGTGGTTACTTTTTCTTCAAAGATAGCCATAGTTGTTGCACAGGTTATAGTATCGTTTATTTTTGCTTGTTATTTCCTGATAGAAAAGGAAAGACTTTTTTCGTGGATATCCAAGTTTTCTGATCTCGTTTTGCCGGATAGCCTGAATTGTTCAGTGCGCGGATGGATCTCGTATACCGATGAGGTGTTTGGCAATTTTATTTCGGGTAAGATAGTCAATGCGCTTATAATTACCGTACTCAATTTTATTCTTTTTGGTATATGCGGTATCCCCTATTATCCGCTGGTTGCGCTTATCACAGGCATCACAGATATGATACCATATTTTGGTCCGTTTATCGGTGCAATTCCCTCGGCGTTTATTATTCTTATTGCCGACCCTGTAAAGGTCATTTGGTTTGCGGTACTTGTACTTGTGGTTCAGCAGATAGACGGCAATCTGGTCGGCCCGAAGATTCTCGGCGAAAAGGTTGGCGTTGACTCTCTTTTGATTATAGTAGCTATTACAGTCAGCGGCGGAATGTTCGGTATCGTCGGTATGTTTGTCGGTGTTCCGATATTTACAATCATTTATCACATGGTGATTTCTTTCTTGGACAAAAGGCTTAAAAAGAAAGGCTTGCCTACAGCGACAAGCGCATACGGAAAGGAGGCGGCAAAATGAAATTTGAAAAGAATACAAAGTACAATACTTACGCACTGCTTGCGTTGGTAGTTGTAGCTTTTGCCGCGCTTCTTATAAGCTTTGCAATGCATTTTTCAGAGGTGCGCACATTCCTTGCGAACATTTTCACGGTTATTACGCCGTTGATTTATGCATTTATTCTGGTGCTTATTCTGCTTCCTGTGGTAGATTTTTTTGAAAAAAAGTTTTGCATATGGCTTAAGAAAAAGAAAAATTATCATAAAAAAGCAAGCACGCTGTCAATTCTGTGCACCTATCTTTTGCTGATTGTAGTGGTTGTGCTTTGCGTGATAGTCATTATTCCGCAGTTTGCAACGCTTTATAATTTTGCTCTTAAGTTTGCAGACGTATATCTTCCCACCCTCAATAAAATCGCTTCGGATATTTCTGCAGATTCCGAGTTTTTCGGCGATATGATATCAAAGGCGTTTAACTATCTTAAAGAAACTCTGACAAACGCACTGTCAAGTCTTCCGGATATTGCCGCTTCTGTTGCGGCAGCGTTTGGCAACGTGGTTTCTGTGGTATCAAACTGGTTGCTTGCAGTTATAATTTCAATATATGCAATGCTCCGCCGTGAACGGCTCAAAGCATTGTGCCGCAAAGCCAATGCCGCAGTTTTTAAAGAGAATACCGGCAATCGTATTGCGGATTTCTGCGGTTCACTTTATCACAACCTCATGTGGTTTTTCTCATCAAGGGCATATAATATGCTTGCAGTTGCACTTGTGTTTTATGTCATATTCCTTTTGATGGGACTCAAGTTCTATTCGGTTATCAGCCTTGTCATCGCGGTATGCAGTTTCGTGCCGATTTTCGGCATGCTTATCGGCGGCGGCATCGGTATGGTAATTGTGCTTGTTACAGATACAAAGCTGACACTGTGGTTTGTACTTGTATTTGTAATTGTTATGGTGCTTGATTATATATTCTTGCGTCCGCGCATCACAAATAAAAGGGTACATGTATCAATAGGTACAACACTTGTGTGCGTTTTGCTTGGTTTCTTTGTATGGGACATTCTCGGTGCACTTTGCGCTCTCCCAATATATGTTACGCTTCGCGACTTTTTCATGGCATGGCATAGAAAAAAGAAGGAAGAAAAACGCGAAACGGTGTCTAATTCTGCAGGTGAATAATATATTAAGGAAAGAATTATTCCTTCCGCTTGCATAAACTTTCATCAAATACCGCTGTTTTTCCGTCAAAATGCACTGATTGGAAAAATGGCGGTTACTTTTTGTAGGCATATTGCATATAATTGTGAATATATATGAATATTTATTCTTTCGTGCTTGACAAAATGGGAGTTTGGGTGTAAAATGTATGCATATTTATTCAAATCATCATCTTTCGGAGGAAAATACAATGGTTAACAAGGAAAACATCAAAAAGGTCGTACTCGCTTATTCGGGCGGTCTTGACACGTCTATTATCATTCCGTGGCTTAAGGAAAACTACAACAACTGCGAGGTTATCGCAGTGTCGGGTAACGTTGGTCAGGCTGACGAGCTTGAGGGACTTGAAGAAAAGGCGCTCAAGACCGGCGCATCCAAGCTTTACGTTCTCGACCTCACAGAAGAGTATGTAGACGAGTATATCATACCCTGCGTTAAGGCAGGCGCAGTTTACGAGGAATACCTCCTCGGCACAAGTCATGCACGTCCCTGTATCGCAAAGGGTCTTGTTGAGATCGCGCTCAAGGAAGGCGCAGACGCAATCTGCCACGGCTGTACAGGTAAGGGCAACGACCAGGTTCGTTTTGAACTCACTATCAAGCATTTCGCTCCCGATATGCCTATCATCGCTCCCTGGCGTGAGTGGGACATCAAGTCCCGTGAAGAGGAAATTGACTATGCTGAAGCACACAATATTCCTCTCAAGATAAACCGCGAGACCAACTACTCAAAGGATAAGAACCTCTGGCACCTCTCTCACGAGGGTCTTGACCTCGAGGATACAGGAAACGAGCCTCTTTACGAAAAGCCCGGTTTCCTTGAAATGGGCGTTTCTCCCATTCAGGCTCCCGACACTCCCACATACGTTGAGCTCGACTTCGTACAGGGCGTTCCCGTAGCACTTAACGGCGAAAAGATGACCGCAAAGAATATCATCCTTAAGCTCAATGAGCTTGGCGGTGCAAACGGCATCGGTCTTCTTGACATCGTTGAAAACCGTCTTGTCGGCATGAAGTGCCGCGGCGTTTATGAAACTCCCGGCGGAGCTATTCTCTACAAGGCTCACAGCGTGCTTGAAAGCATCTGTCTTGACAAGATGACAATGCACGAAAAGCAGAAGCTTGCTATCACTTATGCAGAGCTTGTTTACAACGGTCAGTGGTTCACACCTCTCAGAGAGGCGCTTGCTGCATTCGTTGACAAAACTCAGGAAAAGGTTACAGGTAAGGTTCGCCTTAAGCTCTACAAGGGCAACATGATCAATGCAGGTGTATGGAGCGACTACTCCCTCTACAGCGAAGAGATTGCTACCTTCGGCGAAAGCGACTACGACCAGAAGGACAGCGCAGGATTTATCAACCTCTACGGTCTGCCGATAAAGGTTCAGGCAATGGTTGACGCAAAAAACAATAACAAGTAAAAGGACATAACAATGGCAAAGATGTGGGCAGGCCGCACAGACGGTCTCACAGACAGCCTTGCAGATGATTTCAATTCATCAATAGGCTTTGACCAAAGAATGTATAAGCAGGATATTACGGGAAGCATGGCACACGCTGCCATGCTTGCTGCCTGTAATATAATAACTACCGATGAGGCAGACACCCTTATAGGCGGACTTGAAGAGATACTTTCGGACATTGAGAGCGGCAAGCTTGAAATCGACATGACGTGTGAGGATATTCATATGTTTGTTGAGCAGGTACTCACCGAGCGCCTCGGCGATGTCGGCAAAAAGCTGCACACCGCGCGCAGCCGTAACGATCAGGTTGCACTCGACGTGCGCATGTATCTGCGCGAAGAGGTCGATACAATCAGCTCTTATATTCGCGAGCTTCTCTCGGCACTCGTAGAAAAGGCTGACGAGCATAAGACCACTATTCTTCCCGGCTACACACATCTTCAGCGCGCGCAGCCGATTGTTTTCGGTCATCACTTAATGGCTTATGCAATGATGCTGCTCCGCGACCTTGACAGACTTTCCGATTGCAGAAAGCGCATGAATATATCCCCCATAGGTTGCTGTGCTTTGGCAGGTACAACCTATGCGACAGACCGCCGCTTCGAGGCGGAAAAGCTTGGCTTTGACGGCATTTGCTTAAATTCTCTTGACGGTGTTTCGGACAGAGATTTTGCTTTAGAACTGCTCTCGGCGCTTTCGATTTTAATGATGCATCTTTCCCGATTCTCCGAGGAAATTATCCTCTGGTCGAGCTGGGAATTCAAGTTCATCGAGCTTTCAAATGCATATACCACAGGCTCCTCAATCATGCCGCAGAAGAAGAATTCCGACATGGCAGAGCTTGTAAGAGGTAAGACAGGCCGCGTATACGGCGACCTTCTTTCACTTCTCACCACTCTTAAGGGACTCCCGCTTGCATACAACAAGGATATGCAGGAGGACAAGGAAGGCGTATTTGACGCCTGCGACACAGTTAAAATGTGTTTGCCCGTATTCACCGGTATGATAAGCACCATGACCGTATGTGCGGACAATATGAAAGCCGCGGCTCAAAAGGGCTTTATCAATGCAACCGACCTTGCAGACTATCTTGTAAAGAAAGGGCTTCCTTTCCGCACAGCATACAAGATCTCCGGTCAGCTCGTTGCAAAATGTATCGCAGAGGGCAAGGTGCTTGAAACGCTCACCCTCGATGAATATAAAGAATTTTCGCCTGTGTTCGAGGATGACCTCTACGGCGAAATAGACCTTCTTACCTGTGTCGAAAAGCGCATCAGCGAGGGAGGAACCTCGCCGCAGTCGGTTGAAGCACAGATAAGATATGTAAAGGAAAAACTACAGTGACAAAGGTATTTATTGACGGCAGTGCAGGCACTACAGGGCTTCGCATCCATGAGCGTCTTGCAGACAGAAAAGATATTGAGCTTCTCATTCTTCCTGAGGAGTTAAGAAAAGATACAGCGGCAAGACGTGAAGCACTGCACACCGCAGACATAGCATTCCTCTGCCTGCCCGATGATGCGGCAAGAGAGGCAGTGGCACTTGCCGAGGGCTCTAAGGTTGCAATTATCGACACGTCCACTGCACACAGAACTGAGGACGGTTGGGAATACGGATTCCCCGAACTCTACGGCAGAAGAAAAAGAATTGCCAAGTCAAAGCGCATCGGAAACCCCGGTTGCCATGCAAGCGGATTTATCGCGCTTGTCGAGCCGCTTATGCGTGCAGGAATGCTTCACAGAAATGTAAATCTTTCCTGCTTTTCGCTTACGGGCTACTCGGGCGGCGGCAAGAAGATGATTGCCGAATACGAGAGCACTGACAGAGATGCTTTGCTGAATGCACCGAGAATGTACGGTCTCACCCAGCAACATAAGCATTTAAAGGAAATGACAAGGATATGCGGTATGGACGTTCCGCCTATCTTCTGTCCCATTGTTGCTCCTTTTTATGCGGGTATGGAAGTTACTGTTCCCGTTCATGCAAAGACACTTGGTGCCAACATTAAAGAGGTTGGCGAGGTCTATAAGGCTTACTATAAAGACGGACTTGTAAAGTTTGTTGAAAGCGGCGATGAAGGCGGCTTCCTCAGCGCAAACGCGTTTGAGGGCAGAGACGATATGCAGATTACCGTTACAGGCAATGCAGAGCGTTACGTGCTCGTTGCCCGCTATGATAACCTCGGTAAGGGTGCAAGCGGTGCCGCTATTCAGAATATGAACCTGCTGCTCGGCGTAGACGAAGCAACAGGACTTATTGTTTAATACTACTCGGGAAAACCTTTTGTGGACAAAAGGTTTTCCCGAACCCTTTCCAAAAAACTTTATAAAAAGTAAACGGTTACAGTAATTTACTTTTAGTTTAAAAGTTTTCGGGGGTGTCGGACACCTTTTTTAAAAGGGGTCTGACAATAAATCGAAAGGATACTGACTATGAAGATTATTTCCGGCGGCGTTTGTGCCGCAAAGGGCTTTACTGCGGGCGGTGTACACTGCGGAGTACGCCATAACCGTACAAAAAAAGACCTCGCAATGATTTATAGCGAGGTAAAGGCAAGCGCTGCCGCCGTATATACAACCAACCTTGTAAAGGGCGCACCGCTTACCGTTACAAAGAATAATATTGCAGACGGCTATGCGCAGGCGGTTATCTGCAACAGCGGCAATGCAAACACCTGCAATGCAGACGGTATCGAGATTGCAGAAAAGATGTGCGCTATCGCCGCAGATACACTTAATATCAGCGCAACCGACATCGTTGTTGCATCCACAGGCGTTATCGGTCAGCCTCTTTCTATCGTTCCGTTTGAGAGCGGTATTCCCGCAGTTAAAGAGGTGCTTTCCAAGGACGGAAGCGATGCGGCAGCCGAGGGTATTATGACCACCGACACCGTTAAAAAGGAAATTGCAGTCGAGTTTACCGTAGGCGGCAAGACCTGTCACATTGGCGGTATCGCAAAGGGAAGCGGCATGATTCACCCCAATATGGCGACTATGCTCGTTTTCATCACCACAGATGCCTGCATCTCTCCCGCAATGCTTAAAAAGGCGTTGTCCAGCGACATTGCAGACACCTTTAACATGGTAAGCGTTGACGGTGACACATCTACAAACGACATGGTGACCGTGCTTGCAAACGGCATGGCAGGTAATAGCGAAATCACCGCCGAAGGCGAGGATTTCAATGAGTTTATGAAGGCTCTCAACACCGTTACCGTTTACCTTTGCAGATGCATCGCAGGTGACGGAGAGGGTGCAACAAAGCTCCTTGAATGTAACGTTTCGGGTGCAAAAGACGTTGCAAATGCAAAAACCGTTGCAAAGAGCGTTATCTGCTCAAGCCTTCTCAAGGCGGCAATGTTCGGCGCTGATGCTAACTGGGGACGTGTGCTTTGCGCAATCGGCTACAGCGGCGCAGACGTTGACGTAAATCGTGTCGGCGTAACGTTTAAGAGCAATAAGGGCGAAATCACTGTGTGCGTGAACGGCGCAGGTGTTGACTTCTCAGAGGAAAAGGCAAAAGAGATTCTCCTCGAAAAGGAAATCGACATAAATATCACCCTCGGTGACGGAAACGCATCCGCTACCGCATGGGGCTGTGACCTCACATACGATTACGTTAAAATAAACGGAGATTATCGCACTTAAACGAAAGGCGTACTTTCTTAAGAAGAAAGAATCGTAAAACGTTTCGTAAGTAGCCACGGCTGCTGCTAATAATTCTTACAAAAAGGTTTGGAGAGCGTGAGAACCTTTCCTTAAAAGGTTCTCGCATAAAAATACTATGATAAATTCATTTTCCAACGCAGAGCGCGCAGAGGTGCTTACCGCGGCGCTTCCGTACATTAAACGCTACACAGGCAAGATCGTTGTTGTAAAATACGGCGGCAATGCCATGATAGATGAAAACTTAAAGCAGCAGGTCATGGAGGATATTGTTCTCCTCTGGCTTATCGGTGTCAAGGTTGTGCTTGTACATGGCGGTGGTCCAGAGATAAACGATCTCATGACAAGACTCGGCAAAAAGGCAGAGTTTGTTGACGGCCTCAGAGTTACCGACAAGGAGACCGTTGACATCGTGCAGATGGTACTTGCCGGCAAAGTAAATAAAACACTTGTAAACCTGCTTGAAACCAAGGGCGGCAAAGCAATGGGTATAAGCGGCATGGATGGTCAGCTTATCGTTGCTGATTTCAAGGATGAGCGTCTTGGATACGTAGGTGAGATAAAGAAAATCAATATTCAGCCTGTAACAGACCTGCTTGAAAAGGGTTATATACCTGTGATTTCTACAGTTGGCTGTGATATGCAGGGTAATACCTACAACATAAACGGCGACACAGCGGCGGCGCACATTGCCGGCGCACTTGAAGCAGAGCGACTTATCATGATGACCGACATTGCAGGTATTCTCCGCGATAAAGACGATCCCTCAACTCTTATTCCGGTTGTCACAGTAGAAGAAGCTGCATCGCTTCGTAAAGAGGGCGTTATCTCAGGCGGCATGATACCGAAAGTAGAGTGCTGTATCGAAGCTATCGAGCATGGCGTTGAAAATGTTATCATCATGGACGGACGTGTACCGCACTCGATTCTTATGGAGCTTTTAACCGATGAGGGCGCAGGTACCATGGTTACAAACAGAGCAAAGGAAGAGAGCGAAGACGATGAGTGATATCAAATCACGTGACAAAGAATTTGTCGCAGATACATATGCTCGCTTTGATGTAGCGATAACAAGCGGCATGGGCAGTGAACTGTTCGACGAAACCGGCAAAAGATATATAGACATGGGCAGTGGAATCGGTGTTACCTCTTTC
Source organism: Clostridia bacterium (assembly GCA_017399305.1). GTDB lineage: Bacteria > Bacillota > Clostridia > Oscillospirales > CAG-272 > UMGS902. The sequence goes on from JAFQDK010000042.1 coordinate 15,188, forward strand.
GGCACTGCAGATGTTGAATGGGTAAAGGCTGTATCTGAGCAGCTTATGCGCGTACAGCATACATCAAATCTTTATTATACAGCACCTTGCGGACGTCTAGCGGAGCTTCTCTGCGAAAAGACCGGTATGAAAAAGGTGTTCTTCGGCAACTCCGGCGCAGAGGCAAACGAGTGTGCAATCAAGGTTGCGCGCAAGTATGCGGCAGATAAAAAGGGAAGTGACTATTCCACAATAGTTACCCTTGAAAACAGTTTTCACGGACGCACGCTAACGACTCTTGCGGCGACAGGACAGGCGCATTATCATGAACTTTTCCAGCCGCTTACGCCCGGGTTTGTTCATACCCCTGCAAACGATATTGACGCAATGCGCGAAACCGTGAAAAACAATAAGGTTGCGGCAATTCTTATCGAGTGCATACAGGGCGAGGGCGGTGTAAACGTGCTCGACAAGGAATTTGTGCAAAAGACCGCAGAGCTTGCTAAAGAAAACGATGTTCTTCTGATGGTTGACGAGGTGCAGACAGGTAACGGACGCACAGGTGAGATGTATGCCTATATGAACTACGGCATCTCGCCCGATGTAGTCACAACAGCAAAAGGTCTCGGCGGTGGATTGCCTATCGGTGCATGTCTTATGAGCGAAAAAGTTGGCAATGTGCTTGGTCACGGCGACCATGGCTCGACGTTTGGCGGAAATCCTGTTGCATGTGCAGGTGCTGTCAGCATTATTGAGAGAATAGACGATGCACTTTTAGCTGATGTTAAAAAGAAGAGTGAGTATGTTTTCGAAGCTCTTAGTGGCGCAGCAGGCATTGAAAAAGTTGTCGGTATGGGACTTATGATTGGCATAAAGACCGTACGCGCGGCATCTGATATAGTAAAAGAATGTAACGAAAAGGGTGTTCTTTGCCTCACCGCAAAGGACAAGGTGAGACTTCTTCCCGCACTCAACATTCCTATGGATGTTCTCAAAGAAGCGTTAGAGGTTATCAAAGAAGTTGCAGCTAAGGAGATATAATATGAATCTTAAAGGAAAGCATTTTTTAAAACTGCTTGATTTTACACCTGCTGAGATTGAGGGGCTCCTCGACCTTGCGGCAGACCTTAAAGCAAAGAAAAAGGCAGGCATCCCTCACCGCATGTGCGAGGGCAAGAGCATAGCACTTGTGTTTGAAAAGACCAGCACACGTACCCGCTGTGCATTTGAAGTAGCGGCGGCCGACCTTGGTATGCATCCTGTTTATCTTGAGCCTACAGGCTCACAGATTGGCAAGAAAGAAAGCATTGCAGATACTGCACGCGTTCTCGGACGTATGTTTGACGGTATCGAGTATCGCGGCTTCGGTCAGGAAATTGTTGAAGAGCTTGCAAAATATGCAGGTGTGCCTGTATGGAACGGACTTACAAACGAGTTCCACCCCACACAGATTTTAGCCGACTTCCTCACCGTGCGTGAGCAGTTCGGAACTTTAAAGGGCGTAAAGCTCGTATACCTCGGCGATGCGCGCTACAATATGGGCAACTCGCTTATGGTAGGTTGTGCAAAGATGGGTATGCACTTTGTTGCATGCGCACCCAAGAAGTATTTCCCTGATGCGGCTCTTATCGCCGAGTGTGAAGCTATTGCAAAGGAAACGGGCGCTACTCTCGAATTTATTGAGGATCCCAAGGTTGCTACCAAGGGTGCAAAGGTTCTCTATACCGACGTTTGGGTATCCATGGGCGAGCCAGACAGCGTTTGGGAAGAGAGAATCAAGGAGCTTTCCCCTTACCGTGTAACTATGGAGCTTCTTGAAAATGCAGGCGACGATTGCGTGTTCATGCACTGTCTCCCCGCGTTCCACGACCTTAAAACCAAGATAGGCAAGGAAATTTACGAGAAGTTCGGCATAACCTGTATGGAAGTCACCGACGAAGCGTTTGAAAGCTCTCGTTCAATTGTATTCGACGAAGCCGAAAACCGTATGCACACAATAAAGGCTGTAATGGCAGCAACACTATAATAATGAAGAAAAGGAACTCGTAATGAGTTCCTTTTAGTTTTTCTTTGGTTATTTCTTTTTAAGAAAGAACGGCTCGCGTTATTTTTTTACGCCTCTCTCATTGCTTTTGACACGCCCGTGACATATTCGCCCATGTGGTCGCTTTTACATTCATAGACGATTTTAAATTCACCGTTTTTGTATTCAAGCTTTGTTACAGATGCATTGTCCGCCCAGATAACGTCCTGCAGTTTTTCTATAGGCAGGCCGTGAAGAAAACAGCACAGGCACTTGATAATAGCACCGTGCGACACTATGCATATGTCGTGCCCGTCATATTTTGCGGCTGTTTCTTTCAGCGCATTTACTGCGCGATTGTAGCAATCAACGGTGCTTTCACCGTTCGGGCAAACGGTTTTGTACATTTCTTTTTTCCATTGTGACACAGCGCCGTTGTATTCTCTTTCAACCTCGTCAAGCGGCTTTCCTTCCCAGTCGCCGAAGTTCATCTCCATGAACTCCTTGCAGCCAATTACCTCAAGACCTCGGTCGGCGGCTATCGGCTCGGCGGTCTGCTTTGCGCGTGTCAGCGTGCTTGATATAACTGTTTCGATGTGTTCATCTTTTAGAAAATCCGCGGTCATACGTGCCTGCTTGTGTCCGAGGTCGCTGAGCGGATAGTCAGTATGTCCTGCAAATCCGCCTTTCAGATTTCCCATGCTTTGTCCGTGACGGACGATATATATGTACATTGCTTTGACTCCTTTAGAAAACGCTACATTAATAATAGCATAACGCGGTATTTTTTTCAATATTTTTGTTGACAAATGAATTCTTATATGGTAAAATACTAATTCGGTATAGGTAATAATATTTTTACCCCTACCCCCTTGCCATGACAAAGAGCATGGCCATAAGTCCATAAGGAGGTGTAACACAGATGGAAAAGGTAGTAAATTCTTACGAAACACTGTTCATCGTTAATCCTACTCTTAGCGAGGATGACGTAAAGGCAACAGTGGACAAGTTCACTGCACTCATCGCAGAGAACGGTACCGTTGGTGAAATCGACGAGTGGGGCAAGCGCCGTCTTGCATATCCTATCGACGATATTACCGAAGGTTACTATGTACTCGTTAACTTTACGAGTGAGTCTGCTTTCCCGGCTGAGCTCGAGCGTCGCTACAACATTGATGAAAACATCATGCGCGGCATCGTAATCAGACTCGAGACCAAGAAGGCAAAGTCGTAATTGACGAGGAGGCGAGTATATGGCAACTTTGAATAAGGTAATTCTTATCGGAAACCTGACAGCAGATCCCGAACTCAAGCAAACTCCCTCGGGTATTTCGGTTGTTTCGTTCACAATTGCGATCAACCGCCGTTACCAGAGCAAGAATCAGACAGAAGGTCAGCAGACCGCTGATTTTATCAGTATTGTTGCTTGGAGACAGACAGCAGAGTTTGTATCTCGCTATTTCAAGAAGGGTAAGCCCATTCTGGTATGCGGTGCTCTCCAGAGCAGAAGCTATACAGACAGCCAGGGCAATAAGCGCTATGTAACCGAAGTTGTTGCAGATGAAGTTGGATTTGTTGAAAACAAGTCTGACGGAGCAGGCGCTTCCCAGTACACGCCCGATGCATACGCCGCACCGTCGTATTCAAATACCGACGCGGCAGCGCCTAAGTTTGAGGCGGTATCCGATGAGGACGATTTACCGTTCTGATCGAAAAGAATTTATAGAAAGGAAATCTGTTTTTAACAGTAGGGTATAACAATGGATAACAAGACCGAAAACGTACAGCGCCCCTTCCGCCCTATGAAGAAGAGAAAGAAAGTTTGTCTTTTCTGCGCTGACAAGATCGATTACATTGATTACAAGGATACTGTAAGACTTAAGAAGCTCGTGAGCGAGCGTTCCAAGATTCTTCCCAGAAGAATTTCCGGTACTTGCGCTGTTCACCAGCGTCAGCTCACCGTTGCAGTAAAGAGAGCAAGACAGATGGCTCTTATTCCTTACGTAAGCGACTAATTAAATGTAAAAAAGCACCGCAAAGCGGTGCTTTTTTTATTTTAGTATGATTGATCCGCCTTTGGGCGACCGTTTTTCTATACTCTTGCGCGGCGGCTTGCCAAAGTGCTTTTTATACATTCTTGAAAAACACATTACATCGCTGTATCCTGTTGCCAGCGCAGCCTGTGTAGCGGTATATCCAAGCTCAGTCATCATCATTGCAGCGGCGGACATCCTTGTTTCGTCGATATATTCTTTGGGGGATTTTCCGGTTTTCTTTTTGAAATTTGCACCGAAGTAGGAGCGGTTCAGAAAAAGGCGGTCGGCAAGCTTTTGAACGGTGATAGTCGCATATTCATTTTTGATTATTGCTATTGCTTTGTCTATAGAATTAAGCGGCTCTTTTTGAGCGTTTTTCTGTAGAGCATAGTATCTCGAAAAAAGGCAAAATAGTGCTGTGGCATAATCAGTAGCTTTTCTGTCTTGATGATTACCGTCGGCAAGGCGCATAAATATGTCAGAAACTTCGGTTGCGTCAAAAACGTAATTGTTATGCATGATTTCTGGCAGTTCAAGCTCGGTTGAAAAACCAACCCAAACATATTGCCAAGGGTCATTATTGTCTGCGCGAAGCAGATGAACTTCAAAAGGCTTTATAATAAAAGCTTCTCCGGCTTTTCCCTTATGCACATGACCGTTTACGGTGTATTCACCGCATCCGCTTATGATGTATTCAATTATGTAGTATCGGCGCATGACCGGACCGTATGTATAATTTCGGTCGCACTGTTGCATTCCGCCCATGATAGGGCTTAAATACGGCAACCCAAGGTTAGGTATATCAAAATATGTAAAAAACGGTTGCATAACATCACTCCCTTTATCATTTTAACAAAAAAATATAGCAAAATGCAATAGCAAATGCTGTTTTTATATAAAAAGCCAAGCGGTTAAACCGCTTGGCCTTTTTATATAATCAGATTATTCCTCAACGAAAGTTACGCCATCTTCAAAGCTCATTGAAGCAATGCGCGCGAGAGATTCGACGCGTATACCCATTCCTCGGATAAGGTCACCGCCAGGCTGGTATGCTTTTTCAATTACGATACCTGCGCCCATAACGATTGCTCCGGCATCCTCAATAAGGGAGATAAGACCTTTAAGTGCACTGCCCTTGGCAAGAAAATCATCAATAATAAGAACCTTGTCACCGGGATTCAAGAATTCCTTAGAAACAACTATGTCATATGTAGTTCCATGTGTGTACGATTCAACCTTGGACGTGTATACATCGGCATAAATATTGTTTGTTTTTGTCTTTTTTGCAAATACTACAGGTACATCAAAATACTGTGCTGTAATACACGCAATGCCTATGCCGGAAGCCTCAATAGTGAGTATCTTTGTTATCTCCGTGCTCTCAAAGCGACGCTTGAATTCTTTGCCAAGCTCGCACATAAGTTTTACGTCGATCTGATGGTTGACAAAGCCGTCAACCTTAAGCACGTTTCCCGCGCCAACCTTGCCGTCTTTTAAGATTCTGTCTTCGAGAAGTTTCATTGAGAATAGCCTTTCTTCGGGTTTTACCCTAAATTAATTTTCGTAGATAACAGCATTTATAAGTCCACCGATAAATTCGGGCGTACCGTAATACTGATAATAAAGCTGACCGTCGATAAAAGGTTCAAGGCGAATTGTCAGACTGCTTGCACCGGTGAGATCCACATTAAACTTTCTGAAAGAGCCGGGGCGAGTCATTTGCGCCTGATATACCTGTTTTCCATCAAGATAGATATATAGGTTTACAGAGTATTTTTTGTCGCTGTTGGAATCATGGTCGTCCAGTGCTATAATACCTTCAAAGCTTGTAAATCCAAAACCGGAAATATCCAACGTATCGCTGAAGTTGCCGTAAATTATATTGCCGGCATAATCGGTGTTGCCAAGCGTACAAACGCCGTTGTATTGGCGGCGGTAATACGCGGTTGCCGGTAGCTTCAGTGTGTTTTCCGAAACGGGCAAAAGCTTGTATGCGTTTGGCAAAGTTGTGTAGCTTCTGACAGGCGGTATGTAGTATTTTGCGTATACATCGATGTCCTTATACACCTTGGTGAAGTCTGAGTTCCAGCCGTCGAAACGGTATTCGCCGCGGTCGCTAACTTTCGGTGCTGAAGCGCTGTCGCCATATAACACCTCTTCACTTTTCAGGAGTGTGCCGTCAATGTCAAAGAAGCGAACTGTGAGCCATTCTTTTTGATATAGTGCTTTAACAATGAGGCTGCTTTGAACATTTGAAAATTCTTTATCCCAGCCGAGAAATACTGTTCCGCCACGGCGATTGGGCATTGCCGGTTCGACAGCAGATTCTCCTGCTTCGATGCTTTGCACCGATATTGTCGTGTAACCGTCGGTGTCAACAAATTTAACGATATAATGTTCGGGAGGCGCTTTAGTTGTTGCAGCGGTAGTTGCCTTCGTTACAGGAGTTATTGGAACAATAACGTCCGGGGATTGTGAAGTTGTGGATGTAACTGCAGGTGCAGCCGTTACATCCGGAATAGATGTTTCTTCGGGTGACTCTGAAACTTTGGTAGTTCGGGAGGTGGATGCCGCGGTGGTGCGTGCCGCAATGATTTCAAAATATTTTGGTTCTGTAACTGCAGGTGAAGGATCAAGTATATCGGTTTTAGACCTTTGAGTTTCAGTTACTTCAATCACGGCACCGGTACGGTCATTTATTGTGGGGGTGAAAGTAAAGCGACTGCGTGTTGTTGAGCAAGCTACCAAAAAAATGCAAAGCGTTGCAACGGTAAAAAACGCGTATAACTTTTTCATATTTCACCTCCATAAAAAAAATAGTTTCACTACTGTGAAACTATTTTAACATATTATTTTAAGAGTTACAATATCTAAAACTTAAAATTCGGCGGCGGACAGCTTTATTATCAAATCAATATTGTCAGGTTGCACGCGTGCATCGTTTGCGGCGCGGTTGCGGCGTATCTCTCCGCACTTGCGGCATTTGTGCACGATGACATACCCTTTCTTGGGACTTGTTTCAACTTTTACAGGGTCTAAAATGCCAAGGCAGGTGTTCTTTCTGTCGCCTGGCATGATGTCAATATGTATAGATCAAAGACAAAAAGGGCAGTGATTGCGTGAAGATGAACCAAGCGGCTCAACCTCTTTGCCGCAATTCTGGCAAATAAAACCGCTGTCGTTTTTTGTAAATCTTTTGCTTTCCATGAAAAAACTCCTTGTAATTTATGTCGTGACACAGGGAAAACTTATAACGACATTAAAATTCAAAACCGAAAGGGATTATGATATGAGAGTTAAAAACAGATTAGCGGCGGCAACAATGTGTTTGTTGCTTTCGCTTGTTATGATAGTTTGCTCATCTGCGGCAACGCTTGATGAAATGTACGAAAACGGAGTTGTATCAGACGGTGATGTTTCTTTTGGAGATATACGTGACGGTATAGTCAGCGATGTCAGCGAAGGCGAAAAGATCTTCGGTGATGAAGGTGCTATAGATAAAGGAATCGACCGTATGCTTGGCAGAAACGGAGAGGGCACCGACTCAGCAGGCACACGAGACGGAACAGACATTTTTGAAGAGCCTGATTTGCCTGCGACAACCGATGCTCCAAAAACTGATGCAGCACCTGAAACGCGTGATACAACAAATACTACTACCGATAGTATGAATAATGATGACGGCGGAAGTATGGCGACGGGCATTATAATAGCAGTAATTGTGGTGATTGCTGTAATAGTAATTATCTTTTTGGTAATGCCCAAACGCAAGTAGATTTGCAAATGGTGTGGGAAAACTTTTGTAAAAAAGTTTTCCCACCTTTTTTACTTTCCAACGCAGAATCTGCCAAATATCTCTGACACAACGTTTTCGCTGACGCTTCTGCCGTCAAGCTCGTCAAGAACTGCAACCGCGCGTTCAAGGTCGCTGGATGCAAGATCTGCTCCCATTCCGCTTTTTGCAGTGACAATAGCATCAGCGATGAGTGTTTGTGCTTCGTCAAGTGCGGCGAACTGGCGCGCACTTGTGACTATGGCATCGCTGTTGGTATTTATCTTTTCGTCAATAAAAAGTTCTTCAACTGCCGCTTTAAGTTCGATAAGTCCGATACCGTTTTTTGCACTCATCGGCACTTCTTTTTCAAAAAGACCGGTTGGAAGCTTGATATCAGCTTTGCCAATGTCGCTTTTGTTGAGAACGGCTATCTTGGGCGCGGCGACATCTTTAAGCTTGTTAAGCAGGGCAATGTCAGCATCGCCAAGGGCTTTGGAACCGTCGAGTACGCAAATGATAAGCTCGGCATCGTTCATTCGTTCCTCGGCACGCTTTACTCCTATTTGTTCAACCACATCTTCGGTGTCGTGAATACCGGCGGTATCGGTCAGATGCAATAGCACCTTGCCAAGCGGAATGTCACGTTCAAGCACATCGCGTGTCGTGCCTGCAATTTCGGTTACTATTGCGGCATCTTCACCTGCGATGGCGTTATACAAAGAGCTTTTGCCGCGATTCGGAGCGCCGCAAATAACGGTATTTACACCTTCGAAAATTGCACTGCCTGAGCGATATGTATCACGCAGATTTATAAGAGAAAGCCTTATATCTTCAGCGCGGCGTGCAAATTCTTCATCGCTGATCTCGCTCAGATCTTCGTCGGGATAGTCTATTTTTGCGTATACATCGGCAATCAGCGCAGTGAGTGCATGTGCTGCGGTGTCTATTTTTTCGGAGAGCGCACCGCGGCGTTGCGAAGCCGCTATGTGAAGCTGTGCATCGCTTTTTGCTTCAAGTATTTCGCCTACAGCTTCAGCCTTTGTGAGTGAAAGCTTGCCGTTTACAAATGCTCGGCGTGTAAATTCGCCTGCCGCCGCAGGAGCAGCTCCTGCCTTGAACACCGCTTCAAGCACGCGGTTTGTGACAAGCACACCACCATGACAGCTTATTTCAACCATGTCCTCGCCTGTATACGATGCAGGTGCGCGGAAAATGGTCATAATACCGTCATCAATTGGTTCGCTGTTGCTTATGATGTCGCCGAAATACGCGGTGCGCGCCTTGAGCTCGGATATATCCTTTTTGCATTTTGGAGAAAAACAGCGACCTGCTACGGTCGCTGCTTCGTCACCCGATATTCGTATCAGCGCCACACCGCCTTTTCCTCGCGGAGTGGATACGGCGGCTATGGTAGACAGAAAATCATTCTTCATAATTATTCTTCGGTGTTTACTACTTCTGCGGTTTCTGCAGCGGGCTTGTCACCGTGAGGACGTCTGCGTCCGTGACCGCCGCGGCGATTGCCGCCTTTTGAGTCGCGCTGAGGAAGTCTGCCCATGCCCTTTTCGGTGAGGAAGATAACTACCTTGCGGTTGTTGTCAGAGCCGATAGAGTTTGTGGAGATGCCTTCAATCTGCTGAATTTCGGAGTGGATAATACGTCTTTCGTAGGGGTTCATGGGCTCAAGCATAACGCTCTTGCCGTACTTCTGAACCTTCGCCGCCATTCTGCGTGCGAGTGCGCGGAGAGTTTCTTCTCTCTTTTCTCTGTAACCCTCAACGTCAACTGTGATGCGCTCATGATCATCTTTGCCTTCAGCGCGGTTTGCTGCAAGGTTTGCAAGATACTGAACTGCATCGAGAGTTTCGCCGTGGTGACCGATGAGCATACCTGCGTCATCACCTGCGATTGAAATGCAACTGCCGTTTTCCTCATCGTTGGAAATGTTGGTAGTGACATTGAGCTCAAGATTCTTGATGAGAGTTTCTACAAAAGATTTTGCGGCATTTACTTCAGCCTCGGTTGTAGGAGTCTTGGGCTTTTTCGGCTTCTCAGCTTTCTTTTCCGGAGCCTTTGCGGGTTCGGCTTTTTTCTCAGGCTTCTTATCAGCCTTTTTTTCTTCTTTCTTTTCGGGCTTCTTGGCTTCGACCTTGGGTTCAGGCTTTGTTTCAATCTTGGGTTCAGCCTTCTTTTCTTCAACGGGATCTGCGGTTTTGAGATATGCAACTACCTTTGCAGGCTGTGCACCAAATCCGAAAAAACCGCCTTTTTTACCTGCGCTGAGGACCTTCCATTCGATTTCGTCAAGTGTGTCAACACAAAGCTTGACCTTGAGTGCTTCAACGGCATCGTTTATGGTCTTGCCTGTTGCCTGGATTTCTGTAATCATGCTATATATCAAGTGCTATGCACTTGCCTTTCAAAAATTAGTCTTTGATTTTAGGTTTCTTGTCCTGATTCTTGGCAGGAACTTTTTCGCCGTTCAGCAGAGTCTGTCCAGCGCCTTTCACCTCGGATTCAACCTCGGGGAGTTCATCATAGTCATCGTCGTCGATGTGATGGAGAGAGCGGACACGGATCTTTTCAGATGTCTTTCTTGTGTCATAGCCCTTTGCTTTCATTTCTTTTTCGGCAGCCTTTACATCCTCTTCTGTCATCTTCGGTACAGGCATGAGCTTTGAAAGCAGCACAGTCTGCAGGAAGGAGAGAATATTGGAGTAGATCCAGTAAAGACCAATCGCACTTGAGAATGTGAAGCAGAAATAAAGGGACATAAGGGGCATCATCCAGTCCATCATCTTCATGCTACAGCCTGTCTGCGCATCCTGTGTTGCAGCGGACTGATAGGTGAACTTTCTGGTCATCTTCATGGTGAATACCTGAAGAAGGAAACATCCCACAGGGATTATCATGTATTTTACTACATCGATAAATGCAGGTGTACCTACGCCTGTAACAGTGCTCTTACCGGTGAAGCCGCTGAATACTTCAGAGGGGGTAACACCAAGGTTAAGACTAAACAGGTCAAGGTTGGGGATTCGTGCGAGTTCGGGATATGATGCAGTGAGTGCTTCAATGTTTGCGTGATCCTTGATAATGGATATCGCGTTGATCTGGTCAAGACCTGCAACATTGCTTGCAGTAACTGCTGCGGCATTTGCACCGGTGCCAACGGTAAGACCGATTTCATTTGCCAGCGCAACGAGTGTATCTGTAGTCATGTTACAGATGTAGGAAAGGGGCTGGCGAATGATGGTGTAGATTACCATGATAAGACCGAGCTGAACCACAAGAGGAAGGCATCCGCCAAAGGGGCTGACATTTTCTTTCTGCTGCAGTTCAAGAATCTCTTGCTGCATTCTCTGCATGGTGGCGCGGTCGGTGCGGCCGGCATATTTCTTTCTGATTACCTCTTCTTTAGGGCGAAGAGCGGCCATTCTTATCTGATTTTTCTGCTGTTTGATGCCGAGAGGCAAAAGCACCAGCTTAAAGAAGATGGTGAACAGCAAAAGCGACAGGGCATAGCTACCCGTGAAGCTGTCAAACAATCGCATCAAAAATGCGAAAGGAGCGTACAAAATTTCCATTTTAATATATCCTTTTAATTAATCTTCATCGCTTGGTTGTTTTGAATAGGGTTTGAATCCTTTGTCAGGTACGGGATCGTAGCCTCCACGTCCATAAGGGTTACAGCGGAGAATGCGGTACACGGTGAGGATAAGCCCTGAAAAAAAGCCACGTTTTTGAAACGCCTCAAGGGCGTAGGCGGAACAGGTAGGAGTAAACCTGCAACAACTCGGCTTAAGCGGTGAAATAAATTTGCGATACAACTTTACAAGCCATATACAGACGTATTTCATATCAGTTCAAGTTTTTTCAGCGCGCGCAAAAGTTCGCGCTCAACGTCAGTTGTTTTCTTGTTTGCGATAGCCTCACGTGCGACAAGCACAATGAGGTTGCCTGTTTTTACTTTGTATGTGGTATCAATGTTTTTGTAAGCGTGCCGAATAATACGTTTTGCTCGGTTGCGCTGAACCGCGCCGCCGATTTTTTTACCCACAGTAAGACCTATACGGTTGATGTACTTCTTTTCGGGGTTAGCCTTCATGAGTACGTGTTTTCTGAAATCGGGCAGGACATAAACAGCTATAGTCGGCAACACAGCCTTTTTGCCCTTCTTATATGCTTTTGAATACAGGTGATTTTCGCATATTGCGCGGTATTTCATTTATACATCACCTTCCGATTGATAATAAAAATTTGTGACATAAAACAAAACCCCGATAATCTCGGTGAGAGTTATCGGAGTTTGAAACTCCCGTGGGAGTAAGTATTAAGGCAGGCGAAGAATTAATAGGTAAGTCTTGCTCTGCCCTTAGCGCGGCGTCTCTTGAGTACTTTTCTGCCGTCTGCGGTCTTCATTCTCTTTCTGAAGCCGTGCTCTTTTTTTCTCTGGCGCTTCTTAGGCTGATATGTTCTAAGCATCGTGATCTGCACCTCCTTGCAAGATTTCGGAAGCGATAACTTCGCGTGTATTCACAATAAGACAACCTATATTATATTGAAAAGATAGGTAAATGTCAAGTGTTTTTTGAAAATAATTTCAAGCCGCGCCGCGGCGCGGCTTGATTTTTTGTTTTATTTAAGTTGTTCTGCGAGGATTCCAGCTGCTGCTGCAAGCGCTTCATCAACCTTGGATATGTCTGCGCCGCCCGCCATTGCGCCGTCGGGACGTCCGCCGCCCTTGCCGCCTGTAACGGCTGCAACTGCGCCTACAAGCTTGCCTGCGTGTGCGCCTGCCTTAACGGCATCTGCACCTGCCGAGGCCGCAAATTGAAGCTTGCCGCCGTCAACTGCCGCGATAACCGCAACAGCCTTCGGGTTGTTAGCCTTGATTTCATCGCACATAGAGCGCGCCGCCTGTGCGTTTCCGTCAACCTTTGCGGTGAAGAGCTCTGTGTCGCCTACAGCTACGCTTGCAATGTTTGCAAGTGCATTCTGCGAAAGCTTTGCATTAGCTGCTTCAAGCTCTTTCTTCAGTGCTTTAATCTCGTTCTGGAGAGCCTGTGCACGAGCAGGGTTGTCGTTTACGTTTGCGCTCTTGAGCTGCTGCGCGGTCTTTGCAGCGAGCATTTCGCTGTCCTTAAGCATACCAAGTACGCCAAGACCGGTTGTAGCAGTGATACGGCGAACACCTGCCGCTACAGAGGATTCGGAAACTACCTTGAAAAGACCAACCTTAGCGGTGTTGGAAACGTGTGTACCGCCGCAAAGTTCGGTGGAGTAGTCGCCCATCTTAACCATACGAACCTTGTCGCCGTACTTCTCGCCGAAGAGTGCCATTGCGCCCTCTTTCTTTGCGGTTTCGGCATCGGTAACCTTGGTGACAACCTCTGCACCGTCAAGGATTGCTTCGTTTACAAGCATTTCCACCTTTTCGATTTCCTCGGCGGTCATTGCCGCAAAGTGAGTGAAGTCAAAACGGCATTCCTTTTCGTCTACATAGGAGCCTGCCTGCTCAACGTGGTTGCCGAGAACCTTTCGGAGCGCACCCTGAAGCAGGTGAGCCGCAGAGTGGTTGCGGCGGATTGTGTTTCTGCGACACTCGTCGATTGCAGCAGTAACAGTTTCGCCAACCTTGATTGTGCCGTTTTCAACACGGCAGATGTGGATGTATACACCGTCGCTCTTCTTGGTATCAAGAACGGTAACGGTAGCATTAGCGGTAGTAATTGTACCTGTGTCGCCGACCTGACCGCCGCCCTCGCCGTAGAAGGGAGTAGCGTCGAGGATGATGGAGCATTCGCCCTCGTTTATCTCTTCGAGGTTATTGTCGCCGTCGATGATTGCAAGTACTTTTGCATCGGTGGAAGCATTTTCGTAGCCTGTGAACTCGGTCTTTGCAAGTGAGGAGAGAAGTGTCTTTGACGACTCGCTCCAGCCGCCGATGTCCTTGCGGTTAGCTCTTGCGGTCATGCGCTGGTTTTCCATTTCAGCCTTGTACTTGTCCTCGTCAATGGAAAGTCCCTTTTCCTCTGCAATTTCTCTTGTGAGGTCAATCGGGAAGCCGTATGTGTCATAAAGCTTGAAAACGTCTGCGCCGTCAAGAACGGTCTTGTTTTCAGCCTGTGCTTTTGCAATAAGGTCATTGAGGATTGCAAGACCTGCATCAATTGTTGCATTGAAGCGGTCCTCTTCCATAGAGATAACCTTCTTGATGTACGCCTGCTTGTCTGCAAGCTCGGGATATGCACCGACATTAAGCTCGATTACAACGTCGCAAAGGTCGCTGAGGAATACGTGATTGATTCCGAGAAGCTTTGCGTTTCTTGCCGCACGGCGAAGAATTCTGCGGAGAACGTAGCCTCTGCCTTCGTTAGAAGGAATAACGCCATCGCAAATCATAAATGTTGCGCTTCTGATGTGGTCGGTGATGATACGGATGGAAATGTCGTCCTGCTTGTCATCGCCGTACTTCTTGCCGGCAACCTCACAAACAGTGTCGAGAATCTTGCGAACAGTGTCAACCTCAAAGAGGTTGTCAACGCCCTGCATTACGCAAGCGAGACGCTCAAGACCCATACCTGTATCAATGTTCTTCTGTGCAAGCTCGGTGTAGTTGCCGTTACCGTCATTGTTGAACTGAGAGAATACGTTGTTCCAGATCTCCATAAATCTGTCGCACTCACAGCCGGGCTTACAGTCAGGGGAGCCGCAGCCGTACTTTATGCCGCGGTCAAAGTAAATTTCGGAGCAGGGGCCGCAGGGACCGCTGCCGTGTTCCCAGAAGTTGTCTGCCTTGCCGAGAGGAATGATCTTTTCGGCGGGAACTCCGATTTTCTTGTTCCAGATCTCAAAAGCTTCGTTGTCCTCTTCGTAGATAGAGGGGTAGAGAAGCTCTTCGGGAATCTCAAGCCACTTGGTAAGGAATTCCCATGCCCACGGAATAGCTTCGTTCTTGAAATAGTCGCCGAACGAGAAGTTGCCGAGCATTTCAAAGTATGTGCCGTGACGTGCGGTCTTACCGACGCTTTCAAGGTCGGGGGTACGGATACACTTCTGGCATGTGGTTACACGGGTGCGAGGAGGAACTACCTCACCGGTGAAGTACTTCTTCATCGGAGCCATACCTGAGTTTATGAGGAGGAGAGACTTGTCGCCCTGAGGCACGAGCGGAAAGCTCGGCAGGCGAAGGTGTCCCTTGCTTTCAAAGAAAGAAAGGTATTTTTCTCTTAAATCGTTGAGAGATGTCCACTTCATAGTTTTAAAGTCCTTTTATATATAATATTTTTTATTTTCCATCTTAATATTATAGCATCGACAAAATGATATGTCAATGAAAAGATAAATTAATGTTTATCAGCCTCCCTTGCTTAAAGGGAGGGGGACCGCCGTCGGGTTCCCGAAAGCGAGCTTGTCGAGCTTTTGGGGTTCGGGCGTTAGCGGTGGAGGGATACGTAAAAACCGCAGTATTTACAATGGTTTAGGAGTGTATCCCCCAGTCGCCATTCGGCGACAGCCCCCTTTAGGCAAGGGGGCCTTTAGCAAGCGAATCATTAGTTTATCCACTTTAATCATTGAAAAAGCAAGCGCACATCAGCCGTACACCGAGCGTGAATCCGACCTTGAATGTTTCTGTGTTCTCGATGTCTGTCATGTTGGTATATGCTTCTAAAAGCTCACATAGTTTTTCTGTGGTTTTTTCATTATGAGTTTGCCTAAAAGCGGTTGCAAGATTGTTAAATACGTTACTTGCCTTTTTGTATTCTTCATTTTGTCCGATTGCGATATCCGGCGCAATGTTACCCATAAAAAGCTCTTTTATAATATCCATTTTAAATCCCCTTAAGTCTCACAATATGTGTTTTTGAATATAATTATATACATATCATGTGATTTTGTCAAGCGTGGCGTTGGATAAATCTCATTTTAAAAGACTTTGATTTACTTTTTACAAGACATTATGTAAAATCTAAATAAAGACTGTTTGGGGGTGTAGAAGTGTACTTTGGAGAAAGAATAAGAGAATTACGCAAGCTGAACAATCTTACGCAAGAAGAACTGGGTAAGAAAGTATTCACAGGAAAGAATAATATCAGTAGATATGAGTTGGGGCAAAGTACCCCGTCTTATGAAACCTTGCGGTTGATTGCTCTTGAACTTGACACCACCACTGACTATCTTTTGGGTATGCCGGATGCGCCTGTGTCGAGAAAGGTGCAAACTTCAACTGAGTTTTCTAAAATAATCGAGATAACTGCGGATTTTTCAAAAACAGAAACCGCAAAACTTCTCGAATATGCAGAAATGCTTAAAAAGAGTAGATAAAATTTAGTCTTATATAAAAATCTTGCAAAACTGATAGAAATTTTGCAAGATTTTTGTTTTAACAGGGATGATGTAAATTAGAGTTTACGCGTTCACGCGTAAACAGTAGGGCGGGGGTTTATCTCCCGCCGCAAACCGCCAGCAGATGTTGTACAGGCGGCAGGAGCAAGCCCCTGCCCTACGGTTTGTTTATTCCAATTTACTCCCATAAACATTAATTTACATAAACAAAGGCACTTGCGTTATGCAAGTGCCTTTGTGGTTAATCAAGTACAACCTCGATCCAGTTTGCGGTTGAGGTCATGACTGCGCCTGTGAGCGTATCTTCTGTAACTGTGGAGGATGCATCCTTATTTGTCAGTGCGGGCATAACCTTGAAAGAAGTGCCGCTAACGCCGATCTGCGACTTGGGAATCGCAAACTCTATATAAACGCCTTGGTCAACGTTTGTGTTGATGTCAACAGTGCCAAAGCGCTTTGCAGCAGTAGCAGTGCCGCTTGCAATATCACCGTTTACGGAGTGCGTAACGGTGTATGCACCCTTCGGATTGATTGAAATTGTATAGTAATTTGTACTTCCGTCCGCAACGTTTATTTTTACTGCATCCTTGCTTGTGAGACACTTGTCAAGTCTTGTAACAAGGAAGTATACGTTGTCTCTGTCATGTGCAACCTGCATGGTAGCCTGAGCCTGAGTTTCACTTCCTACAAAGAGAGCGTCCGAGTTACGCTCCCACTCGTTGATAAAGCCGTCAAGGATAACGGATGTTTCCTTTGCGTTTATGCGGTGGTTGAGGTAGTGGTGATAGAGATTGATGCCATAGGTGTTTACAGTGGTTTGGGTGCCGTCATCCGCGGTTTCTGTAGTTGTTGAAACGATGTCCTGCATCGCGGTAATTGCCTTGTGTGAGTCAACCACTCGGCATGAGCCCCAGATACCTTCGCTGTCGCCTGCATTGTAGAAGTAATTGTTAAACGCACTTCCGTCAGGCTTGCCAAGTCTGCCGATAAGGTAGTCTTGGCCGCTATGCCAATAGTTATATGTGAGGTAAACCTCACCCGAGGGGAAACGGTCAACGAATGGAGAGGAGATGGGAGTAGAGGTGAGTTTTGTATATGTACCCTCTTCACCTATTGCAAGGCTTTTCCATGCACCGACGGAGTTGCTGACAGCTGTAGAAACTCTGAACGCACCGTTCAATTGCCTAATTTCTACGGCGAGGAAAAGTTTTCCGTTGTAAAGCTCGGTTGCAACGGGCATCTGTCCGCTGTAGTGGGGGCGTCCGTCCTTATCACCGACATATTCACGGTAAACAGTAGTTGCACGGTAATAGTTTGTATCGCCCGCCTGAATGTTGGGAGTCCATGTAGCAAAGTTGTCCTTTGAAATGATAAGTCCCGTTTCGGTTGAACGGTGGTTCTCATCATAGCCGTACTGCACGATGTCAGGAGCAACCTGAGTGAAGTAAACATGGATTTCACCGCTTGAAAGCTTGAGGATTGAAGGCTCCCAGACCTGACCTGTGTAAATTTTAAACTCGTCAGACCAGGTTATTGTTCCGTCGGAGTGGGGAGTGCCTCTCTTCATAAAGAGGCCCGAAAGGTCAGGATAATACCGATATCCTTTTGCAGGGCGAACTGCATATACGCAAAGTATTGTACCGTCATCAAGTACGCATATATCAGGGTTAACGGATGCCAACTTATCGGATGTACCTGCAAGTGGACCGTCTTCATATGTAAATGCGGGGTAGTGAGCCTGATTCCAGAGAACCTGCGGAGCGTTCCAGTTTATGCCGTCCGAGCTTGTTACATAGTAGAGATGAACGCCGAACTGACCGTACATGTAAGTCATTACATAGAAATTGTCGTTTACTTTTGCAACTCTCGGATACCAGCCGTTGTCATAACGGGTATAGCCGTTTACGGCAGAATTGAGAGTTACATTTTCGCGGAAGTTAAGTTCGAGAGATGCTGACTTGTAGTTGTCGCTCGCATGGCTACCGTTAGTTGCGTTTTTATTGAGTTCGTCAATGGTATAGAGTTTGGAAACAGCATTTACAGGAGTGCCTGAAAATGTTTCGTTTACCTGAACAAGATATATACCTTTGCCATCGCCATTGTATGATGCAAAGAATTTTGATGCCGGCGCATGAACAGTGATAACTGCAGGCACACCGTTATAATCAGCGGCGGAAATATTATTACCAAGACCGAGCATGGAGAGGGGAATAGTAATGTTTTCAAAGTATTCTGTAGAAACGGTAGCTGTACCGTTTGCAGTATCGACCGAAGTTACGGTTGCTGCAAGCTTTGTACCTGCGACTGCGCCTTGCATGACATGCATAACGCGCAAAAGGCTTGCGTCGTCCGCTGTGCCGTTGATCATATCGCTGAGAATGGTAATTGCATCGGTGAATTCTACGGTTCCGTTTCCGTCATAATCGTAATAACCAAATGCGTTTTTGTCAGCGGCAAATGTGCTGACTGTAAGTATTGCGAAAAGCAAAACAGCTATGAGAAGTTTTTTCATATTTCCCCCTTGAGTTGGATTTTATAATGCATCGTAATTAATATACCATGTATGTTTGACACAAGTCAACGTTTTAAAATTTATTGTTATTGTAAAAAATAAAAAATCGCCGAAAAATGGCGATTTTTTGATAAAATTTGATGAAATTTAGGCGTCTTCTTCTTCGGTTGCATCTTCGCAATGAACTTCGATGCAATCATCGTCAAAAAGATCCTCGTCATCAAGAAAATCCTCACACTCGCAATCGATGCAAGCGGGAACGAACTTCTGATACAGTTTGTATGCAAGAACAGCGAGAGCTGCAACACCTGCGATAGCAGCAGAAACAGCTAAAATAATTTTACCAACATTGGGTTTTTCAGGCTTTTTACCGATATAAAGCATATTATCACTCCTTAAGAAGAAAAATAAATTTTAATATTACAACTATAGTATACCATGTTTCGGCGAAAATGCAATAAAAAAATTAAAAAAGTTATTAAAGTTTTTGTAGGGAAGCGGCAAGTGCAGCCTTGATTTTGTAAATATATTGTTGTATAATATATTATGTATTATTATATCTTATGGTTACTTTGGAGGAACGACATGAAAAAGCGAATACTCCTTATAGGCAGTATCTGTACCGAGCTTAACTTTAAAGCGTCGGGCAGAACTCTTGCAAAAGAAGAAAAAATAGATTGCGGTGACTATGATCTTGCTCCGGGCGGCTCTGCCGGTATCGGTGCAATTGCGGTGTCACGACTTGGCGGCGGCGCTATTCTTTGCGGATGCGTTGGCAATGATGAATACGGCAGATCGCTTGTCGGCTTTTTTAAGGATCTTGGTGTCGATACACGTTTTGTTAAGACTGTCAAGGATTCAAAGACCGATATCAGTGTAGTTGCGGACGGTGATGAGCGCGTTACATACAGAAGAAACGCACTTACCGAAAGAATTACATGTGACCTCGTTGAAGAAGCGTTCACCTCTTTCCCGGATGCAGTATATGTCAGCCTTGACGTACCGAAGGATGTTGCGATTCTCGCGGCTTCTCTCGCGCGCGAAAAGGGTATTCCGTCATTTTTTGACGGAGAGAGAGTGCCTGAGGATTTTCCACTTGCCGACCTCGGAGTTATTGATGTTATTGCGCTTCCCCCACACGCTACCGAGCGTATTACGGGTATAAGTCCTCGCGATACGCAAAGCAATCTGCGTGCTGCGGTTGAGCTTCATAAAACCGTTCGTTCAAAGACTTACTTGTTCAAGTTTGGTGTTGGCGGTGCATTTGCCTACAAGGGCAATTTCTCGTACTATATCCCATATATTGAGGATGCGGACGAGCGTTATCGCGATTTGCTTGTGCCTGCAATGATAGTTGAGAATCTTCGCTCTGCAAAGAGCGTGCGTGCAACGCGTTATGCGGCGACCGTTATCGAGATTGCATCGAAAAAGGGAAATACACCTGCGGTCACTATCCCAAGCGAAACCGAGGTGCTTCGTTACATACTCGAGCAAGAAGTTGAACTTTAATGGATAAAATTGAAAAAAGTATTGCCATAGTTGGAAGTACGGCCAGCGGGAAAAGTGCGCTTGCGCTTGCCGCTGCAAAGGCACTTGGCGGTGAGATAATTTCTGTCGATTCTATGCAGGTTTACCGCGGCATGGATATCGGCACCGCAAAGCCCACCAAAGAGGAAATGCTTGATATCCGGCATCACATGATAGATATTTGCGATCCGCACGAGCCGTTTTCGGCTGCAGATTTCGCGACGATGGCGCTTGAATGCGCACGCGATATTTCTGCACGCGGAAGATTGCCGATATTTTGTGGCGGCACGGGATTGTATCTTGAAAGCATGATGCGCGGTGGCGCTCCTGCCGAGACCGCAGCTGACGAAGCTGTACGCGCCGAACTGTTTGCGTTTGCCGAAAAAGAGGGTGCGCATGCTTTGCATGAGCGACTTCGCGAGGTTGATCCCGAAAGCGCAGATGCAATACATGAAAACAATGTAAAGCGTGTTGCGAGGGCACTTGAGATATATATCGCCAGTGGCAGAAAAAAGAGCGATTGGGACCGTGAGAGTCTTGATGCGCCTAAAGCCGTTGAACCTGTTACGGTTTGTCTTGCGTATCATAACCGCGAGATTTTGTATGAGCGTATCGGGCGGCGCGTTGACATTATGCTTGAAGACGGGTTGCTTGATGAAACAAAAAGATTGCTTTGCGATGGGGTGTTTGAGAAAAACAGCACTGCCGCCGCCGCGATAGGTTACAAAGAGCTTATTCCTGCAATCAAAGGTGAGATTCCGCTTGAAGAAGCGGCGGAAATGCTAAAGACTGCTACTCGCAGATATGCCAAAAGACAAATAACCTGGTTTTCAGGCAAACCGTATATAAAAATGCTTTATTGCGATACCGAGGGCGGAGAAATGCGGAGCTTTGATGATATCTTCGCAGAGTTTACAAAAATCATAGGAGAGTAAAATGCAGACGGGTTCTAATGAGAATGTCGAAAAACAGAATACTTTTGTGCGCGTACTGCTGTCTGTAGGACGTGCTCTGCTTATACTCGGGCTGCTGTTTTATGTGCTTTATCATCTTACCAACGGGTTCTCTGCAGATATGAAAACAGAAACCATGTATATCTGGAATGAGGAGATATTGCTTAACACCGATGGCGTGATAGTCCGCGATGAAACTCCTGTCAGCGGTGCTTCGGGCGGAGTTGTCAGTTACCGCTTTGCAAACGGCCAGCGCGTTTCAAAAGGTGCGCGTATAGCTATGGTTTACAGTGGTTCTAAGGATGCCGAAACTGTGGCAAGAGTTGCAGAGATAGACAAGATAATTGAGTTGCTTGAAACTGCGGATATTGATGGCGACACTCAGATTTCAGACGGAATTTCCGCGGGGCGCGAGATCGAAAGCAGGCTTGCCTATATTTCGGAGTGTATGTCGCGCGGCGATTATGCAGCGGCAGTGGCTGACAAGGATCTTCTTGTTAAAGCTTTTGTCAGACGTAGCACTATCATTTCCGATTCGGGCGAGGATGTTAAGGCACAGCTCGCATCGCTTGAAGCCGAGAGAGCTTCGCTTGCATCGTCGCTTGGCGGTTCATCGGCTGTTAATGCCGCACTGTCAGGATATTTTTACAACCATGCAGACGGCGGCGAGGGTGTGTTTGATTACGATTCGATAGATGAACTCAAACCGTCCGAGTATTATGAATTGCGCAGTGCGCTTGACAATACGGACAGTGATGCTATGGGTAAGATCGTGGCATTGCCTAAATGGTATTTTATTTGTCCTGTTTCAAAAGAGGAGTCTATCGGACTTGAGATCGGCAAAAAATACACTGTAGAGTTTGGTCTTAGCGATATGCGTATTGATATGACTCTTTCGTCTAAAAACGAGGAGTCGGGTGAGGTTTTGCTTGCATTTTCATCGGTAGAGATGCCGGATGGCTTTGATTTCGAGCGTATTCAGCGAGCATCAATAGTGCGAGAAACCGTAAGTGGATTCCGCGTTCCTTCATCTGCGCTTCGCATGGTTGACGGAACAGTGGGCGTATATATTCGCAGTGGTAATACTGTCAAGTTCAGGGTTGCCGAGGTCCTTTATGAGAGCGGTGCGTATTCGTTTGTCGGTCCGGATACCGAGGCTAAAACACTTTACTCGGCAGACACCGATGAAACAAATGATATTTACTGTAAGGGGCTTTCACTTTACGACAATGTTATTGTTGGCGGCGCAAGAGAGCTTTCACCTGACAGAATAGTGAATTGATTATGAGTGAATTTGAATATATTGACAGAAATCTAAAAAGAATAAAAGAAGAAGCGTTACAGGCTGCAAAGATTTCACCGTACGGGCAGGATTTTGATATATTGCTTGCGACTAAGTATGCGAGTGCAGAGGAGATAAACCATGCATATTCGCTCGGCTTTTCGAAGATAGGCGAAAACCGCGTGCAGAGTCTGCTTGAAAAATATGACAAGCTTGATAAAGGTCTTGACATTCATTTTATCGGAAGTCTGCAGCGCAATAAAGTAAAGTACATCATCGACAAGGTTTCCATGATAGAGTCGCTTGACTCGCTTGAGCTTGCAAAGGAGATAGAAAAACAGGCGGCAAAGCATGATAAAATTATGGATTGCCTTGTTGAGGTCAATATCGGAGATGAAGAGTCGAAAGGCGGAATTTCAAAAAACGAGGTGTTGAGTTTTATTGACAGCTTGTCGGAATTTTCGCACATAAAAGTGTGCGGACTTATGACAATGGCGCCGAAATGTACCGAAATCGACGAATATCGCAAATATTTTAAAGAAAGTTACAATATTTTTATTGACATTTGCGAAAAAAAACTTCATAATGTAAGTAGGCAAGTTTTGTCTATGGGCATGAGTGACAGCTTTGTTCCCGCGCTTATGGAGGGGGCAAATTTAATTCGTGTCGGCAGGGCAGCTTTTAATAAGGAATAAAAAATAATTATATAAATGGTTTTTGGAGGAATGAAAAATGGGATTTTTCGGCGATATCAAGGATAAGTTCAGCAAGGATACATACGACCAGAGCGGTTATATGTATGACGAGACCGACGAGGGCGGTTATTATGACGATCAGGTAGAGCCTGATATGGATGAAGTACAGGACAATTCTGTAAGCATGAGTAGCGGTTATGATATTATGGGTGGCGGCAGCGCTATCGAGCTCAAGGTTGTAAAGCCTCAGAGCTTTGAGGATTCTGCACAGGTTGCTGACCATCTTCTCTCTAAGCGTACCGTTGTTCTCAATCTTGAGGATACCAATAAAGAGGCAGCAAGAAGAATTCTTGACTTCCTTACAGGTGTCGCTTATTCTATCGGTGGCAGCATCAAGAAGGTTGCTACCAGCGCATATGTTGTAACTCCTTCCAATGTTGATGTAAGCGAAGGACAGATCAAGCAGAAGGCTGCAGCTCCCAGAGCTGAAGAAGAGTCTGCTCAGTAAAATAATTAAGGCTATGCCGCGCCGCATTTTGCGGCGCGGTATTTATTAATCCGGCAAAAACATAAATTAATGTTTACGCGATTAACGCCGCGGTGAGCGACATGCGAATGTGATGACTCTTTTCTTGAGTATAGCGAAGACTTGAATGCCCTCAACTATTCGTATGTGATGAAACACCGTGACAGTTTTGAAATAGATAATTAATGAAATACAAAGATACAGAAGAATTTAAACTTTTATGCAAGAAGGCTGACGAGGCTTTTTCACGGGCTACAGGTGATATTGTTTCAACTGTGTTTTTAAATCCTGCCGAGCAGTATTTTCTTGCAGAATATATTCGTATGCGAGGGCTTTCAGACCGAGCGGTATTTTTCGGCGGTGCTGAGGGGGCGCAACGTAAAAAAATGTTTGCACTCCCTGAATATATCTGCGCTATTTCAGATGGTGGCGATGTTGTTGAAATGACAAAAAGCTATCTCGGCGAGGATGCATTTGATATTTGTGTTTTAAAGGTTGCGGGTGGCGGATTCAGGGATTTTTCGCATCGCGACTATCTTGGCGGCATTTTGTCGCTGGGGCTTGATCGCACCGCTGTCGGAGATATCGTGCCGATAGACGAGTATTCGGCATACATTTTTGTCAGCCGAAGTGCGGCAAGATTTTTAACCGAGGGCGATTTTTCCGACACGGGCGGAATACGAATAGCAAAGGATCGCGTCAAGATAACACGTGCTTCTTTGCCTGAAGGCTATCGCATAGAGCAAAAGTATAAAGAAATGACAGATACCGTTGCATCTGAGCGGCTCGACTGTGTTGTTGCCTCGCTGTGCAATCTTTCGCGCGAGGGCGCAAAAGAAAAGATACTTTGCGGCGAGGTTGAGCACAATTATGAGGTTGCACCGGAAATAAGCACAACTGTAAGTGCCGACGATCACATTAGCGTGCGTGGTGTCGGAAAGTTCAAAGTAGTACAGATTTCGGACCCTACTAAAAAGGGTCGTATAAGACTTATTGCTAAAAAGTTTATTTGATGGAGAGAATTATGTCACTGTCCGAAAAGATTTCAGAAGTACAGTTTCCTAAGGCCATTGCAGGATATAATACCAAAGAGGTTGATAGCTTTGTCGCTGACATTTTGCCATATGTCAGGGAAATGGAGCAGACCGTAAACATATTGCAGACAAAGCTTGGTGCTTTTGAGGAAAAGCAGGAGGAGCTATCACAGCGCGAGCAGGAGTCATATAATTTGCTTGAGGCGGCTAAAAAGGAAGCCGAGATTATCGTTGCCACTGCAAGACAGCAGGCGTGCGATATAGTTGACGATGCCAAGATTTCTGCAGAGGCAGAGCTTCGCGTTGCCGCTGTAAAGGCTGAGGAACAGCTTATCAAGGCTGATAAAGAAGCAAAGGCGCGTGTGAACACGGCAAACAGCAACGCCGAAAAGATAATCACTGTTGCTGATGCTAAAGGTAAGGCTATGCTTTCCGATGCGAAGAGAGCATATGATGAAGTTATGCGCCGTGCAGAGGCTTTGTCCGGCGAGAGCGCATCTTTTGAAACGCGTTTCCGCACACTCGTTGCAGAAACCGCGCTTGCGCTTGCACGTTTGCGCGAGGAATCAAAACTGCCAAAGGCTGAAAAGAAGGCGGAAACTGCTGATGCTAAGCCGGAACCGGAGCCTGACCCCGAGCCTGAAATTGAACCTGAAACCACACCGATCGACGACGCACCTGAGGCAGAGGTAACTTCCAATTACGCCACAGACTATGAGTTCGCAGGCGGCAAGCCTTTGAATTCTTCTGCGGAAAGAAGTGAGCGCCCTCAGCGGCGCCTTTATGATACGGTGTCCGTCACTTATGAAAACGATGACGATTTCGATGATATTAAAAATATCATTCGCGACGGTAAGAACTGCAAAAGCCCAACACATTTTTCGGAGTAAAAAATGACCGTATACTTTTTTATCATTATATTAATATGTGTTCTTGACCAGCTCTCAAAGAATTGGGCGATGGATTTTATCGCTGCCGCAAACGGCATCGCCTCCGATGCGATATCAGGCGGAGATTCGGTCAGTATCATAAAAGGTTTTCTTAATTTTACCTATGTTGAAAATGACGGTATGTCGTTTGGATTGCTTGGCGATCACCGCTGGGTGTTTATGTCGCTTTCAACCATTGGAATCCTTGCGATGACATGCTATCTTGTCTATTTGAATTTGAAGGGCAATGACAAACTTTTGTCTTTTGCGCTTGCACTGGTTATCGGTGGTGGCATCGGCAATATGTTTGACCGTGTTGTTCTTGGTTATGTGGTCGATTTCATTGATGTTTGCTGTTTCGATTTTTGGGTGTGGACATTCAATGTTGCTGACAGTGCCATTTGTATTGGCGCAGGCTTTATAGTTCTTGCCGTTATTATTGAGGCGGTTAATGAATATAAGCAGAAGAGGGCGGCAAAATGAGCGATTCTTTGTCGGTTACAAAAGAAGAAGTCGGATTGCGCGTTGATGTTTTTATATCTGAGCATTTTGACCTCACACGCACGGCGGCGGCAAGACTTCTTTGCGAAGGTGCCGCTACCGTTAACGGAAAAGAAGTTGCAAAGAATTATAAGCTTCGCGAAAATGATATAATAGCTGTTGATATTCCACCGATAAAGGATACCGAAACTCTGCCTGAGGATATTCCGCTGTCTATTGTATATGAGGACGAGGACATCGCGGTTATAGATAAGCCAAAAGGAATGGTGGTGCATCCTGCTGCCGGAAATGAGGAAGGCACGCTTGTAAATGCATTGCTTTATCATATGGGCGACAGACTTTCGGGGATAGGCGGCGAGCGCCGCCCCGGTATTGTGCATAGAATTGATAAAGATACAAGCGGACTTCTTGTTATAGCGAAAAATGATTATGCACATAATATTTTGTCCGAGGGCTTGAAGTTCCACAGTATTGACCGCGAGTATATGGCGCTTGCTGTTGGAAATTTCAAGGATGATGGCGCTACGATAAATAAACCAATAGGGCGCAACCCGCGTGACAGAAAAAAGATGGCAATAGTTGCGGATGGGCGTGAGGCTATAACGCACTATACAGTCACAGAGCGCTTTGACGGATTTACATTGCTTGCTGTTAAACTTGAAACCGGAAGAACGCATCAGATCAGGGTGCATCTTTCATCGGTTGGACATCCTCTGGTGGGAGATACCGTGTACGGTGGCGGAAATACCAAGTTTGAAAAGCAAAATAAGGAAATTCTCGGCGGTCAGGCTCTTCACGCATACCGCCTTACGTTAACTCACCCGCGAACAGGCAAGCAGATGACGTTTGAAAGCCCATTGCCTGAGTGGTTTAGTGAAATTTTGGAAAAATTAAGAAAATAAACACAAGGAGGTGCCTATGGACAGAAAGAAACGGCTTTCGCCAGTTCAGATAATAACGCTCAGTTTTGCGGCGGTAACGCTTTGCGGTGCGTTTTTGCTTATGCTTCCGATTTCCTCACGAAGTGGCGTGCCTGCAACGTTTATAGATGCACTGTTCACCTCTACGAGTGCCTCCTGCGTTACAGGACTTGTTATTGGCGACACCTACACTTTGTGGTCGCCCTTTGGACAGGCGGTGATAATATCGCTTATACAGATAGGCGGTATCGGAATTATAACGCTTGTTATGTACTTCCTCTCAATGCTTCATGCAAAGATAGGCATGCGTAATGTGTTTGTTTTGCAGGAGATAATGGGGGCAAACTCAACTGCGGGACTTGTCAAAATGACACGTTTTATTGCGGCGGGCATACTTTTGCAGGAGCTTTGCGGCGCACTGCTTCTTATGCCGGTGTTTATTCCTGATTTCGGAGTTCTGCGTGGAATACTTTATTCGCTTTTCCATTCGGTGAGCGCATTTTGCAATGCGGGCTTTGACCTTATGACTTATAATGGTGGCTCTTCGCTGTCCGCATATAGCGGAAATCTGTATGTAAATTTAGTTATATGTGCGCTTATCGTCTTTGGCGGTCTTGGCTTTTTCGTGTGG
The DNA here is from genome assembly GCA_017399305.1 of Clostridia bacterium. Lineage (GTDB taxonomy): Bacteria > Bacillota > Clostridia > Oscillospirales > CAG-272 > UMGS902. The sequence goes on from JAFQDK010000042.1 coordinate 42,860, forward strand.
CTCGATCTTATAAAATGCCGCTTCCGTTTTTCAAAATTTGCGCTTCACACAAAGATAGTGGTAGTCACTACGCTTGCGCTTGTGTTTGGCGGCGCACTCCTTTTCTTCATTTTATTTTATAACAGCGAAGCTGCCGAGGGCATGTCGGTGTATGAAAAGGCGGTTGTATCCTTCTTTCAGTCGGTAACCGCACGTACGGCGGGCTTTTATACGGTAGACCTTACTAAAATAGGCGGCGCAGCGCAAATGCTGATGATAGTGCTTATGCTTATCGGCGGCTCGTCCGCATCTACTGCAGGCGGTATCAAAACAACCACTTTAGCAGTGATAATTCTCTTTGTCCGCTCAATATTCCGTGGCAAAGATGACGTTGAGTGCTTTGGCAGACGCATTGATAAGAGCGTTATACGAACGGCTATTGCTATATTTGTGCTTTATCTCGGGCTTGCGCTTGGTGCCGGCATTGCGATAAGCGCAATAGAAAATGCAGATATCGTGGCGTGCATGTTTGAGACATTTTCGGCGATGGCAACGGTAGGGCTCAGTCTTTCACTGACACCTACACTTGCTCCTATTTCTAAATCTATCATTATTGTATTAATGTTTTTGGGACGTGTTGGCGGTATTACGGTGCTGCTTTCTCTTATGGGAAAGAAGAGCGATAGCGCATACAGATACCCCACAGAGAATATTACTGTAGGTTAGGAGAAAGACTATGAAAAATATACTTATACTTGGGCTTGGACGGTTTGGAACGGCAATGGTAAAACCGCTTTCTGAGCTTGGCAATCACGTTGTTGTGTGCGATACCGATGAAGAGAACATCAGTCGTGTGCTTGAATATACTGCAGGCGCAAAAATAGGTGATTGCACCAGCGAAAAGTTTATAAAATCGCTTGGCGTTGAGGATTTCGATATAGTTTTTGTAACAATAGGCGAGAGCATTCAAAGCTCACTTGTGGCTGTGACTTTGCTGAAGGACTGCGGCGCAAAGTGCATCTATGCGAAGGCGGGCAGTGAAATGCATGAGAAACTGTTGCTTCGCCTTGGCGCTGATAAGGTCATTTTCCCCGAGCGCGATGCAGGTCTTCGCGTTGCAAGTATATGCGGTAGAGAATCTGTGTTTGATTGCATTGAGCTTATGGAGAATCATGCGATATATGAAATTGCCGTTCCTGATCAATGGGTTGGCAAAAGCGTGCGCGAGCTGAATGTTCGTGTCCATTATGGCGCTAATATTCTTGGCATCAAGAAAGACAGCGCATCAAAACTTGATCCCAATGTCAGCCCGGAATATAAGTTCAAAGAGGGCGACAGCGTTATGCTTATGGGCGAAAAAAACCGTTTAAAAAAACTTATAAATAGGTAAAAGTATGCAAAATGCACAAAAAAACCCGTGCTTTAATGTGAATTTTCGTCATATTCTATTACGGTTTTGGTTGACATCTTTTGCAAATTAGAGTAAAATAATTGTATCTATCAAAATCGATAGGTCAATATTTTTGATTTCATTTTTGGAGGAAACAACAATGAAAAAGCTTTTAGCTCTTGCACTTGTTGCGGTTATGGCCCTCGCTATGTTCGCTTGCGGCAGCACTGACAACTATGCTGCAAAAAACACCGAGTACTTTATCGGTGGTACAGGCCCTCTTACCGGCGATGCTTCCAGCTACGGTATTTCTGTACAGAACGGTGCTAAGCTCGCAATTGAGAAAATCAATGCAAACGGCGGTCTTAACGGTAAGAACTTCAAGTTCGACATTAAGGACGACCAGGCAGCTGCTGACAAGGCATCTTCTGCTTATGACCAGCTCTTTGAGGCAGGTATGCAGATTTCCTTCGGTTCCGTTACTTCCGGTTCTTGCGAAGCTTTCGCAGCTAAGGCAGTAAACGACAACCTCTTCTTCATGACACCTTCTGCTTCTGCAGACATCTGCATTGCAAATGACAACGCTTTCCGTGTTTGCTTTGGTGACCCTGACCAGGGTATCCTCGCAGCTGAGGAGCTCACCGCTAACTTCACCAAGATCGGTGCTATCTACGACGAGAGTGATACATATTCCAGCGGTATTTACGAAGCATTTGACGCAAAGATGAAGGAACTCGGCGTTGAGTACACCACCAAGACCTTCAATGCAGAGAACAAGCTCGACTTCTCTACTCAGGTAGAGGCTCTTAAGGATTGCGATGTTATCTTCCTTCCTATTTACTACACTGAGGCTGGTCTTATCGCTAAGGCTGCTGTAGCTAAGGGCTGCGATGCAGTTCTCTTCGGTTGCGACGGTCTTGACGGCGTTGCAGGTCAGATTGACGAAACCGTTACCAACGTAATCAAGTACATCACTCCCTTCGACGTAAACAGCACTGATGCAAACGTTGCTGAGTTCGTTGCTGCTTACGAGACTGCATACGGCGTAAAGCCCGACCAGTTCGCAGCAGACGGCTACGATGTAGTTATGGCTATTTACGAGGCAATGAAGGCTGCAGGCGTTGACGATGTAACTATCGACCCTGACACCCTTTGCGAAAAGGTTAAGGCTGCTATCACCGCTGATGACTTTACATTCACCGGCGTTACCGGTACTATGACTTGGGATCTCTCCGGTGCAGCTACCAAGGTTCCTGTAATTATCGAACTTAACAAGTAATTTTACATTACTTTATGTACAGCTTTGGTTGGGCATGGACACCGTGTCCAACCAAATTTTGTATTAAGCCGATAATCGGTTTGATACAAAAATAAAAAGGTTAGGAGCAATGATTATGATAACATTGATAGACGGACTTAGCTTAGGTAGTATATATGCTCTTATTGCTTTGGGCTATACAATGGTATACGGTATCGCAAAAATGCTTAACTTTGCACACGGCGATGTAATAATGGTAGGTGCATATGCAATAGTTATCACTCTATCTTATTCTGTATCTCCGATAGTTGCAATTGTTGCTTCTATAGTACTGTGTACACTTCTCGGTATAGTCATTGAAAAGGTAGCATATAAGCCGCTCAGAGGTGCATCGCCCCTCGCGGTACTTATCACGGCCATTGGCGTGAGCTACTTTTTGCAAGGCGTTGCACAGCTTGTTTTCGGTTCGCAGCCGAAGCCTGTTGCTTCTGTGTGGAGACAACTTCCCGCAATACCGTCACTCAATGACCTCGGCATTACAACCGGCGCTGCAGTAACACTTGTATGCGGCGTTATCATAATGGTTGCTCTTACTCTTTTTATCAAGTGCACAAAGACTGGTAGAGCAATGCTTGCAGTGTCCGAGGACAGAGGTGCGGCGGTACTTATGGGTATCAACGTAAACAAGATTATAACTGTAACATTTGCAGTTGGTTCTGCGCTTGCGGCATTTGCCGGAATGTTCTATCTGTTCCAGATTCCCAATGCCGAGCCTACACTCGGAGCAATGCCCGGTATCACCGCATTTACAGCGGCGGTTATCGGCGGTATCGGTTCTATTCCCGGTGCGATGGTTGGCGGTATACTGCTTGGCGTGGTTGAAAAGCTTTGCCTTGCATCTCCCCTTTCTTCATACACCGTGGCAATTAAATTCAGCTTGCTTATCGTAATTCTTCTCGTTAAGCCTACAGGACTTCTCGGAAAGATTACCAGAGAGAAAGTTTAAAAAAAGGAATGGTAATTGAAAATGAAAAACTTTAAAATTAAACATTTCATAAACTATGCTCTCGTCGGCGCCCTTTTGATTTTCGGTGTAATTATGCATTTTACAGGAAGTCTTCGTCCCTCTACTGCACAGCTCTTTGCACAGATTGGTTACGGCATAATTCTTGCTGTTTCGTTGAATCTCGTAGTAGGCTTTCTCGGCGAACTTAGCCTTGGTCATGCAGGCTTTATGTGCGTGGGCGCATATATCGGCGGTCTTTTCGCAGTTATGCTTAAGCAGAGCGGACTTGATATGAAGCTCCCCGTGCTTATCATTGCAATGATTGTCGGCGGTCTTTTTGCAGCACTGTTCGGCTTTATCATCGGTCTTCCCTCGCTCAGACTTAAGGGCGACTATCTTGCGATTGTAACCCTTGCATTTGGCGAAATCGTAAGAAACATTTTCATGAACCAGAAGGTGTTCGGCGGCGCAAAGGGTCTTACCACCGGCAGCCTTATCTATGACACAAGACAATCCCCCACACTGTTTATCGTAGTATTCATTGTGGCGATTATAATGCTTGCTCTTGTACAAAACCTTGTAAGAAGTAAGCACGGTAGAGCGATTACCGCTATCCGTGATAACGAGATTGCGGCAAAGGCAATGGGTATCAACGTAACTTTCTATAAGTTGTTTGTATTTATCGTTGCTGCGTTTTTTGCAGGCTGTGCGGGTGTAATTTATGCTCATACAACAACCCCTGTTCTTTACTCCTTCTTCTCATATAACTATTCTATCGAAATTCTCGTTATGGTAGTTCTTGGCGGCATGGGCAGCATCACAGGCTCTATTATTTCTGCGGTGTTCATTACTGCTATTAACTTTATGCTTCAGAGCCAGCTTTCAGGCGACCTTGCTTCACTTAAGAACGTTGTTTACGCTGTAATTCTTGTTATAGTCGTAATCTTCAGCAACGCTCCCGCACTCAAGAGCTTTAGAGAGCGTTACAGCATCAGTGCTTTCTTTGAGCGCTTCCGCAAACATGATGCTTCAAAGCGCAGAGATGATGAAGCAAAGTGGGCGAGAGTTCCTTCAAAGATCAAGATGGATGCGCTTCTTTCCACAGATATGGCGCCCGATTCTGATGCAAGCATTCATGGTGACATCAGTGCAAACGACAAAGGAGGAAGTAAATAATGAGCGAAGTAATGCTTAGAACCGAAAACCTCGGTATCTCCTTTGGCGGTCTTAAGGCTGCGCAGGACGTTAACCTTACTATCAACAAGGGTGACCTTTACGGTCTTATCGGTCCTAACGGTGCAGGTAAAACCACCGTGTTCAATCTTCTCACAGGCGTGTATCAGCCTACTACCGGTAAGTTTTTCCTCGACGGTGAGGAGCTTACAGGCAAAAAGCAGGAGATTATCAATCGTAAGGGTATCGCGCGTACATTCCAGAATATCAGACTTTTCAACAACATGACTGTTATCAGCAACGTTATGGTTGCGCTTAACAATCTTCCCGAATACAAGTGCTCACCTTTTGCAAGCATGTTCCGTCTTCCCAAGCATTTTGAAACAGAGAAGAAGATGAGAGATCGTGCAAAGGAGCTTCTTGACATTTTCGGACTTAAAGAGGAGAGAAACACTCTTGCGTGCAATCTTCCTTACGGTAAGCAGAGAAAGCTTGAAATTGCGCGTGCAATGGCTACCAATCCCAAGCTTTTACTTCTTGACGAGCCTGCAGCAGGTATGAACCCTAACGAAACTGCTGAGCTTATGAATACAATTCGCTTTGTCCGTGACAACTTTGATATGACAATTCTGCTTATCGAGCATGATATGAAGCTTGTTGGCGGTATTTGCGAGAAGGTTACTGTACTTAACTTCGGTCAGGAGCTTGCAAAGGGCAACACAGCAGAGGTGCTCAATGACCCCCGTGTCATCACCGCTTATATCGGGGAGGACGAGTAATATGTTAAAAGTAGAAAATATTCAGGTATATTATGGCATGATCAATGCCATCAAGGGAGTTTCATTTGAGGTAAACGAGGGTGAGGTCATTGCGCTTATCGGTGCTAACGGTGCCGGCAAGACCACAATTCTTCACACCATTACAGGCCTTATCGCTCCTAAGAGCGGTAGCGTTATGTTTGAGGGACGCGACCTTACAAAGACCCCTGCGCACAAGATAGTTTATCTTGGCATGGCACATGTTCCCGAGGGACGTAGAGTTTTCCAGCAGCTTACTGTTCTCGATAACTTAAAGCTTGGTGCATTTTCTATGTCTGACAAGAAAAAGGTTGAGGAAAATCTTGCGTATGTTTACAAGCATTTCCCCCGCCTTGAGGAAAGAAAGAACCAGATTGCAGGTACTCTTTCCGGCGGTGAGCAGCAGATGCTTGCAATGGGTAGAGCACTTATGTCCAACCCTAAGATTATACTTATGGATGAACCCTCAATGGGACTTTCTCCCCTGCTTGTAAATGAGATTTTCAAGATTATCGGCGAGGTTTCCAAAGAAGGAACAACTGTTCTTCTCGTTGAGCAGAACGCAAAGAAGGCGCTTTCTATTGCAGACCGCGCGTATGTGCTTGAAACAGGCAACATTGTTATGGAGGGCAAGGCAAGCGACCTTCTCAGCGACCCCCGTATCAAGGCTGCATATCTCGGCGAGTAAAATTAATAAAAGGGCGCTTATGCGCCCTTTTGTTTTCAGGATGTTTATATGAAAAACGATATTAAAAAAGCCATACGCGACACAATTCCTGTGCTGTCAGGTTATATTGTGCTCGGCATGGGATTTGGTATTCTCATGCAGACAAAAGGATACGGCATATGGTGGACCCTTGCGATGAGTGCGTTTGTATACGCAGGTTCTATGCAGTATCTCGCTGTTGATCTGCTTACAGGCGGCGCATCGCTTATAAGTGCAGCGATAACCACACTCATGGTAAATGCACGCCATCTTTTTTACGGCATTTCCATGGTGGATCGATATAAAGGCACGGGCAAAAAGAAACCTTATCTTATTTTTGCGCTTACTGACGAAACATATTCACTTGTGTGTAGCGGCAATGAGGATAAAAGCGAGGAGGAGCGCCACCGCTACTATTTTCTTGTGTCGTTGTTTGACCAGATATATTGGGTGTGCGGAAGCGTTATCGGCGCGCTTTTAGGACAGGTAATTCCTTTTTCCACAGAGGGAATAGACTTTGCATTGACCGCACTGTTCGTGACTGTTTTCGTTGAGCAATGGAAAAGTACAAAAGATCATCTTCCGGCAATCATCGGTGTTATGGCATCTGTGATTTGCCTTGTGGTTTTCGGCGCAGGTGACTTTTTGATCCCTGCCATGGTGTTGATCACCGTCTTGCTCTCGGCACTTAAACTTGTGCGTAGGGAGGAAAAAGCGAAATGATAGACATTCATTCTGTTTTGCTTGTAGCAGTTGTCAGCGCTGTTACTATAGCTATTCGTTTTTTGCCGTTTCTTGTCTTTTCGGGACGTGAAACACCTGCCTTTATCACTTATCTTGGCAAGGTTTTGCCGTATGCAGTTATGGGTATGCTCTGCGTGTACTGCCTGCGGGAGATTTCGTTTGTTTCCGCGCCTTTCGGTATACCGGAGCTTGTATCTGTAGCAGCAGTCGTTTTGCTTCACCTTTGGAGAAGAAATACGCTCATCAGCATCATCGGCGGTACGGTATGTTATATGTTGCTTGTACAGCTTGTGTTTTAAAAAAGGAACGCTTTTTAAAAAGCGTTCCTTTTTTTGTTTATACTAACTTTTTAAATGCTCTGATAACATTGAGCAAGGAGATTTCTCTAAAGCTGTAGAAATCATGGATCTCGGCTCCGGACTTGTAGTTGACAGCAAGGCTTAAAAGATGCAATGCATCTGCCATTGTAACCTTATCGTCACCGTCAAAGTCACCTGTAATAATGGGCGTTGCGTTTACGCCTTCGCCAAAGGTCATTGTGGTTGTACCTGTGTTGTTGCTTTCGTCAAATACGTTGATTTCGTTTTGAGCACCGATTCTTGCATGGTCACGGCAGAGCTGACCGGAAGGCCATGAGTTGATGGTCGCTGTAACTGTACCGCTGAGGTAGTTCATACCGCCGACACCGTTGTAGCCATCAGCCTTAATGGTAGCGCCTTCGCCGATATTAAGTATCATATTACCCGAATACATTCCAAACGGACAGTCTGCGCTCATGCGCCAGTTACCGCCGGAAAATGTTCTATAGGTACCGCCGTTTATGGTAACGGTTATATCCTTGTCTGAACTTGCGGTTTCGGGAGAGTCATATGCGGTCTTTGAAATATCGTTGACGTAGAGAAGCTGACCTACAAGGAGGCGGTAACCTGCGTTACAGTCAAAGGTTTCTGTGATTTCAACATTATTCCAGTTGAATGCAAGATAGTTTGTACCTGTGTAGGTAGTATCAAGCATGAAGTTGTCAAGCTTTGTGTCACTTAAGAAGCTTACGGTATTGCCGTTGATGTAGAGTTTTGCACCGCTACCCTCACCTACGATAGTAAGCTTTTCCATAAATCTTGGTGTAACTATCTTTTCGGGATAGGTGTATTCGCCGATGATGTGGAGAGTGCCGTCAGGAGCGAGTCTGCCAAGCGCTGTGGTAAGAGATGACATAGGATCAGCAAGTGTTCCTGCACCGGCGAGAGTACCGCTTGCGCTTAAGTAAACGTCGCTCATCTCAAAGTTTTCTACAGTGCGGACATTGTTGAAAATTGCATCATAGATAGCCTTGCCGTAGATAACGTAGCCGCCGTCATCGGGATGGAGCTTGTCGCCTGCAAAGAGGTCATCGGTAACAGCCGCATCATAGAGAAGAGCATAGAGGTCGATGTAGAAATACTTATCAGCATCCTCTTTCGCAAGCTTATCCATTACGTACTTCTGTGAGGGACGGACAACCGAAACTGCACGAACGTCAGCTGCTTTGCTCGAAGTGAGTCGATAGATAGCATTGGTAGCGAAAATCTTTTCGGTTGTGGGAAGATTTCCGAATGAGCGGACAAAGGTTTCATATTTCTCAGTGAAGTTCATCATCTGACCGTATGTACCGCCTGCGGCTGATGCATCGTTTGTGCCAAGTGCGATAAGCACATAATCGCTGTCTGCTTCATTGAAAGCGACAGAGTAAGCAAGAGTTGTGTTGTAGCAGTTGTTGTAGGGAAGAATTGCAGATCCGCCTACGCCGTAGTTGCCGATAACAACATCCTTGCCTGCAGTCTTGCAGAGTGCTGCAAACTGTGCGGAATAGGATTTTGTAAGCTGGTTCGAGGAGCCTGTACCTTCGGTGATAGAGTCACCGATAAAGGAGATGCGGAGAGGCTCGTCATACTTTACGGTTTCGCCGTTAACACTGTCAAAGCGTGTAACGGTGAACTTGCTTGCATCGGGGCAAGTGAGTGCTGCGGTCTTGGTCTCACCGTCATATGCCTTTACCTGTGTGGCATCGAGAACGGTACCGCTTGCGAATGTAGCGGAATTGTCGATTGCGAGGGTAAAGTCGCCTCTGAGACACTGTGTGTATATAACGTCAAGTTCATATGCACTGATAAGACCGCCGTTAAATTTACCGCCGTTAAGTGTAATTGTAATGTCACCGTCAATGGCGAAATACTTTTTGTCGGTCATTACAAGTCTTGAGCAGTAGCCTGCGTATGCTCTTGCCGGACCGATGTTGCCCTGAGCGTATATAGGACAGTTGAATGTACCGCCGTTTACTGTGAGTGAAGCATCGTCAGCAATGAATGACATACCCGAAAGGCTGAAGCTGCCGTTGAACGTACCGCCGTCAATGGTAACGGTAAGAGGAGCGGCGATTGAGCCGAAGAGGTCAGTGTGTCCTTTGTATGCATTGTCGGAAGAGTTATTGTACTCGCGCAGATTGCCGCCTGCAAAAGCGCCGAACGTGCCGTTTTTAACGGTGATGGAATAGGGGAGCTCGGTCACCATAGTAGCATTGAGTGCATAGTTTGCATCATGCTGTCCCTGAGTTCCGGGAAGCGCATCAACGCCGCCGTAAAAATCAACCGAGCCGTTTACCTCGAAGTTTTCACCGAAAACGATAGAGTTGAAGCCGCCGAAAATGGTTGCACCTGCGTTTGAAGTAACAGGCAGGTCAAGGGTGATAACATTTGAGTTTGTGTTTTTGGCAAAGGATACATCGCCAAGAAGTGTAAGTGAGCCGCCTTTAATGCTAACATTGCCGTTCACTTCAGGAAATGTTACCGCGGACAGACTCAAATTACCTGAAACGACTATTTCGCCGCCGTCTTTGAGTGATGCATATGCATCGGTGATGGAGCCCATAGGGTCAGAGGCGGAAGCGCCTGTGCCTGTTGCACCGTCGGCAACGTAAACAGTAGCCGCAGCCGCGCCGACTGTGAGCAAAGAAAGGGTAAGAGCCATGATAACAAGGATAGAAAGTTTCTTGAACATCTATTGCACTCCTTTACAGTTTTATACATTTATTATAACAAACAAGCCGTCCGAATACAAGTATCGGGACGGCTTAAATAAATTATATGTACAAATGTTTTGATTTTTTTACAGCCGCCAATCAATAGGATCTTTCAGCAGCTCATTAGCCTTTGAAAAGTGGCGGCAGCCGAAAAAGCCGTTGTAAGCTGACAGCGGAGAGGGGTGCGCCGCGGTTAAAATATGGTGATTGGGATTTGTTATAAGCGCCGCCTTGCTCTTTGCAAATGCGCCCCACAGGATAAATACAATAGGCTCTTCACGCATGTTGAGAAGTTCAATTATGCGGTCGGTAAAGGTTTCCCAGCCACAACCGCGGTGGCTTGCGGCAGCACCGCCACGGACGGTGAGAACGGTGTTTAGCAGCAACACACCGTTTTTAGCCCACGGCGTAAGGTCGCCGCTTTTTGGGATAGGATAGCCTAAATCCTCATGGTATTCCTTGAATATGTTTACAAGAGACGGCGGCGGAGCAACTCCTTCACGCACCGAAAATGAAAGCCCATGCGCCTGAGACGGTCCGTGATATGGGTCTTGTCCGAGAATAACCGCCTTTACCGCGTGGTAGTCGGTGATTTTAAGTGCGTTGAAAATATCGTGCATGTCTGGGTAGACAGGAAATGCCGGATTAGCATATTCTGCTTTTAAAAATGCACGTATGCGCAGATAGTATTCTTTTTTGAATTCTTCCTCAAGGAGTTTATCCCAAGAGTTACCGAGAGATACCATAATTACCTCCGATGAAAAATGGTGTCAGATATTATCTGACACCATTTTATCATGTTTTGCTTTACTCGGCAACCTCTTTTGCCCGATTTATTGCTATTATCATGTATACGAAAAAACAAAGAGATGAAACGCTGTAGGGTAATGTGATAAGCGAGAAGTCTGTCGAAGTGCTGAAAATCGAATTTACTATGAAAGCGGTAGAGTAAAGGCATGATACACCGCTCATCGAGGTCAGCAGTGTACGTTGCAATTTATGTATGTGTAATTGCTCAAATATACGTATAATGACAAGATTTGCGACACATACAATGTAAAACAACATACATAATATATCTGCACCGTAGTGGTCAAATCCGACTACCACGCTGAGCATAAATAATACGTGAAGTGCAAGTGACATGATAAGAAATGTGCAACCTACCTCACTGCTTATATCGAACTTGGGTTTCGGGAGCAAAAGTATCACCGTAGCGAGAGTGAACAGCAGTACGATAAATTTGCTTATATCGAATACGTCAAGCATAGACATTATCGGAAAGATTGAAAGTAGCACAATTGCGGAAATCAATGCGAATATAATATATGGGGCAAAACTGAGTGTGACAAGGATGTTGCAGATCTTTTGCGTCTTTATTCTTGTGCTTTCACTTGCATTTACACAGATTATAGAACATACCACAGGCACTATAAGCCCACCGATAATACAAAATATTGCTACCCATATATTTAAAAGCGTCGATGATATAAGAAGATCTGTGTCAACAATCGGGGAAAGAAGAAGGATCGGAACCAAATATACAGGATCGAACATTCCTTTAAATATAAATGAAGAACCGATTGTCACAGCGGCGATAATAACGCTGAGAAAAAAACCGACAAAAGCAGATTTTGGTATGAGCTTTTTCTTCATGTCAATTCTCCGTGTAGTATTTTGTCAGAAGCTTTTGTGCGTTAATGCTTGCAAGCGTAGAGTTTTGCCACTTGTTTTCGTCGTCACTGCGATAATAAAAGTCGTTGTGCTTGTCTTTGAGATAATCTTTTGCTTTGCCCGCGGTTATGGCATCGCTTTCGTTTGCAAGTTTTATCAGAGGCTCTATACCGTAGTCGCCGCAATCAAAATACAGATAGTAAAGATCTATCCTGTTATGCATTCCGTTTTCATAAGCATAGAGATTGTATTTGGCAATTATCGCATGAGGGTCAAACATTGCGGATATCGACATTATGATGCAAGCTGCAACAATCATAACGCGGATGTGCCTAAACTCTATTTTGAATGTCTTTATTATCATTGCGACAAACACAACAAACATAAACAGCATGAAAAGGGAGGTTCCAAGGCGTAGGAATGTCAGACCGTAGCTCTGAATATACATAAACATTTTTGCTATTGCGGCAAACACAAGAAAGATAGAGAATCCGCTTATAAATACCGATAACAAGCGTGTCATGAATGTGAGATTTTCTCCGTCGCGCTTTACGCATGCGTGTGAAATTGCAAGAATTGCAAGGTTTATCACGCATATAAGGCACATTTCAAAGAAGCCACGGCGTGCATATTGCGAATAGGTGTAATGGCTTGGTAAAAGTCCTGCAAATCCGCTGAATATGTACGAAAGCTGTGTTACGATAAAGACAAGGTATATGAGTGCTACAACGCATAGCATTGTGTTTATATACAGGCTGTCAATGCCTTGTTTTGGAGTTTTCTTTTTTTCTTCCTCTTTGTAAAGTCCTTTTGAAACGGTAAATACAAATGCAAACGCAATTACAAAGTATAAAAGTCCCCAAAAAAGCTTGGTTAAAAATTCACCTGAACCTAGGTCGAAAGAGATAACAAAGTTTTCAAATGCGACATCTGCCGACATGAGCAGAGAAACCAGCAGTATCGCAAGTGGTAGTACACACATAAGTGCGATGAGTATTTTTGACAGCTTTGAGCCAAGTCCGCTTTTCTTACTTGCGGCGGCGCGTGCGGTTTTTGGAATGTTTGGCATACAAACATTGAATAAAAGGAAAAAGGGAGAGAAGATTATGCCGAATCTGTCAAGGTACTTTTTGTCAAAACCGCACGCTGATATAAAGAATACAGATACCGAAAAGAGCAAAAAAAGGAACTTGAATACTGCAAATTCGTTTTCTGCATGTACGAAAAAGCTTATGATAAGAATAAAAGAAGTGATGAGACTTACAATTTGCACAATGCCGAAATGCATCTTGCCTTTAAGGTAGATAAGTGCGCATAAAAGCAGTGATGATGATGCCACCGCAAATCCTGCGCTAAGCCCGTATCCGCAGGTGAAATAAGCGGCAAGCAGGGAAACAATAAAGAATATTACGAGAAATATGTAGTCGCGGCGCGTTACTTCAGGCAAAGGTTCGTTTTTAATCTCAGGCGGCTGGATATTTACATTCTGATTATCCATTGTCGTTCTCCTTTACATATTCAAGTATGTTGCCCGGCTGACAGCCAAGTACTTCGCATATGGCTTCAAGGGTGGAAAATCGTATGGCTTTTGCTTTTCCTGTTTTCAATATCGACAGGTTGGCCTGTGTAATGCCTATTTTTTCGGCAAGCGTACCTGATGATATTTTGTTTTTTGCCATTTCGACATCAAGATTGATTCGAATTGCCATGGTACACCTCCTTATATAGTAAGCTCATTTTCATCTTTCAGGATAACTGCGGCGGCAAAACAGTTTTTAACCACGCGCACTATAAGTACCATAAATGCTGCGCAAACCGTAAGCAACCAGAAAGATGGCATATAAAAGCTTGATACAAAGAATATCAGCGTTGCGATGAAAAGGAAAATTGATATTGCGCGGAGCAGTGCTACGTTCTGGCGGATAAATACTTTTCCGCCGATAATATTGGTGAGTAGTACACCAAGGCAGCCGAGTACCGCGGCTGCAAACGGAAAGATGCTGTAAAATGTTGCAACGATAGGAACAAATACTGTTTCAGGGCGATTGAAGAAGTCCATAAACATTCTTGTCAGCATTGGGGCGGTGAATGCAATTGCAAGCAAGGCAACGCCGAAAAGAATAACACATATAAGTGATGTTAATGTAGAGCGGTCTTTTTTCATGGTGAAATTTTCCTTTCGTGTGTTTTCACCTATACAGTAGCATATATTTTATCGTTTGTCAATAAAAATATTTCGAAAAACAAAAAACAGCAGTCGGAGCTGCTGTTTATATCAGTTTAATCTATATAGAATTCTTTCATATCGTCAAGGCGAATGCATCCGAGCGGCAGACCGAATGAAGAACCGCAGTTTATCGCCACGGTGCCGTTGAGATTCCATATCTTGCCCTTTGAAGAGGGATTTATTTCAACTGTGGGTGTGTGGCCTACTACCAATGTTTTGTTGCCAAAGTACACCTTTGACCAATCGGGTGCTTCGTATATAAGCTCTTCTATGTCGTAGTCGTCAAGATCACGTGATTTAGAGAAGTTGTCAAGACCTGCATGCACAAGGACAAATTCCTTGCCGTTTACATCGATTTCTTCGTAGGGCATAAATTCTTCAAGATATTCAATAACCCATTCGCGGTCGTCTTTGTCAAGCTCGCGGAATTTCATAACCGTTTCCTGACCGCCGTTTTTGCCCCATTTCATAAAGTTTTGCATGGTTTCTGCATCAAATTTTGCAATTGCTTTTTCGCTGATGTCGCCCGCAAGCTTCTGAAGCAAGGGGAGTGCCATGTACTCATGCTCTCCCATAACAGGGTATACGTTGGGACGCGAGGACATGTCAAGAAGAATGTCGAACGAGCCTTCTCCGAAATCAATGACGTTTCCGAGCACAAACAGTACGTCATTATCCTCGTCAAGTTTTATAAGATCGAGCATTTTCATATAACGCTCGTAATCGCCGTGAATATCCGAAATTACATATGTCATATAGTGCACCTCCAACTTTTTGCTTTTTCATTCTACCATATTACAAGGTCGAAAACAAGCGAAAAAGCAAAAGTTAAGATAGGATAAATTATAGTTTTCCTCACATGAAAATGCTCCGCATTTTCATGTGGTTTCAAAACCGCAAGTCTCGCGACTCGCTCACCGCTCGCGGTTTTTAAGGAGTTTTTCGGTCGGCACATGTCCGTCCGAAAAACAGGGTTTTAATTGCGATAAACTATAATTTATTTTTCTTAATTCTGCAAAAAAGTGACTGCATTTCGCAGTCACTTTTTTGTTATTTATCAAGTATATTAAGAAGTGAAATTATTACATCATCAATGCCAATGTCAAGGTCATGGTCGACATTTGCTGCAGCAACATCCATTGTAACACTGTCATTTACAGAGTAGTTCAATATACGGATTATATCAACAAGCGATACGTTGCCGTCGCCTGTTGCGTCACCGTATGTTATGAGTTCTGTTTCTGATACAATTATTGCATCGGCATCTGCATATAAAAGACCAAGCTCATAATAATTGTCGTCTGTAAGGCTGATTTCCTCGACTGGGATGATGAACTCACCGTGAACGGAATACATATATTCTGAAATCTTTCCTGGGATGATTACGGTTTTGCCGAGTTCTGCTTTTGCACCGTAGAGAGTGAACGTGCTATCTGTTCTTGCGGCTAAACTTTCGTAAAGCTCACCGCTTGTAACTACATCAACGTCAAAGCCAACAGTAACTGCGCGTACAGTATTTGACAAAGCGGCTTCGCTTTCTACATTGGTTGCTTTTGCAATTACCTTATACTGATAGTCATAGCCTGCGGTGATGTCGGTGTCAACGTAAACAAGGTCGGTGACTGTTGCAAGCTCATCAAACAATATACTGTTTACGCTGCGGTAGACAGTGTATTCTGTAGCACCGTTTACAGCACTGATTGTAACAGTTATAGCTTTGTTTTCGGTCTGCTCAGCAGTGACGGTAGGAGTTGCAATCTTAGTGTAAACCTCTTTGCCGCCGGTTGCGGTATACCGATAATCACCGTTTATATCGTAGTAATATGCATGGATGAGGTAGCGGTAGCGTGTGCCGCTTGCAAGTTTTTCGTCTGTGTAGGAATAAATATTATATTCAGCGGTTATGTCACTTGCTTCAAGGTCAACAAGACGCTCATACTGGGTGTCATCACCTTCATCTCTGCGATAGATGCGATAGCCGTCTGCGCCGTCTATCTTTGTCCATTCAACGGTAACACTGTCGGTGGTAGATGAAAGAGTAAAATCAGGTGTGCTACCGAATGTTACGCTCTTTACATCGTATTCGCCGCATATATAACACTGACGTACAATTTCGGTAACGGTGCCGTCTAAATATGTTTGCTGTGCAAGCTGTGTTACGGTACCGCTTACATATGTGTAGTATGGCGAATAGTGGTGGTCACCGCTTGCATGATAGTCGGCGGTATCAACGGAGATGGTCTGGAGCGTTTCGAGAGCTATTGGTGTGCCGAAATTAGGATAAGAAACGGATTTACCGTTTACTGTTTTGTTTGTAAACGAGAAAGGCTTGAGATAGGTGCTTCTTTCTGCCCACCATGTTGAGCCTTCGGGAACTGTAAGTGAGGAGTTTGCATGATAGAACATCCAGTACTTACCGTCTTCATCTTTTACAAAGGAGCCGTGTCCTGTACCGTAGATGCCGTTGCCCGAGGAAAAGAGTGCAGAGGTGCTCTTATACCAGCTTGATGCACTCAGCGGATCTGTTCCTGTGAGCGTGAGCGCTCCGTAGCAGTAATACTGCGTCCATGAGCCACTGCCCGAATATATAATATGAACTGTGCCGTCAGGAGCTTTGAGCACTTGCGGACCTTCATTTACATCGGGATAGTCCTGTGTTTCAAAAGAGTATGTGGGGGTGGAAAGAAGAACGCGTTCGCTTGAAATGGTCCATGGGTTTGACATCTGTGCAATATAGATGTTCTGGCAACCGTCTGTGTTGCCCGGCCAACCTGACCATACAAAATAGAGCTTGCCGCCGTGCTGAAGTACGGTGCCGTCGATTGCCCATTTGTTGGTAGAGTCGGTTATCTGACCTACCATTTCGTAGTCAGAGAGTGCATTTTCGGGGTCGGTTGCGCGGAGAACATACATGCGGTGGTTAGCATTTGTGCCGTTGTCAGCGGCAACGTAAATATACCAACCTGCGTTTGCACTTCCTACTGTAGCTGCATCAAAGTAGTGGAGTTCAGGTGCCCAGTAATCATGCTTAGCGTTTGCAATGCTTGTCATTGATGCATTGAATACTGTACGGCGCTGAGCAGAAAGCTCGCCAAACGGGAGATTCTCATGAACGGCAACCTTTACACCTGCATATGATGTTCCGTCAATTGTTACACCCGAAGAGAAACAGTAGTAATAAAGACCGTCTTTTTCAACGATGTATGGGTCGGGAAGTGTGCCTATTGGGTTTGCAAACGAGCCTGTTTCCTCGTCCTTTGCAGAAGTGGTAGTTATCTCAGACTTTACAGGGAAGCCTTTAATAGTTGTATTTGCAAGAACGGAGGGCTTGTACTTGAGAAGCACGCTGCCGACAACACCGTATCCTACAAAGTCTTCGTAGTTATATTTGCCGCCGGTTACAACTACAGTTGCATCACCGAGGGGCAGTTTGGTAAGTGCTGTAGTTTCAACAGTGCTTTCCGCAAGGCGGAAACGACCGTTGAATGTACCGCCGCTGATGCGAACCAGCAGGTCTGCTGTAAATTCTGCGTCGGTGATAGCGGCGGCATCGGTGGGCATTGTGCCGAGACGGCGGATAGGTACAATAGCACCGTTAAAGGTACCGCCCGAAATTTCAAGATAAACTCTACCGCTATGAACATTCATACCTGTTGCAGATATATAGTTCTGGAATGTACCGCCTTTTACAACCACAGAAACATCGCCGCTGAGGTCTGATACAGGGTTTGATGCGGATGTGCGGCGGTGACCGCCATAAATTCCGTACCAGTTACCGCTGTAGACATGAACAGCATAGTCATTAGCAGAGGAAGAGCCAGCCAGAGTGCCGGGGTTGTTCCAGCCACCGATGATAACGGGGTAGTTGAAGGTGTCAAGACCGCTTACGTCAACAGTGCTTACCCCGTAGCCAAAGCCGAGGTCGTTGGTTCTGCCTGAAATAGCAATGCCGGAGACAGAGATCTCCAGAGTGATATTTTCAAAATAGGTGTCATTGTTGAATGCTATATTGTTGCTGATATTGAGAGAAGCACCGCTTTCACGGTAGTCAACACCATTATAAACAGAGGTGTATATAACCGCGCCACCAACGTCGGCAGGTGAAAACGAACTTGAAATTGCTACTTCACCTGAAATAACAATTGTACCGCCGCCTACTTCACGCAAGTAAGCGTTGGCTTTGCCGAGAGTTTTGAGCGCAGCATTTGCACTTGTACCGGCATTTGTATCCTTACCGTTTGCATTGTCTACAAAGTAAACTGCATCGGTGCCCGGGGTAAAGCTTTCTTGTGCACAAACAGATACTGTGAGCGTAATTACGCACAATACAAGCGCAAGCATGGCTAAAAGCTTTTTGAAGTTCATAAAGAATACCTCGTAATAAAGATTTACATAATAATGGTAACAAAAAATGACTTTCATGTCAATGCATGTTATTAAACAAAAAAGATGAACCGAGAAACTCGGTTCATCTTTTTTTAATTCAGTATAGCATCTATGATTGAAAGAACGTCATAGATATTTGTTGTAATATCGCCGTTTGTATCGGATGCGGCAATGTCGAGCTGAGGATCTTCGATGTTAACGCAGTACTTGATAATCTTGACAGCATCAATAAGCGAGATGTTTCCGTCGTTGTTTGCGTCACCGTAGGTGACGATTGGAGTATCTGCAAATATTATTGCATCTGCGTTTGCATGGGGAAGCGTTATAACATAATTCTCTTGCTCATCTGTGCTTACCTTCGCACCAAGCGTGATGTAATCGCCGTATACACCGTAGACGTACTCACCGGCAGGCAGTTCTCCCGAAGCGTAGTGAAGAACAACTTCTTTTCCACATTCGCTTTGCTTTTCAAGAAGTGTGAATTTTGTGCTATCGTTTCTTGCTTTTATCGCATCGTAAAGTGTACCGCTTGAATTTTCCTGATATACATAGTCATTTATCTGTACGGTATTTGAGTATGCACCGTTATTTACGGTATTACCGCTCTGGAAATATGCGTGCGCGCGATAGTAGTATGTATATCCGATTACTGCGGTGGTGTCTGTGTAGGTGTTGGAAGTAGTTTTTGCTATCTGAGTGAAGTTTTTACCGTCTGCCGAACGGTAGAAAATGTAACCTGTCGCGTCATTAACCTTGGTTATTTTCAGTGCATAGCCGTTATTGTTAGTGACACTGAGTGTGGGAGCGTCAGGATCAGAGGTCGTTACCGTATGGAGCTTAAGCGTGCCATAGCAGAATTTATCTCCAAGCGGTGACCAGTCCTGAACTGCATACTCATATGTGGTATTTGCCGTTACATCTGTGTCAATATAGAAGTTGGTGGATGACATTATAAGACTGTCTCCCCAATCAGAGGCGCCTGCTACTCGCTTGAATATGCGATATTTTGTAGCAGTGGCACTTGCATCCCATGAAAGCTTTAAAATTTCGCCGTCATAGTAGAATGAAACCGAAATAGGAGAAAGCTTTATCATGCCTACGCTTTCAGAAAGCGGGCTGTAGTTTGCTCCGCCTTGTGAGGTGTAAGCACGTGCGCGGTAATAGTAGGTTTTGTTAGCTACCGCGGTTGTGTCTTCATAGGTCGTTTCTGTAGTCTTTGCAATTTGTGTAAACGTTACACCGTCGGTAGAACGGTAGAATTTGTAGCCCTCTGCATCGCTTATCGCTGTTGTTGTAATGCTGATGCCTGCAGCTGTATTTGTAGCGGTTAATGTCGGTGTATCGAGTTTCTTTGTAGTAAAGGTACATACTTTAAGCGGACCGTAGCAATATTCGTTGCCGAGAACTGCCCAGGCTTGAACCGCATATTCATATGTAGTGCCGCCGGTAACGTCGGTGTCAGAATATGACGTACCTTCTGTCATAGTCAATGTATCACCCCAGTCGGATGTACCTGCCACACGCTTGAATATTCTGTATTTTGCAGCGGTGGGAACAGCACTCCATGATAACTTTATTTCTGCTCCTTCATATGTAATAAGGGGAGTGATTACGTCAAGCTTTATAACTGTAGCATTTTCGGAAACAGGAGTGTATACGGTAATGCCGTCTGCAGAGGTGTAAGCACGTGTGCGATAGTAGTAGGTTGTATCTGCAACTGCTGTTTCGTCAACATATGTAGTAGAGTCGGTTTTTGCAAGTACCGTAAAGTTTTTACCGTCGGTTGAACGGTAGAATTTATAAGCACTTGCGCCGCTTACCGTTGAGGAAGTAAGGCTGATACCGTCTGCAGTATTTTTTGCAGTAACGGTAGGAGCAGCGTAAAGAGTTGTTGTTATGGTCTTTATGGCGGGACCTACCTGGCTGTAGTAGTATGTGCCGTTAACCAGAGTCCAATCCTGTACTGAGTATTCATATGTTGTATTTGGTGAGACGGTGCTGTCAATATATGAGTTTTCTGCAGTCATGCGAATGGTTTCTTCCCATTCGGATTCGCCTGCCACTCTGCGGAAAATTCTGTACTTTTCTGCTGTGTCGCGCGCGGTCCATGAAAGCTTGACTATCTCGCCGTCATAATACATCGAAAACGAAACACGAGCAGGAACTGCTGAAACGCCTGCGGTTGCAGCAGAAGCCGAGCTTACAAGTCTGCCATAGGTTGCATCGCTTCCGTATGCATTGGATACATACTGCTTTACCTTATAATAATAGGTAGTTCCGACTTTTGCTGTAGTGTCTGTGTAGGTTTTGCTTGTGGTTGTTCCTATCTGTGAATATGAGCCGTTTTCACTTGTGCTGCGGTAGATGATATATCCGCTTGCGCCCGAAACAGTGGGTGTAACGGTCACATTTATTCCGCCGCTTGGGTTTACAGCAGCTGCTACGGTGGGAACATCAACCGTACAAACTGTAGTTGTTGCTTTGCAGATATAGCAGGTCTTGGTCAGACTTGCAGAAGTACCTGAGGTGGTTTTCATTAGTGGCGAATAGAGATGGTCGCCGCTTACATGATAGTCGGCGGTGCGTACATCAATATACTGAGTGCTTGTTGCACCTGCAGGTGTTCCGAAGGAAGGATATTTTACCGAAACGCCGTTAAGTGTAGTTGTGGTAAACGAGAATTTCTTTGCGTAAACGTTTCTTTCTGCCCACCATGTGGAATCGCTTGGAACGTTAAGTGAAGCGTTTGCATGGTATATCATCCACCAATCGCCTGTAGAATCCTTGACAAATGAGCCGTGACCGGGACCGTACATCCCATTGCCCGAGGAGAATTTTGCAGAGGTCGCCTTGTACCAATGCGAAGCATTCAAGGGATTTGAGCCTGTGAGAGTGAGAACGCCGTAGCAGTAATACTGATCCCATGAGCCGCTTGCCGAGTATACGATATGTGTTGAGCCGCCATACTGGATTATCTGTGGACCTTCATTTACGTCAGGATTTCCATGTGTTTCCCAAGAATATTCGGGTTGGGAGAGAAGCACGCGGGAGCTTGAAATAGTCCATGGGTTTGACATCTGCGCGATATAGATGTTCTGCGCAACATTTGTATCGCCAGCCCAACCTGACCATACAAAATAGAGTTTGCCACTGTGCTGGAGAACTGTACCGTCAATTGCCCACTTGTTGGTAGAGTCGGTTATTTTTCCAACCATTTTATAGTCGGAAAGAGGATTTTCAGGATCGGTAGCGCGAAGCACGTACATACGGTGATTGTAGTTATCACCGTTATCGGCAGCAACATAGATGTACCAGCCGGCATTAGCAGCGCCGACTGTTGCTGCATCGAAATAATGAAGCTCAGGTGCCCAATATTCGTGTTTTGCATTTGAAATGCTTGTTTCGGATGCGTTGAAAACGCTACGCATCTGAGCAGACAGTTCGCCAAATGCAACGCTTCCGTGTGCGGCAACCTTTACTGCGGCGTAAGCCGTACCGTTTACAGTTTCGCTGGAAGCGAAGCAGTAGTAATAAATGCCGTCCTTTTCTATTACGTATGGGTCTGATTTATCGCCGATTGGATTTGTAAATCTTGCTTCCTCTGTAGCGGCACTTGACATTGCCTGAGAGCCTGTTTTAAATACGGGAAAACCTTTTATCTTATCTGCAGAAAGTACGCTTTCTTTGTATTTGAGAAGCACACTTCCCATTACACCGTAGCCTACAAAGTCAGAGCCGAATGTACCGCCTGTTACAACAACGGTTGCATCGCCTTTAGGCGGATAGGTAAGGGCAGTGGTGGCAATAGTGTTTTCCGCAAGGCGGAAACGGCCTTTGAAGGTACCGCCGCTTATGCGGACAAGTACGTCTGCGGTATATTCAAGCACTGAGCATTCTGCGCTAGAGCCTATTGTTCCAAGACGCTTGATCGGACAAACTGCGCTTTCAAATGTACCGCCGGATATGCCCATGTAGAATCTGCCTGTATGAATGTTCATGCCGGTGCCGTAAACATTGTCTTTGAATGTACCGCCCTTGATGATAAGCGCGATGTCACCTCTGAGGCTGGATACGGGATTTGATTCAGAGGTACGTCTGTGTCCTGCGGATACAGAGTTCCATGTGCCACTGTATACATGAACGGAATAGTTGTTAGAATTGGAAGATCCGTCGAGCGTTCCGGGATTGTTCCAACCGCCGATGATGGTGGGATATGTAAAGCTTGAGAGTACGGAGTCGTTTGTGACGGTTACTCCGCTGCCAAAGCCGAAGTTGTTGCAACGGCCGGAGAATATAAGAGTTGAAGCGGTTATCGAGAGGTTGATGTTTTTGAAATATGTATCGTTACTAAATGCCATGCTGGCTCCGATAACGAGTTTGGCACCGTTTGTCGAGCGATAGTCAACGCTGTTCCACACAGACGTATATGTAACGGCACCGCCAACATCGGCAGGAGCAAATGCTGATGAAATTGCAACCTCGCCGCAGATGACTATAGTACCGCCGCCTATCTCACGGAGATAGGCGTTTGCTTTGCCGAGAGTTTTTAGCGGAGCGGACGCAGAAGTGCCTGCATTTGTATCCTTTCCGTTCGAGTTGTCAACGAAGTACGCAGCAGAAGAACCGGGAGCAAAGGTCTCGGCAGCGTTTGCTGCTACTGTTATGAGTACAGCAATGACTAAGAGAACAAGTATAGTTGAAAGTCTTTTTAATTTCATCGTTTGCCTCCGTTAATTAAAATAAACTGCGGCGCACAGCAGTGCGATCCATAAAAACATACATCCTGCAATTTTTAAAAGTAGTCCGTCATGTGATTTTGTCTTGTGACGTATCATCAGCATGGTGAATAGAGTTCCTATTCCACCGCCAAGGAGAGAAAGCTGTACAAATGTTTTTTCAGCAATCCGCCGGATACTGCCGCGTGGAAGTTTGCTTATGTGTTTGTCGTATATAACAATTATTGCAGAGATAATATTCACCGCAATAAGATAAATTAGCGTGTATTTTAATATATGTTCTGTCATGTTACTTTCGGCGTTTGTTTAAGATGCTCATATTTTCCGTTAAGGCAGAGTGCAAACGCGCGCTCTGCCGCAAAGGTTCTTTCGTATTGTTGTTTTGCCATGTCGGAGAGGGAGTGGGTTGCGGATGGCTTGGTTATTATTTCTATATCAAGCTTTCTGTTCAGTATGTCGCGGCCGCGTGCCGAGGCGGCAAACAGGCGTGTGTAGTTTACGGGTGCATCCATATCATCTCGTTTTACATTCAACAGCGCATACAAAATACAGCGAGATATCTCAGCATCGGTGTATCTTTTTGTTGCGGCGTTGATTTTTAAGTCGGATATACTCATGGCACTTTGTGCGGCCGCTTTTATATGATTGAGAAGTCCGCCGCCCGAAAAAGCGATGTCGTCTTCGGAGCTTAAAAGGCGAAGCAGCACTGCGCTTGAAAGCTTTTCGATATCTGTTCCGAAAAGATTGCTTTTATAGATGTTTTCTGCAGAGGCAGGAACTTTGCCGGAAAGTGCGTTAATACCGATGTCAGAGAAATCTTTTCTTATGGATGTTGCCGATGCATAGCCGTTATCGCCACTTTTGAAGTCGCCAAGGCGCTTTATTGTTAAAGGTTCAATTCTGTAATTCCCTTGGTTTATGGAGCGCAGATATTCAAGTGCAAGTATGTCATTGGGTTTGTCAGACACTTCTTCACCATATAGCTCGTAGTAGGCTTTTGCATATGCGCGCGTTTTGCTTAAATGAGAATTCTCTTTGCCGTTGGCGATAGCTTTAAGCTCGTCACTTTCAAGCCTTTTTAATGTCGTTTTCAGCTTATCAATGTCGCCACACTCGCTTCCAAAGGCAAGTATATCTGCACCGATTTTGGCTGCAATTTCAACTCCAGCACGTGCAAAAATGCTTGCAGGCGCGCATGAAAACGGAAATGGAAGTTCAAGCACAAGGTCGGCACCACATATGAGCGCCGCTTCTGCTCGGATATACGGAGTTGTGATATAAGGTTCGCCACGCTGTGAGAATATGCCGCCCATTATCGCGGTTATGCATGCATCCGGAAAGCATTTGCGAAGCTCGGAGAGCTGATACTCATGTCCCATATGAAAGGGATTGTATTCGGTTATAACCGCTATGTGCACATTTCTCACCTCCATCTTTTATAGTATAACATAAAATAGTTATAATTGCCAATATAAATTAAAGTTTAGTAACGCGAATTGTAATCTACAAACAGTAAAAACAAAAAACCTCCGCAAAGCGGAGGTTTTTATTGATATTAAGATTAAACTCTTTCAGCGAAGTACTTGATAGTACGAACCATCTGGCTGGTGTAGGAGTTCTCGTTGTCGTACCAAGAAACAACATGTACCTGGTAGGTGTCATCATCGATCTTGATAACCTTGGTCTGAGTTGCATCGAAGAGAGAACCGTAGGTCATGCCGATGATGTCAGAAGAAACGATCTGCTCTTCATTGTAGCCGTAAGAAGCAGAAGCTGCTGCCTTCATAGCTGCGTTGATGCCTGCCTCGGTAACATCCTTGCCCTTAACTACTGCATCAAGCATGGTGCAAGAACCGGTAGCAACAGGAACACGCTGAGCAGAACCCTGAAGCTTGCCGTTGAGCTCGGGGATAACAAGACCGATTGCCTTTGCAGCACCGGTGGAGTTAGGAACGATGTTCTGTGCGCCCGCACGTGCACGGCGGAGGTCACCCTTTCTGTGAGGACCGTCAAGAATCATCTGGTCGCCGGTGTATGCATGAACAGTGGTCATGTAACCGGTCTGGATAGGAGCATAGTCGTTGAGAGCCTTAGCCATAGGAGCAAGGCAGTTGGTGGTACAAGAAGCTGCGGAGATGATGTTGTCACCAGCAGTGAGAACATTTTCATTTACGCTGTAAACAACGGTGGGAAGATCGTTGCCTGCGGGAGCAGAGATAACAACCTTCTTTGCGCCTGCGTCGATGTGAGCCTGAGACTTTTCCTTGGAGCAGTAGAAACCAGTGCACTCAAGAACAACGTCTACATCGAGCTCGCCCCAAGGAAGATCCTTAGCGTCCTTCTCTGCGTAGATCTTGAGAGTCTTGCCGTCTACTGTGATGGTGCCTGCTTCGTCATCAGAAGCTACGGTGTGGAGATTCTCACCGATAGTACCACAATAACCCTTCTGTGCGGTGTCGTACTTAAGAAGGTGTGCGAGCATGGAAGGCTTGGTAAGGTCGTTGATTGCAACTACCTCATAACCCTCTGCGCCGAACATCTGTCTGAAAGCAAGACGACCGATTCTGCCGAAACCGTTAATAGCAACTTTTACTGCCATTTTTAAAGTCCTCCGAATATATAAAAAATTTTGAAAACTAACTTTTGAATATGTATACCCACATATCCTTATCTATTTTACCACAAATTTTGAAATATACAAGTATTTCCTTAAAAAAAATCTCAAATTTGTTAAAATACTAACATAGTTTTGATAGGTATGTATAGTTTTTATGAAAATTATACAGTTTATTTTTTGTTTTTAAACTTTGCCGCATAGGTGCCAAAAAGGAACTTGGGCAACTTCATCATTCTGCCGATGCGCTTAGGTTCTTTGATAAGTCTGTAAAGCCACTCGCAGGAAAGTTTGATGAAAATTTTAGGTGCGCGTTTTACAGTTCCGGCATATACGTCAAGACTTCCGCCAAGGCACATACACATGCGAGCTGTGGTAAGCTTGTCCTTGTTGTCGGTTATCCATTTTTCCTGTACCGGAACACCGAGGCAGACAAAGAGGAGTTTTGCACCGCTCTCATTTATCTTTGCAATTACAGCATCGGTTTCTTCGCCTTCCTTTTTAAAATAGCCGTCATTTACGCCGACTACGTTAAGGCCGGGATATTTTTCTGTCATGTTTTTTGCGGCAAGCTCAGCAACACCGGGCTTGGCTCCGACAAAGAACACTCCGTCACCGCTCTTTGCACAGTATTCAAGCATCTTTTCGCCAAGTTCAACGCCTGCAACCTTGCCTTTGACAGGAGTGCCAAGTATTTTTGCTGCTTTTACAACGCCGGCACCGTCTGCAACAACCATGTCGCCGTTGTTGTAGAGATCATAATATTCATTTTGTTCTATACAGAGCTGAACTATCTCAGCATTGGGTGTAAATACAGTGCAAACCTTGTCACCGCGAAGCATCTCTTCGCCGACTTTTGCCGCTTCATCAGGAGTTACGTTTAAAAAGTTGACTCCGCGTATATTTATTTTTTCGTAGCTTGTCATAGCTGTCCTCCGAAAAATCATTATCCTTATAATTTTAGCACATTTTGAAAGCTTAGTCAATAATGATAAATCGGTGTAAAGCGCGCTTTATCGATGCATTCCTAACTGCAAGTTTTATATAAAGCATACAAAAAACTTGACAATATGTATATATAATGGTAATATTTATGTGCAGAGATATGGAGTTGCAACAAAAAAGAACATGGTAGGTCTTTTTTTGTTGTAACTTTTTGTTTTTTTAATTTATCATGTCCGGAGGGCTTTGTGAAAAAAATCCTGTCTTTTCTGATTCTGGCGGCGTTATGCATATTTATGTCTTTATCTGCCGCAGCAAGCAGCAATCCGTCTTTTCGCGTGATGACCTTCAATATTCTTAACAGCGAAGATAAAGAAACACGTTTTGATGCAATCAAGACATCTATCAGCGAGCTTTCGCCCGATTTGCTCGGCTTTCAGGAGTGCAGAGAAGGTTTTAATACTCTCCTTGCGGATGTAAAAGCTACCGGTTATGCATCTGTAGTTGATAAGCTTGTTGATGACCCCAATGACAGTACAATTATCAACTGTGTGCCGATATTGTATAATACCGACCGTTTCACACTTGTAGAGGGCTCTGCCGGCGCACGCCGTTTTGTTGAAAAGTACGGCGATTCGTGGACAAAATCTCTATGCTACTGTGTGCTCACGGACAAGGTGACATCACAGAAATATATAGTAATAAATGTACATTTTGCAGTGTATTCGGATGATTACGGACTAACTGCAAATGAGGTTCGTGCGCAACGTGTTTCCAATGCGTATGAGGTATTGGCACAGATTGAAACCATGCAGAAAACTTACGGCGACATTCCTGTAATTGCGATGGGTGATTTTAATACAGACGAACCTGAAAAGGCATACAGAGTGCTTATCTCGGAACTTGTCGATACCGCTTATATCGCAGATAAAAGCGAACCTTTCATTTCTTCATCGCATACATCGCTTACCGAACTTCAGACAGGCGGCTATCCCATTGACCATGTATTTGTAAGCGGTAATTGCTTTACCGTTACAAATAGCTTGCCCTATATGACAACAACCAGCAGAAGTGCGTCAGATCATTTTCCTGTTTATGCAGATTTGACATATGAAAAGACCAGCGGACAGACCTGCGATGAGGCTCATGTGGCAGAGGCGCCTATTGTTGTTCTCGATGTGGTAAAGCGTACTCCCTTTAATGATACACTTGAGGGCTTTACCATTATGAATGTCAGCACAAAGCCTGTTGACCTTTCCCACATTCTTGCGTGGTACGGACGTTCTGAGACTGAGGAGGGGCTTGATGCTCTTACAGCAAGTGATGTAACAAGAGTAATGCGTCTTTCCGAAAAACGCGGCGAGAATATTCTTGCCCCCGGCGAAAAGGCATATATCTGGTGCTTCTTTAACTCTTCATATACTGTTAAAGTTACAACTGCCGATGGTGAAAAGGCTATTGTATCAAAGGGCAAAGACGGCAAGCCGGTATATAATATTGATGCTTTCCGTGAAGCTTGGGAATATCTCTCAACACAGAAAAATTATGATGTGAAACCTCTGGATAGCAATATTAAGGTTATTCCTCTCGACAGTACGACACGTGACACTTTCAGCGCAGACGGCACCTTCCGTTATCTTGAGAGCAGCTTTAATATGGCAAATGCTTATTATGCACGTCTTTACGTTTCATATGACGATGCTATTGACATTGATGATGCTTTTTGCTATGTTGACCTTGATGGCACAGGCAACGGAACATATATTAATAGCGAAGGAAATGTTGTTTCCCCGATGGGTATGTATTCATTTGTTCCAAGCGGAGAACCAAAGTTTATGGCGAGCAAATACGTGTTCGGCGGTTTTACTGTTGCCGATGTGCTTTCCGCTCTTAAGAACTGCATTAACGGTAATTACGCCGAGATTTGGGATATGAACGGAGACGGGCATAAAAACATGATTGACGTAATCAGAGTTTTAAGAACGATGGCAGTATAAATATTCGTTTTTGAGTTTAAGTGTACTTTTTACTTTATCGCCGCTTTGCGGCAAATGGAGGATAATATGAAAAAAATATTGACTGTTCTGGCTCTGGCTGTTTTGTGTATGCTTATGTCGCTTTCTGCCGCAGCAAGTACAAATTCGTCTTTTCGCGTTATGACATTCAACATTCTAAATAGCGAAGATAAAGAAACAAGATTTGATGCAATTAAGACTACCGTCAGCGACATTTCACCGGATGTGCTCGGCCTTCAGGAATGCAGAGAGGGATTTAATACTCTTATTGCAGATATAAAGGCTACCGGCTATGCATCTGTAGTTGATAAACTTGTTGACGATCCCAATGACAGTAACATTATAAACTGCGTTCCGATATTGTATAATACTGACCGTTTCACGCTTGTGGAGGGTTCTGCAGGCGCACGCCGCTTTGTGGAAAAATATCAGGAATCCTGGACAAAGTCTCTTTGCTATTGCGTGCTTGAGGATCTGACCGATTCGCAGAGATATATAGTAATAAATGTGCATTTTGCTGTTTATATGGCGGATTACGGTCTTACAGTCAAAGAAGTATGCGCACAGCGTGTGTCAAATGCGAATGAGGTTCTTGCACAGATCAAAACTATGCAGAATACTTACGGTGACATTCCTGTTATAGTTTTGGGAGACTTTAATGCGGAAGAGACCGAGCAGGCATACCGTGTACTTACCAGCGAGCTTTCCGATACGAATTATATTTCTTATGTGGGCTCTGCGTTTAATACCAGTTCTCACACAACTCTTACTATTGAACAGACAGGCGGATATCCTATCGATCATATTTTTGTCAGCGGAAATGATTTTTCTGTGTCAGCGTGCTTGCCGTATATAACAGAAACAAGCTACTCGGCATCCGACCATTATCCGCTGCTTGCTGACCTCAAATATTCCGAGTGCACGGGGCAGACCTGTGATGAATACCACAAGACCGAGACTCCCCTTGCTATTGTAAACGTTGCAAAGCGCTCACCCTTTTCCGACGTGCTTGAGGGCTTTACCGTAATGAATGTAAGTACAGAGCCTATCGACCTTTCACACATTCTCGTATGGTATGCACGTGCTACAACGCAGGAAGACCTTGATGCTCTTGAGACAGGTGATATAACAAAGGTCATGCGCCTTTCTTCCAAGCGCGGCAAGAACATTCTTCAACCGGGAGAAAAAGCATATATATGGTGCATATTCGGCTCTACGTATACTGCAAGCGTTACAACTACGGCAGGTGAAAAGGCACTTGTAACAAAGGACAAAAGCGGTGCTCCGGTGTATAATACCGATGTTTTCCGCGGAGCATGGAATTACATTGCAACCTCAAGTTCTTATTATAATGCAATACCTTTTTCCGACGATATGGCGGTTATACCGATAGACTGCACAACACGCGACGTTTTTGATTCGGAAACGGGCTTCCGTAATCTTGCAAACAGCTTTAATTTGCAGAATTCATATTTCAGCCGTCTTTCGCTTTCTTATGACACGGCTTGCGATGTTTCCGAAGCGTTTTGCTCTGTAGCCGTTGACAGCACCGGCGGCGGTACGTATATTGACGAAAGCGGTTCGGTAGTAAGTACAATCGGTATGTACGCATACACGCCCGACGGAAACGGCTCTTTCCATCCCAAAGCCTTTTTCCCGAGCGGATATTCAG
This sequence comes from Clostridia bacterium, assembly GCA_017399305.1. Taxonomy (GTDB): domain Bacteria; phylum Bacillota; class Clostridia; order Oscillospirales; family CAG-272; genus UMGS902. The sequence continues at coordinate 73,234 of JAFQDK010000042.1, forward strand.
TATACAACGTCTTGTCTGTCTTGAAAAGCTGTATAAATCACAGCACAGAAGATGTCTGGGATATGAACAATGACGGTGTTATAAATATGATAGATGTTGTAAGAATGCTAAGAGTGATGGTAGTATAAATATTCAGTTTTAACATTGAAAAATGAATATTTTTGAAGTTTGTTGCGAAAATAATCGTTTATCACTTGACAACGGTAAAGTGACGAACTATAATGTAAAGCATAGCAATACTATTTGCTCTCACTTCTGACCGTGCACAGACCACATTCAGGGGGAAATATTTCCATAGAGGTGTAGTAAAATGAAAAAACTCACAGCAATTCTTCTCACAGCACTCCTCGTACTTGCATGCGTAGGATGCACTGGCGCTCCCGCCACAACCACAGCTGGTAACAATGATGTTGCCAATACCGATGCTCCTGCTACTGGTGAAGTTGTAGATAACAAGGTTTACAATATCGGTATCGTTCAGCTTGTTCAGCACGATGCTCTCGATCAGGCTACCGAAGGCTTCAAGGCAGCTCTTGTTGAAAAGCTCGGTGAGGCTAACGTAAAGTTTGACTATCAGAACGCTTCCGGCGATGTTGCGACCTGTTCCACTATCGTTGATAAGTTCGTAACCAATAAGGTAGACCTTATTATGGCGAACGCTACTCCTGCAGTTCAGGCTGCTAAAGAAGCTACTGCTGATATCCCGATCGTTGGTACTTCTGTTACCGACTATGCTGCTTCTGAGCTCGTTGCTTCCAATGATGTTCCCGGCGGCAATGTTACCGGCGCTTCCGATATGAACGCTGTTACCAACCAGATGGAGCTTGTTAAGACATTTGCTCCTGATGCAAAGAATGTTGGTATTGTATACTGCTCCGCAGAGGACAACTCCAAGCTTCAGTTTGAAGAAGCAAAGGGCGTTTTCGAGGCTGAGGGTTACACCGTTAACGGTTATGCAGTTGCTGATGTAAACGAGCTTATCGCTGTTATCGACACTGCAGTAGCTGAGAATGATGTTTTCTATGAGCCCACCGACAACCTCGTTGCTGCTAATATGGAGGTTGTTAAGAATGCTGCTGTTCCTGCAGGCAAGGTAGTTATCTGCGGCGAAGAGTCCATGTGTCTTGCAGGCGGCGTTGCTTCCTACAGTGTTAACTACTACAGCGTAGGTTATGAGGCTGGTCTTATGGCATATGAGATCCTTGCAAACGGCGCAAATCCTGCAGAGATGCCTATCAAGATCTTCACTGCAGACGAGCTTACTCTCATCCAGAACAAGGATGTTATGGCTGAGATGGGCATTACTCCTATTGAATAATTGATTTGAATTTATAAAGAGTTCATAAGGGGCAAAATGCCCCTTATGAATTTTTGTATATCATGAGGTAAATATGGAATTCTTGATTTCGATGTATAACAGCCTTCCTGGCGTAGCTGCTGAAGGTTTGTTTTACGGTATTTTTGCACTCGGCGTATACATTACATATAAGATACTTGATGTTGCAGACCTTACTGTAGACGGTTCTATCGTTACAGGTTGTGCTGTTACTACAGTTTGTATTTTATATGGTGTAAATCCGCTTGTTGCTGTGTTTATAGCATTTATTGCCGGCATGCTGGCAGGTGCCCTTACCGGATTCTTCCATACTGTTTTAAAGATTCCGGCAATTCTTGCAGGTATTCTTTCTCAGTTTTCGCTTTATACTATCAATATGATAATCATGGGTGCACAGGCTTATCTTGAAAAGGATGGCACAAATCGTGCTCCTATTCCGATGTCGCCTACCGCATATGCCAGCATATCCAAATTCCCGCTTATCGTTTCTTCGCGAGACAAAGAGGGCGCAGCAATTGTTGGATTTATCTTTGTTGTCGCTATCATAGCGCTTCTTTACTGGTTCTTTGGTACAGAGTTTGGATGTTCACTCCGTGCAACCGGTGCAAACTCAAAGATGGCGCGTGCACAGGGTATCAACACCAATTTTGCAACTGTGTTCGGACTTATGTTTTCAAACGGTTTTGTAGCACTTGCCGGTGGTCTTCTTGCTCAGTTTACCGGCGGTTCCAATATTACATTCGGCGCAGGTGCTATCGTTATCGGACTTGCATCTGTAGTCATTGGTGAGGTACTTCACGGTGCTATATTCAAAAAGGGCTCAAACTTCGCAGTTAAACTTGCGTTTGTAGTTATTGGCTCTCTCATTTATTCACTTATCAAGCGTGTTGTTATTAACATCGGACTTGATACAAACTTCCTGAAGCTTATTTCTGCTGTGATCGTTGCCGCATTCCTTTCGGCTCCGAATCTCAAAGGCAATAAAGTTCACAAGAAAAAGAAGGGGGCGTAAGATATGCTGGAACTTAAAAATATCTGCAAAACCTTCTATCCCGGTACAGTAAATGAGCGCATTGCGCTTGACGATGTTTCGCTTACACTTAACGACGGCGATTTTGTAACAATCATCGGCGGTAACGGCGCAGGCAAATCCACATTGCTCAATATGGTTTCTGGTACACTTCCCGTTGATGACGGACAAGTTATCATTGACGGTGTTGACATCACTCACTATCCCGAGCATAAGCGTGCAAAGTTTCTTGGCCGCGTGTTCCAGGACCCGATGACTGGTACTGCTGCAAGTATGGGCATTGACGAGAACCTTGCGCTTGCACTTCGTCGCGGAAAGCGCCGCGGTCTTGGTTGGGGTATTACAAAGAAAGAGCGTGCTTCATATGTAGAAAAGCTTTCCGAGTTCGGTCTTGGACTCGAGAGTCGTATCACTGCAAAGGTCGGTCTGCTTTCGGGCGGTCAGCGACAGGTGCTTACACTGCTTATGGCAACGCTTAAAGAGCCTAAGCTTTTGCTTCTTGACGAGCATACAGCGGCACTTGACCCTAAGACTGCAAAACTCGTGCTTGAGGCAACAGATAAGATAATCAAGGAGAGTGGGCTTACCACTATGATGATCACTCATAATATGAATGATGCTATCACATACGGCAACCGTCTTATCATGATGATGGATGGTAAGATCATTTATGATGTTGCCGGCGAGGAGAAAAAGAATCTCACCGTTCCCGATCTGCTTGCTAAGTTTGGTAAAGGCTTTGCAAACGACCGTATGATGCTCAGCGGAAACGAATGATCTTAATAAAAAGCACCCTTTTTGGGGTGCTTTTTTATGTTATAGTTTGTAATCTCGGCGTTTTTATGGTATAATTAGCTGAATATGGAAAAGGAGGCGGCGGAATGGCAATTGCTGCAAAGACAATTAAAAAGCACTTGGCAAGGCTCAGTCCGTTGCTGAAAAACTGTTCACTCAGAACTTTGCGCCGCGGTCAGAACAAGATTGGCGCATTTATGAGTTCGAAATGCAAAGATCATGTCATTATAAAAGAGCATAAGTTTGAGAACTTTTCAGGCGCATGGGCTGTGCCTAAGGATGAGCGCCGCGGCGGTGTTATACTCTATCTACACGGCGGCGGATATACCATGGGCGATCTTGAATATGCCAAGGGCTTTGCGGCAACGCTCGCCATGATGTGCGGTACAAGAGTGTTTTGCCCTGCTTATCGCCTTGCTCCTGAGCACCGTTATCCGGCAGCGCTTGAAGATTCGCTTGAGGCATACAATTATCTTATTTCCAAGGGATATTCTCCATCGCGAATTACGCTTTGCGGCGAAAGTGCAGGAGGCGGACTTTGCTATGCGCTGTGCCTCAGGCTGCGAGAACTTGTCATGGATATGCCTTGCGGAATAATCGCGATTTCTCCTTGGACAGACCTTGCTGCAACGGGCGAGTCATATGAGAAAAACAGGGAAGCCGACCCTTCAATGACTTTGCGTATGCTTGATTATTTTGCAAGTAACTATACATACAATCGCACAGATCCGCTTGTATCTCCGCTATACGGAGATATGCAGGGGATGCCGCCGTCGTTGATTTTTGTCGGCGGTGATGAGATAATGCTTAGCGATTCTCAGCTCATACACAATAAACTTCTGGATGCAGGGGCAAAGAGCAAACTTGTAGTGTCACCTGAACGCTGGCACGCTTATGTTCTTTACAACTTGCGTGAAAATGAGAATGACTATTTTCTTATAAATCAGTTCCTCAGTAAAAATATGGCTGAGGAGAATAAACTGCGCTGGATGCGTCTTGATAATGCTGCAAAGATATATCCTGCCGCGATGCGTCAGAACTGGAGCAATGTATTCCGCCTTTCGGCAACTCTTAATGAAGAGGTTGACAGAGAAACGCTTAAATCTGCACTTGATGTGACAGTTCGCCGTTTCCCGTCGATTGCTTCAAGAATTCGCCGCGGCGTATTCTGGTACTATCTTGAGCAGATATCTTCAGCGCCCGAAGTTATGGATGATAACAGTTATCCGCTTTTCAGAATGTCAAAGCGCGAGATGAAAGAGTGCGCATTCCGCGTGCTGGTATACAAGCGTCGGGTTGCGATGGAGTTTTTTCATTCGCTCACTGACGGAACAGGCGCAATGATATTTCTTAAAACTCTGCTTGCGGAGTATTTGCAGCAGAAATACAGAATTTCCGTTCCAGCCGAGTGCGGTGTTCTCGGACGATTGGAAGAACCGAAAGATGAAGAGGTTGAGGATAGTTTTCTTAAAAATTCAGGCAATCTTTCTGCCAGTCGACGCGAGAATGATGCATGGCATTATCGCGGCACGCGTGAGCGCGCAGGATTTTTGCACCTGACATGCTTTAAAATTCCTGTGAAAAGTATGTTGGATGCAGCGCATAGCTATGGTGTGAGCCTTACGGAGTTTATTTGCGCCGTGATGATGAAAGCGCTACAGACCCTGCAGGCTGAAAATGTGCCTGGCATAAGAAAGCGCAAGGCGATAAAGGTGCTTTTGCCTGTAAATTTGCGAAAGATATTTAATAGTAATACGCTGCGCAATTTTGCGCTTTATACCACGCCTGAAATACGTCCTGCTCTCGGAGAGTATTCGTTTGATGAGATTTGCAAAATAATTCATCACCATATGGGGCTTGATGTCACGGCAAAGCAGATGAGCATGAAGATAGCGACAAATGTCGGTAGTGAAAGCGCGCTTGCGATAAAGCTTGTGCCGCTTCCGCTTAAGAATATCGTTATGCGTATGGTGTTTGATGCGGTTGGCGAGCGGAAATCATGCCTTAGTCTTTCAAATCTTGGCGCGGTGACTGTTCCTAATGAGATGAAACCGTATATAGAGCGCATGGATTTTATTCTTGGCGCCCAGGCGACAGGACCTCACAATTGCGGTGTGCTGTCATACGGAGATATGCTTTATATAAACTTTATCCGCAATATCCGTGAAAGCGCGCTTGAAGCAAAGTTCCATGAGGTTCTACGCGACATGGGAATCCCCATCGAGGTAGAAAGCAACAGACAGTAGGGTAAATTAATGATTATATAATCACTTTAAAATGCTTGCATTTTAAAGTGTAGAGGGGCGTACATTCGCATGTCGCTCACCGCGACCGCCCCTTTAAGGAGTAAAAAAGCCGGGGAACCCGTCTTTTTTACAGATTTTTAGGCTTCCCCTTGAGGGGAAGCTGGCAGCGTAGCTGACTGATGAGGTGTAGCCGCATCGTGGCGTTAATCGCGTAAACTCTAATTTTTCTTTCAAAGGAGAAATATATGTATTGTATAAACTGTGGGGTAAAACTTGCAGATACTGAAAAGAAATGTCCGTTGTGTGGTACAGTGCCGTATCATCCGGATATAGATTCTATCGAGGTTGATCCTCTTTATCCCAAGAATCAGTATCCGCTGACAAAGATAAGTCCACTTGGTGTACTTGTCACTGTCAGTGCGGTGTTTATGCTTGCGATAATCATTACGCTTATCTGCGATTTCAGTCTTGGCGGCGGAGCAACATGGTCCGGATATGTTATCGGCGCTTTGACAGTTGCTTATGAGCTTTTTGTGCTTCCTTTCTGGTTTAAAAATCCAAGCCCGGTTGTATTTGTGCCGTGTGGATTTGTCACGGTTGGTCTATATCTTTTATATATAAACCTGGCCACTGACGGCGGCTGGTTTATGTCGCTTGCATTTCCTGTTGTAGGCATACTCGGACTTGTTGTGACAGTTGTTGTCACGCTTATGAGATATGTTCCGCAAGGCTCGCTGTTCATTTTCGGGGGTGCATTTGTTGCACTTGGCGCATTTATGCCGCTTATAGAGTTTCTGATAAACTTTACTTTTAATATAGAGCGAGTTCTTTTTTGGTCGCTTTATCCGCTTGCCGGACTTGCATTTGTCGGCGGACTTTTGATTTTCTTTGCGGTTTGTCGCCCGGCACGCGAGGATATGGAACGTAAGTTCTTTATCTAAATCAAAATTTTAACAAACCTATTGAAAAAGTTTATGTTTTTGATATAATAATAAATTAGGAAATAATATTTTAAGGAGTAAAAATAAATGGAAACAAAGCTCACAAAGGCTAATTTCAAGGGTGTAGAGGGCCCTGTACTTACCATTGTTATGGACGGTGTAGGTCTTACCGCGGCAAACGGCGCAAATGCAGTTGCTGCTGCAAACACTCCCACTCTTGACATGCTCATGGAAAAGTATCCCATGGTTAAGCTCAAGGCTCACGGCACAGCCGTAGGTCTCCCCGGTGATGACGACATGGGTAACTCTGAGGTAGGTCACAATGCGCTCGGCGCAGGTCAGGTTTTTGCACAGGGTGCAAAGCTTGTATCTCAGTCTATCGAGAGCGGCAAGATGTTCGCAGGCGAGACCTGGCAGAAGCTTACCTCTAACGTTAAGGCAAACAATTCTACACTTCATTTCCTCGGTCTTTTCTCCGACGGCAACGTTCACTCTCATATCGACCACCTTAAGGCTATGATCAATCAGGCAAAGGCTGAGGGCATCGCACGCGTTCGCGTTCACATCCTTATTGACGGACGTGACGTAGGCGAGACCAGCGCATTCGACTATATTGATCCCTTTGAGGCTTATCTCGCAGACCTCCGCGATGCAAACTTTGACATAAAGATCGCAAGCGGCGGCGGACGTATGCAGATTACCATGGACCGTTACGAGGCTAACTGGGCAATGGTTGAGGCAGGCTGGAAAACTCACGTTCTCGGTGAGGGCAGACAGTTTGCATCCGCACATGAAGCAGTTGAAACCTATCGTGCAGAGCTCGGCGTTATCGACCAGGACCTCCCCGCATTTGTTATTGCTGAAAACGGCGAGCCTGTAGGTACAATCAATGACGGCGACAGCGTGATTTTCTATAACTTCCGCGGCGACCGTTCTATCGAGATTTCCAAGGCATTTGACGATGCTGACTTCACTCACTTTGACCGCGTTCGTTACCCCAAGGTAATTTACGCAGGTATGCTTGAGTACGACGGCGACCTTCATATTCCTTCAAACTACCTCGTAAATCCCCCCGAAATCACCAATACCATGGGTGAGTACCTTACAAACAGCGGCGTATCTATCCTTGCTATCTCCGAGACACAGAAGTACGGTCACGTAACCTATTTCTGGAACGGCAACAAGAGCGGCAAGTTTAATGACGAGCTTGAGACCTATATCGAGATTCCTTCCGACGTTGTTCCTTTCGAGCAGCGCCCCTGGATGAAGTGCGCAGAGATTACCGATAAGCTTATCGAGTGTCTTGAAAGCGGCAAGTATCAGTGTCTCAGAGTTAACTTCCCCAACGGCGACATGGTAGGTCACACCGGTAACTTTGTTGCAACTCAGTGCTCTATGGAAGCGCTTGATCTTCAGCTTGCAAGAATCCTCAAGGTTGTTGACAAGCTCCACGGCGTTGCAATTATCACCGCTGACCACGGTAACGCAGACGAGATGTACGAGCTTGACAAGAAGGGCGAGCTTAAGCTTTCAAAGGACGGTCAGCCAAAGTCTAAGACTTCTCACACTCTCAACCGCGTGCCCTGCATCATTTACGATAACTTCAACAAGGATGCATACACCGTAAAGGCAGATGCCGGCGAGTTTGGTCTTTCCAACGTAGCGGCAACCACCGTAAACCTTCTCGGTTACGAAGCTCCTGCAATGTGGGACGAATCAATTATCAACTTAAAGTAAAATAAAAAGGGACTGCTTGCAGTCCCTTTTTACATTCCAAGGATATAATCGGTTGTAACTCCGTAAAATTTTGCAAGGAGAATAAGTTTTTCTCCGCTAATATCGGATTTGCCTGTTTCGATTTTGCTGTATTGCTGTTGAGTGGTTTTTAAAACCTTGGCAATCTCCGCTTGGCTTAAATCTCTGTCTTCTCTTAATTCTCTGATACGGTACATGTTATTTCTCCTGTCGCATGATGTAATTATTTTATATTACATTTAAAAGTTGTATTGACTTTTACATCCAATAGGTGTAAAAAAGCAAATACATCTGAAAGTTGTAGGGCAATATGAGCAAAGATAATGAAATGGACAACCTTTTATATAAGAGAATAGGGAAGTTCCTCAAAGGCTTGGCGCGAGCGCTATTATTGCTATTTATGAGCATTTTGGAATATTACCCGCAGTTCTGTTTGAAAAAAGGCTTGATGAGTAATGTAAATTAATGATTATATAATCACTTTAAAATGCAAGCATTTTAAAGTGTAGAGGGGCGTACATTCGCATGTCGCTCACCGCGACCGCCCCTTTAAGGAGTAAAAAAGCCGGGGAACCCATCTTTTTTACAGATTTTTAGGCTTCCCCTTGAGGGGAAGCTGTCAGCGTAGCTGACTGATGAGGTGTAGCCGCATCGCGGCGTTAATCGCGTAAACATTAATTTATCTTTTAACCGCTTTTTTCTATGTATTGCAATTTGTTATTTCCCGTGATATACTCTAATTATGAATACTATGAATTATACTAAAAAACTTATTATTACTGCTATGTGCATGGCATTGTGTGTTGTTTTGCCGCTTGCATTTCATTCTATTCCCGACGGCGGCAGCATTTTTTGCCCTATGCATATACCGGTGCTGCTTTGCGGCATTATGCTAGGTCCTGTATACGGTATTATTTGCGGCATTGTAGGTCCGCTACTTTCAAGTGTCATTACACAAATGCCACCTATGGGATATCTTCCGCCAATGATGGTTGAGCTTGCGGTGTACGGTCTTGTCACCGGCATCATGATGTGCTTTGTTCACACAAAAAAATACATAACGGGACTTTATATCAGCCTGGTTGTAGGAATGATTTGCGGCAGAGTTGTTGCAGGCATTGTCAAGGCTCTTATTTTCATGCCCGGTGCAATTACTTTGCAGATGTGGGCGACAAGCCATTTTGTCATATCTTTTCCGGGAATAATCGTTCAGCTTATCTTTATTCCTGCCATAGTTGTTGCTTTGAAAAAGGCTAAATTTGCGCCTTTGAATGATAATTGTAAAAATAAGTAGACTTTTGTGTCGAAAAAAGTAGACACCTTTGGGTATTCCTATTGCATTTTTATTCTTGCAATGATATACTTTTAACATGAAAAAATTAGATTGCTTTGAAAAATATCTTGCGAAGCATCTTGAGCGATATCCAGAAATGCAACCGCAGGATGTTGTTAAAATTTGTTATCAGGCTGCATACGGTGCCGAGCATCTGCTTGGTGATGTTAATGCCGCTAAAGAATATTTTATAAGTGAATACAGTGCTGTGGAGCCGCAGAATACAGAGATTTTTGAGGAGATTTCACAAGAATACATCAGGGTGAATCTCGCAGCATGGAAGTATCACGGATTGCCTCAGGAATGGTTGTTTAATATGTTTGCATTTACTGCAAAGAATAGACATGATGCTGACAATCGTTTCGATGAGTATTTGCAGATTGCTGAAAAGTCAATTGGCAAAGAGTATATTGAGGGGTATAAAAAGGGAGGGGCGCGCGCCGTTCACCATAGTGATGAGTATCGCGCCGCATATAAACCTGCATACCGAGTGGTCTGCAGCCGTTTTGTGCGCCTTATACCTGTGCTTGTGAAAGCGGCAAAACTTCCGGAAAAGGATGGGGCGCGTGTTATTTCAATAGATGGGCGCGCTGCTTCGGGAAAGACTACAGCGGCAAAAATGCTTTCAAAGGTTCTTGGTGCGGCAGTGCTTCATATGGATGATTTCTTTTTGCCGCCGGAGATGCGTAGCTGTGACAGGTTTGCCCAGCCAGGTGGAAATGTGCATTATGAACGTTTTGCCAAAGAGGTATTACCTGCACTTTCTGAATGTGAGAGCTTTTCATACAGCATTTTTGATTGCGGAATAATGGATTTTGCCGGCAGCCGAGTTGTAGAAAATCTGCCTTGGAGAATAGTTGAGGGAGCATATAGCTGTCATAAGGCATTTGGAGATTATGCTGATCTTAAGGTGTTCTTTGATATTGATGCCGAAGAGCAGATGCGCCGCATCATTGCAAGGAATGGCGAGGAAATGGCAGAGATGTTCCGCACTCGTTGGATACCTCTTGAAGAAGAATATTATATAGCACATAATATAAAAGAAAAAGCCGATATAATTGTTAAATGAAAAAGTCACCCGTTATGGGTGACTTTTTTATGCTGTGAAAAAATATGCAATTTTTTGTTTGAAATCTTGCAAAAAATGCAATATAGGTATTGACAACACTTTAGCACAGTAGTATAATGGAAGAAAATCAGCCGAGAGGCACGATTTAGAGGTATATATCATGCATTTTGCTTATGCGTATAACAGCATAATTGTCGTCAGCATTATTCTTGTGCTAGCCCTTAGAAGCTTACAGGATAATGCTAAAAGTTGTGCCCTTAGCCGCTAAGTAATTGAGTTTTATCAGGCGTGATATAAACGCTTGGAATATCAATAATTATGCAAGCCTTATGGACTAAACTTTTAGTTCATAAGGTTTTTGTTTTAATTACCTACTACCATCCAAGGAGGATTTTCGGTTTATGAAGATGACCGGAGCAAAGATTTTGATGGAATGCCTTATCGAACAGGGTGTTGACACCATCTTTGGCTACCCCGGCGGTACCATACTTAATGTGTACGATGAGCTTTATTCGTACGGTGACAAGGTAAAGCACGTGCTTACCTCGCATGAGCAGGGCGCGGCACACGCGGCTGACGGCTATGCGCGCAGTACAGGTAAAGTCGGCGTATGCTTTGCGACCTCGGGTCCCGGTGCGACAAACCTTGTGACAGGTATCGCTACCGCGCATATGGACTCATCACCTGTAGTTTTCATTTCCTGCAACGTTGGTGAAAACCTTATCGGTAAAGACTCATTTCAAGAGGTTGATATAACTGGTATTACAATGCCTATCACAAAGTGCAACTATCTTGTAAGAGATGTAAACAAGCTTGCCGACGTTGTGCGTGAAGCATTTGCAATTGCACGTAGCGGACGTCCCGGTCCTGTGTTTATTGATATACTAAAAAACGTAACTGCAAATAAGGCAGAGTTTGAACCTCTGCCTAAAGAAGAGCATTTTTCAAACGGCTCGCTCAAAGAGCTAATGCAGCGCTCTTCTCAGAACTTCCAGCCTCCAAAACCGGATGAGAAGGACATCGGAACCCTTATTGATATGATAAAGGCATCGAAAAAGCCGCTTCTCATCTGCGGTGGCGGCGTAGTCCGCGGGCGCGCGCAGGAGGAGTTCACTGAGTTTGCAGAAAAGATAGACGCACCTGTAGCTATTACCCTTATGGGCGGCGGCGGATTTAAAGGAAGAAATCCGCTTACCACCGGTATGGTTGGTATGCACGGTACAAAGGCATCAAACATGGCATGTAACGAATGTGACCTTATGATCGCAGTTGGCTGCCGCTTCTCTGACAGAGTTGCACTCGATCCCGAGTCCTTTGCTTCTCAGGCAAAGATAGTTCATATTGACATTGACCGCGCCGAGATAAACAAGAATGTAAAGACCACGCATCACATCGTAGGAGATGCAAAGCGTGTGCTTTCTATCCTTAATAAGAGCATCACTCAGCAGCACCACGACGAGTGGAAGGAATATGTATTCTCATTCCCGACCGAAACCGAGTATGACGAGTATGACAATTTGCTTACTCCTAAGCAGATTTTGAGCGCTATTGCGGAGCTTTGTCCGCAGGATACGATAGTATCAACCGACGTAGGTCAGCATCAGATGTGGGCAATTCAACATTTTCACTTTGATTACCCCGGTCAGCTTCTTACATCCGGCGGATTTGGCACGATGGGCTTTGGTCTCGGCGCCGCTATCGGAGCCAAGGTCGGAAATCCCGAAAAAACCGTTATACATATTACAGGTGACGGCTCTTTCCGAATGAATTGCAACGAGCTTGCAACAGAGGAACATTATGACATTCCCGTAATCACCTTTATTTTCAATAACAAGACACTCGGCATGGTTCGTCAGTGGCAGACTCTTATCTATGATAAGCATTATTCACAGACAACTCTTACTCACGGTCCTGACTTTGTGAAGCTTGCAGAGGCATACGGTCTGAAGGGCAGAAGAGTTTCTACCGAGGCTGCACTCCGCGATGCTATCAAGGATGCGCTTGAAAGTGGTCACGGATATGTTATTGACTGCGTTATTGATACTGATGAAATGGTTCGTCCCATGGTTGGCGGCGGCAGCCATATCACCAAGTTTATTGTATAGTGAGGTGCGGACATGAACGAAGTAAGAAGACAGACACTTGCTGTGCTCGTTGATAATGAAGCCGGCGTTCTTTCGCAGGTTTCCCGCCTCTTTTCAAGAAAGGGATACAATATTGAGTCACTTGCGGTTGGTACAACCGATGATCCGCTGGTTTCCCGTATCACTATTGAGGTTCTCGGCGACGATGACCAGATAAAACTGCTTTCAAATCAGCTCGGCAAACTTTTTCCCGTACATTCAATTAAGGTGCTCACCCCTGAAAAGTCGATAAGACGCGAGCTTGTGCTCTTTAAGGTGCGAGCCGCAACAGGCGAAAAGAGAAACGAGATAATTCAGATAGCAAATATTTTCAGAGCCAACATCATTGATGTGGCTATCGGCTCTCTTACACTCGCAATGATCGGCGACGAGGGCAAAATTGATGCAATACAAAAATTATTGGAAGAGTTTGAGGTGCTTGAGCTTGTAAGAACAGGCGTTGTAGCACTTGAACGAGGCCAAGACACAATTTATGATGAAACAAAAGAAAAAGGAGAATTTAACTATGGCAAAAATGTATTATGAGAAGGATTGCGACCTTAACAAACTTAACGGAAAAACTATCGCAATTATCGGCTACGGCTCACAGGGCCATGCACACGCACTCAATCTCCGCGACAGCGGCTGCGACGTAATCGTAGGTCTTCGCAAGGGCGGTAAGTCCTGGCCTGTTGCTGAGAAGGACGGCTTTAACGTAATGACCGTTGCTGAGGCAACCGTAAAAGCTGACATCATCATGATTCTTATTAATGATGAAGCTCAGGCTGACATGTACAAGAAGGACATCGAGCCTAACCTTACCGCAGGTAAGGCAATCGCGTTTGCACACGGCTTTAACATCCGCTACAAGCAGATCGTTCCTCCCGCTGACGTTGACGTATTCATGGCAGCACCCAAGGGCCCCGGTCACACCGTTCGTAGCACATACGTTGCAGGTAAGGGCGTTCCCTCTCTCGTAGCAGTTGAGCAGAATGCTACCGGCAAGGCATACGACATTGCACTTGCATACATCGCAGGTATCGGTGGCGCCCGTGCAGGTATTATGGAGACCACTATGCATGATGAGACCGAGACAGACCTCTTCGGCGAGCAGGCAGTTCTTTGCGGCGGCGTTGTTGACCTTATGCGTTGCGGCTTTGAGACTCTCGTTGAGGCAGGCTATGAGCCCGAAAATGCATATTTCGAGTGCATCCATGAGATGAAGCTCATCATTGACCTTATCAACAAGGGCGGCGTTGCGGCTATGAACTACTCCATTTCCGATACCGCTGAGTTCGGTGAGTATGTTTCCGGTCCCCGCGTACTTCCTTACGAGCAGACCAAGGCTAACATGAAGGCAGTTCTTTCCGACATTCAGGACGGTACATTTGCAGGCAAGTGGATTGCCGAAAACAAGAACGGACGTTGCTTCTTCAACTCCAAGCGTGAGCAGCTTGCAAAGCATCCTATGGAAATCGTTGGTAAGCAGCTCCGCGAGCAGATGCTCTGGAAGAACGATTCCGATTTGGATACCGCATCTAACTAAAACATAGTTTTTAAAGTCCTTTGGAGGTTTTTGTTTTATGAATTCCGAAAACATAAAGCACGGTATTGAGCGTGCACCTAACAGAAGTTTGCTTTTTGCACTCGGTCTTACCGAGGAGGAGCTGAATAGACCTATTGTCGGTATTGTTTCGTCTTATAACGAGATAGTTCCCGGTCATATGCACCTCGACAAGATAACCGAAGCTGTAAAGGCGGGTGTGCGCCTTGCGGGTGGTACTCCCATCATGTTCCCCGCAATTGCGGTTTGCGACGGCATCGCAATGGGACACGTAGGTATGAAGTATTCGCTTGTTACACGTGATCTTATCGCAGATTCTACCGAAGCTATGGTTATGGCACATCAGTTTGACGGACTTGTAATGGTTCCTAACTGCGACAAAAACGTTCCGGGACTACTTATGGCGGCAGCAAGGCTTAATATCCCGACAATTTTCTGCTCGGGCGGTCCTATGCTTGCCGGTCATCTTGAAGACGGTCGCCGCACATGTCTCAGCCATATGTTTGAGGCTGTCGGCGCATATAAGGCAGGTAATATCGACGAGTGTGGCGTGCGTGACTATGAAGAAAACGCTTGCCCCTCGTGCGGTTCCTGTTCGGGTATGTACACCGCAAACTCGATGAACTGTCTTACCGAGGCTATCGGTATGGCACTCTCGGGCAACGGCACCATTCCTGCGCCTCTTTCTGCAAGATTGCGTCTTGCAAAGCATGCAGGTATGCAGATAATGGAGCTTATTAAAAAGGATATCCGCCCCAGAGATATTATGACCGGGGCGGCTTTCCACAATGCAGAGACTGTTGACATGGCTCTCGGCTGTTCCACGAATACAATGCTTCACCTTCCTGCAATTGCGCATGAGGCAGGCATTGAAATCAGCCTTGATATGTCTAACGAAATCAGCAAAAATACACCTAATCTTTGTCACCTTGCTCCTGCGGGCGACACCTTTATGGAGGATCTTGAGAGAGCAGGCGGTGTTTATGCCGTTATGAAGGAACTTACAAAGAAAAACTTGCTTGATACATCGGTAATGACCGTAACAGGCAAGACCATGGAGGAAAATCTCGAAGGTGTTGTAAACAGAAACACCGAGATAATACGTCCTATCGACAATCCCTTTTCGGATTTTGGCGGCATCGCAGTGCTTAAAGGCAATGTTGCGCCCAACGGCTGTGTTGTAAAGCAGTCGGCGGTTGCACCCGAAATGATGCAACATAAGGGCCCTGCAAGAGTGTTCAACTCAGAGGAAGAGGCGATCACTTCTATCTACGCGGGCAACATCAAAGCCGGTGACGTTGTAGTTATCCGTTATGAAGGTCCTAAAGGCGGTCCCGGCATGCGTGAAATGCTCAATCCTACATCCGCAATCTGCGGAATGGGACTTGGTGAGAGTGTAGCGCTTATCACCGACGGACGCTTCAGCGGTGCTACAAGAGGTGCTGCAATCGGCCACGTAAGCCCTGAGGCTGCTGCAGGCGGTCCTATTGCACTTGTAGAAGAGGGCGACATAATTTCTATTGACATTACAAACTGCAAGATTACACTTGAAGTAGCAGACGAGATTTTAGCTGAGAGAAAGGCAAAATGGGTAGCCCCTGCACCTAAGGTGACCACGGGCTATGCTGCACGTTATGCAAAGCTTGTGACCTCTGCTGACCGAGGCGCAGTTCTGGAGGTATAAATGAGCAATCAAGTCAAAATTTTTGATACAACTCTTCGTGACGGCGAGCAGTCTCCCGGCTGCAGCATGAATCTGCGTGAAAAGATTGAAATTGCACGTTGTCTTGAAAAGATGAAGGTCGATATTATTGAGGCGGGCTTTGCAATTTCCTCTCCCGGCGACTTTGAGTCGGTAAATGAAATTGCAAAGGCGGTAAAGGACTGCACCGTTGCGTCTCTTGCGCGTGCGGTAGAAAAGGATATTGACGCTGCATGGGAGGCGGTGAAGGTAGCCGCTGATCCGCGTATTCACACGTTTATCGCAACATCTCCGGTGCATATGGAGTACAAGCTCCGTATGACACCTGAGCAGGTGCTTGAAAGAACAGCCGCAATGGTTGCTTATGCAAAGAAGTACTGCTCTAATATTGAATTTTCTGCAGAGGATGCAACACGCAGTGAGCCTGAGTTTTTGGCTCGTGTGGTTGACGTCGCAATTAAAAACGGAGCAACCGTAATTAATATTCCTGATACCGTAGGCTACACAACTCCTGAAGAGATGCGTGTGCTTATCGAGTATCTTATAAATAATGTGCCGAATTCTGATAAAGCGGAATTTTCCGTTCACTGCCACAATGACCTTGGTATGGGAGTTGCAAACTCTCTTGCAGGCGTACTCGGCGGTGCAAGACAGATTGAGTGTACCGTAAACGGTCTCGGTGAAAGAGCCGGTAACACCTCGCTTGAAGAGGTTGTCATGGCTATGCGTACACGCCCCGATGTATTTAAGGGTATTACAACACGCCTTGATACCACAAAGATCTACCGTACAAGCAAGGCGGTTTATACAATTATCGGTCAGAACGCTCCGCTAAATAAACCTATTGTAGGTAAAAATGCGTTTTTACATGAGTCGGGCATACACCAGCACGGTGTGCTCGCAAACAAGCAGACCTATGAAATTCTTACCCCCGAAGCTGTTGGTATTAATACTAACAACATTGTACTCGGCAAGCATTCGGGCAAGCATGCATTTGAAACAAGACTCAGCGAGCTTGGATATACTCTTACATCTGAGGAACTTCTCGCTTGCTTTGAGGAATTCAAGGTACTCTGCGACAAAAAGAAGACAATTACCGATTCCGATATAGAAGCTATCGTACTTCATAAGGCGGCAGTTGAAGAGGCAGATGAAAAGGATGTATTCACACTCGACTGGTTCGATGTGCATACCTCAAACTTTACCACCTCTACAAGCACAGTTTGCCTTAAGAAGGGTGACGAAAAATTTGAGGGCGTTTCGCTTGGCGACGGTCCTATTGATGCTTCGTTCAAGGCAATCGACAATATAGTAAATCCTGTAGAGCATACTCTAGAGCTCTACACAATCAACTCGACCTCCGAGGGTAAGGACACTCTCGGTGACGTATCGGTTAAACTCAAAGCCGGCGGCAAGACATATGTAGGTCGCGGACTTTCGACCGATATTATCGAGGCATCACTTAAAGCATATATTAATGCGGTTAACAAAATGCAAGCCGCACAAGGAGTATAACCATGGGAATGACAATGACGCAAAAGATCCTCGCGGCTCATGCAGGTCTCGACTCTGTTAAGGCAGGCGACCTCATTGAAGCTAAGCTTGATCTTGTACTCGGTAACGACGTTACCACCCCCGTTGCAGTCAAGGTTTTTGATGATGCGGGATTTACAAAAGTTTTTGACAAGGATAGAATTGCAATAGTTCTCGACCACTACACCCCTTGCAAGGATATCAAGTCCGCGGAGCTTTGCGCTACCGCGCGTGAGTTTGCAAAGAGATTTAACATCACACATCTTTATGACGTGGGATGCGTAGGCATCGAGCATGCGCTTCTTCCCGAAAAAGGTCTTGTCGGCCCCGGCGACTGCATTATCGGTGCAGACTCACACACCTGTACATACGGTGCGCTCGGCGCATTCTCCACCGGCGTCGGTTCAACCGATATGGCGGCAGGTATGGCGGCGGGTGAGAACTGGTTCAAGGTTCCTTCTGCTATCAAGGTAAATCTTGTCGGTAAAATGCAGAAGTACGTAAGCGGTAAGGACGTTATCTTGCACCTTATCGGTCTTATCGGCGTTGACGGCGCGCTTTATAAGTCAATTGAGTTTAGCGGAGAGGGTGTCGCAGAGCTTTCCATGGACGACCGATTCACCATTGCAAACATGGCAATTGAAGCAGGCGGCAAGAACGGCATTTTCCCTGTAGACGAAAAAACTATGGAGTATGTCAAGGACCGCTTCAAGAGAGAAATCAAGGTATTTGAGGCTGACGCTGACGCAGAGTATGAGAGCGAAGTAACTATTGATCTTTCAACTCTTAAGCCTACCGTTGCGCTTCCTCATCTTCCTTCCAATACAAAGACTATTGATGAAGTAAAGGGAATGCACATTGATCAGTGCGTTATCGGCTCTTGCACAAACGGCCGTATTTCCGACCTTCGTGCCGCTGCTGAGATCTTCAAGGGCAGAACAGTTGCAGAAGGTGTTCGCTGTATCGTTATCCCTGCAACTCAGGAAGTTTACATGCAGTCTATCAAGGAAGGTCTCACCGAGATTTTCATAAACGCCGGCTGCGCAGTTTCCACACCTACATGCGGACCTTGTCTCGGCGGTCACATGGGCGTTATGAGCGCAGGCGAGAGAGCAGTTGCTACTACCAACCGTAACTTCGTCGGCAGAATGGGTCATGTAAAGAGCGAAGTTGTGCTTGCAAGCCCTGCTATCGCGGCAGCTTCGGCAGTTCGTGGATGCCTTGCTCATCCCGATGATTTGGAGGGTTAAAAAATGGCAAACGGAAGAGTTTTTAAATACGGTGACAACGTTGACACCGACGTAATTATCCCCGCAAGATACCTCAATGCACCTTCGCCCGAGGATCTTGCAAAGCACTGCATGGAGGATATTGACATCGACTTCGTTAAGAACGTTGAAAATGGCGACATTATGGTTGGCGGTGCAAACTTTGGTTGCGGCTCCTCGCGTGAGCATGCACCTATCGCTATCCGTGCAAGCGGAGTTTCATGCGTAATTGCAAAGAGCTTTGCACGTATTTTTTACCGCAATGCTATCAACATCGGCTTCCCGATTTTGGAATGTCCTGAGGCGGTTGACAAGATTAACGCAGGCGACAAAGTATCTGTTGATTTTGCAACAGGTATTATCACCGACGAAACCACAGGTGAGAAGTTCCAGGCTACCGCTTTCCCTGCATTTATTAATGGCATCATTGAAGCAGGCGGACTTCTTCCTTATATTAAGGCAAAGCAGGAGGCGTAAGAATGGAATTCAATATAGCTTTAGTAAAAGGTGACGGGATCGGTCCCGAAATCGTTGACGGCGCCGTAGAAGTGCTTAAGGTTATCGGCGAAAAGTACGGTCACAAGTTTAACTTTACAGAATATCTTGCAGGCGGCTGTGCAATTGATGCAACCGGCGAGCCTCTTCCTGCGGCTACCGTTGAGGGCTGCAAAAACAGCGATAGCGTATTGCTCGGTGCGGTAGGCGGTCCTAAGTGGGACACTCTCCCCGGCAACGTTCGCCCGGAGAAGGCATTGCTCGGACTCAGAGCAGCACTCGGACTTTACACAAACCTTCGTCCCGCTAAGATTTATCCGGCGCTTGCAGGTGCATGTACACTCCGCCCCGACATCGTGGCAAACGGCTTTGATCTCGTTATCGTGCGTGAGCTCACCGGCGGTATCTACTTCGGCGAGCGCGGCAGACGCGATGGCAAGTACGGCCCCGAGGCATATGACACCGAGGCTTACAGCGTAATGGAGATTGAAAGAATCGCACGCGTTGCATTTGAAACTGCTATGAAGCGCCGTAAGAACGTTATTTCTATCGACAAGGCAAACGTGCTTGAAACTTCTCGTCTCTGGAGAGAAACTGTGCATCGCATCGCCAAAGAATATCCTGAGGTTGAGTGCACAGATATGCTCGTTGACAATGCGGCAATGCAGCTTGTCCGCGACCCGTCGCGTTTTGACGTTGTTGTAACATCCAATATGTTCGGCGATATTCTTTCCGACGAGGCTTCGCAGATCACGGGCTCCATCGGTCTGCTTGCATCTTCCTCACTCGGCGACACAAAGTGCGGTCTTTATGAGCCTATTCACGGCTCTGCCCCCGACATTGCAGGTCAGAACAAGGCAAATCCGATCGCTACAATTCTTTCCGCGGCAATGATGCTCCGTTATTCCTTCGGTCTCACCGAAGAAGCGGATGCTATAGACAATGCTGTTAACGCAACACTTGAAGCAGGTGTTCGCACCGCCGACATCGTTGGCGACAGCGGCGTGGCTCCCGTAAGTTGCACAGGCATGACCGCTGAGATTATATCCAGAATCTGAAAGGGATGACAAAAATGCTCGATATTAAAATCGAAAAAACTAAAAATCCTAAGGCTAAACCGACAGGTCCTCTTGGCTTTGGTAAGATTTTCACCGACCACATGTTCATTATGAACTACACTGAGGGTAAGGGCTGGCACGATGCAAGAATCATACCCTTTGGCAACCTTGAGTTTTCACCTGCATCTATGGTATTCCATTACGGTCAGGAAATGTTTGAGGGACTTAAGGCATATCGCGGCGATGACGGCAACACATACCTCTTCCGTCCCGATATGAATGCAAAGCGTACCAACGCTACAAACGACCGCCTTTGCATCCCTAATCTTCCCGAAGAGGATTTTGTGCAGGCAGTAAAGGCTATTGTTAAAACCGATGAGGACTGGGTTCCTACTGAGAAGGGCACATCACTCTACGTTCGCCCTTTCATCATTGCTACCGATGACTTTCTCGGCGTTGCTCCCTCAAAGACTTATCTTTTCATTATCATTCTTTCTCCTTCGGGTGCTTATTACGCAAGCGGCCTTGAGCCTGTAGACATCTGGATTGAGGATGACTATGTAAGAGCGGTTAAGGGCGGCATGGGCTTTGCAAAGACAGGCGGCAACTATGCGGCGTCTCTTGCAGCTCAGGTTAAGGCGCATGACGCGGGCTATTCTCAGGTACTCTGGCTTGACGGCGTTGAGAGAAAGTATATCGAAGAAGTAGGCGCAATGAACATCTTCTTCAAGATTGACGGCGAGATAGTTACACCTATGCTCAACGGCTCAATTCTCCCGGGTATCACAAGAGACTCTGTTCTTACACTCTGCCGCGACTGGGGCTACAAGGTTTCCGAGAGAAAGATTTCTGTTGACGAGCTTATCGAGGCACAGAAGTCGGGTAAGCTCGAAGAGGTATTCGGCACAGGCACTGCGGCTGTAATTTCCCCTGTAGGCAAGCTTCGCTACAAGGATGACGTAATGACCATCGGTGATGGCTCTATCGGCGAAGTAAGCCAGCGTCTTTACGACACTGTAACTGGTATTCAGACAGGCAAGCTCGAAGACAAGTTTAATTGGCGTCAAACAGTAAAATAAGAGGACATTTTTATGCTAAAAGAAGTATCAAAGCTATTGATATACAGCGACCTTGGCGGAGACAGTATACTCGAAAATCTCGCAAGGATTATCGCATCAAACGATGACAAAGACACGAAAATAAGAGGGATTTACACCGAAGTCAAGCGCATACTTGACCTTGCGACCTCTTACGGCTTTGACACAAATCTTTGGCAGAACTACCTCACGTTTTTGCTCATCACTAATGAAAACTCCTTTTCGCTCACTTGCGAGCGAAAAGGAGCAAGTGATGGCGGAAGCGTAAACATTCTTGCAAAACAGGATTTCCGCATTTTTAAAAATCTTTTTCACTACGATTTTACAAGTATAGAAAAAGAACTCGGAATTGATTGTTTTTCTGTAATTACAAATTACCATGCTATAGCAAAGCGTGAGCAGATCTACAACAAGACAGTAAGCGGTTGGGTGAGAGCACTCAGTCAAAAAATCGCAGCCGCTAAAGACGAAAATGAGGTATTCGACCTCGTTACCGAGCACTATCGCACATGCGGTGTAGGTATGCTTGGTATGAATCGTGCTTTCCGCATACAGGGCAGCGGAAAGGACCTCGAATTCTGCCCGATAAACAATGCAAGCAGTGTCCGCCTTTCGGACATTGTAGGCTATGAGTCGCAGAAAAAAGAACTCGCAGAGAATACCGAAGCCTTTGCAAAAGGCGGCAAGGGTAACAACGCACTTCTTTACGGCGACAGCGGAACAGGTAAGTCAACAAGCATAAAAGCCGTGCTCAATGAGTATTTTGAAGACGGACTTCGTATGATAGAGATATACAAGCATCAGTTCCGTGACCTTTCAAGAGTAATTTCTCTTATTAAAAACCGAAATTACCGTTTTATTATCTACATAGATGACCTTTCGTTTGAGGACCATGAAATAGAGTACAAGTTCCTCAAGGCGGTTATCGAGGGCGGTGTCGAGGAGCGTCCCGACAATATCCTCATTTATGCAACGTCAAACCGCCGCCACCTCATAAAAGAGACGTGGAATGACCGCAATGACATGGAATTCAAGGGCGAGATACATCACTCCGACACGGTCGAGGAAAAACTTTCGCTTTCAAGCAGATTCGGCGTGCTGATAAACTATTCGTCACCTGCATATGACGAGTATCTTAACATAGTTCGCGAGCTTGCAAAGCGTGAGAATTTGAACATAGAAGACGAAGAACTTGTTGCTCTTGCAAAGCGCTGGGAAATCCGCCACGGCGGAGTCAGCGGCAGAGCTGCAAGACAGTTTATAGATTATATGACAGGAAAAAGTGAGGACAAAACTACATGTTGACACTTGACAAGGTATATCAGGCGGCATTTGTTTTGCGTGAGGTTGCACGTAAGACCGACCTTATCTATTCGCAGAAGCTTTCGGGCAAGTCCGAAGTCTACCTGAAAACAGAGAATTTACAGGTAACAGGCTCATTTAAACTAAGAGGAGCTTATTACAAGATAAGCCAGCTTACAGATGAGCAGAAAAAGGCAGGTATTGTTGCTTGCAGTGCAGGCAACCATGCACAGGGCGTTGCGCTTGCAGCCACAAAAATGGGCATTAAGAGCGTTATCTGTATGCCTGACGGCGCACCGATAAGCAAGGTAGAGGCAACAAAGGCTCTCGGCGCCGAGGTGGTACTTGTTCCCGGTGCATATGACGATGCTTATGCACATGCGGTGAAACTTCGTGATGAAACAGGCGCAACATTTATTCATCCGTTTGACGATGACGAGGTTATTGCAGGTCAGGGCACAATAGGTCTTGAGATTTTAGAGCAGCTTCCGGACGTTGACGCAGTTATAGTACCCATCGGCGGTGGCGGACTTGTTTCGGGTGTTGCATATGCTATAAAGCAGTTAAATCCGAATGTTAAGGTTTACGGCGTTCAGGCAGAGCGTGCCGCATCTATGGTAGAGAGCCGCAAGTGCGGAGAAGCGATTACTCTCCCCAAGGTTTCGACATTTGCAGACGGTATCGCAGTAAAGCATCCGGGTGACATCACATTTGAGATGAATAAAAAGTATGTTGACGATGTTGTCACCGTTACCGAGGACGAAATTGCAACTGCTATTCTTGCCCTTATTGAAAAGCAGAAGCTTATTGCAGAGGGAGCCGGTGCAGTCAGCGTAGCTGCTGCCATGTTTGGTAAGCTTCCCATTGAGGGTAAAAAGGTAGTTTGCCTTGTTTCAGGTGGTAATATTGATGTTAACATTCTCTCGCGAGTTATTACAAGAGGTCTTGTTACCTCGGGCAGAACAACAAATCTCCAGATTGCACTTGAGGATAAACCCGGTCAGCTTCTTGGCGTAAGTACCATTATTTCTAAGTGCGGCGGTAACGTTGTCAGTGTTCACCATGAGCGTTCTGATGCTAATATGGCGGTTGCAAGTTGTATCTTACATATAGGTATGGAAACAAGAGACTTTGAGCATATTTCAGAGATAAAGACTGCACTTAAAAATGCAGGATTCCAGATTATAGAATGAGGTAAATATAATGATTAAGAGAATTTACACAGATAAAGCTCCTGCAGCTATAGGTCCTTATTCACAGGCACTTGATACGGGCAATATGCTTTTCATTTCGGGACAGATCCCGATAGACCCTGCAACCGGCACAATGCCTGAAACTGTTGAGGAGCAGGCAAAGCAGGTGCTTACCAATATCACAAATATTCTTGCTGAAGCAGGGCTTACAATGGCGAACGTTGTAAAGACTTCTGTTTTCCTCTCCGACCTTAACGATTTTGCAAAGGTGAACGAAGTGTATGCTTCCTTCTTTGCAGAGCCATATCCCGCACGTTCATGCGTGCAGGTTGCGGCTATCCCGAAGGGAGCAAAGGTTGAGATTGAAACTATCGCAGTTAAATAGTATAAATGCAGGGAGAAGCTTTTTTTGTAAAAGCTTCTCCCTGTATCTTTTTTTAAAAGGTTTTAGTAAGATAGATTAATGTTTACGCGATTAACGCCGCGGTGCGACTACACCTCATCAGTCAACTACGCTGACAGCTTCCCCTCAAGGGGAAGCCTAAAAATTTGTAAAAAAGACGGGTTCCCCGGCTTTTTTACTCCTTGAAGGGGCAGTCGCGGTGAGCGACATGCGAATGTACGCCCCTCTACACTTTAAAATGCTTGCATTTTAAAGTGATTATATAATCATTTGTTTATTCTTGCAAAAAATAATTATTTTACTTGGCAGTTTCCTGTAGCGTGTAGACAGAGAAATATATGTATGGTATACTGAAAATGTAAAGAATCAAGGTCCGGAGGTGCACTATGAAAATAAGAGTTTTGATACTTGCTGTGGCAATGGTATTTTTTCTTGCGGCATGCATCGATAAGTCCGAAAATGTGAACGGCGAAACCGAAAGTACTGCGGTGGCTATTGTGACCGAATCGGCAACCTCGGATACTACCACGGAAACAACGGTTGAAACAGCCGCGGTTGTTTCAACCAAAGAAAACACCACTGCTGAAGTGACTACCGAAGGGATAGCAACGGCGGAAACTGCGGTTAAAAAGAAAGAGCAACCAAAGGAATTTGACATAGACAAAACATCCTCCGTTGAGAATTATTCCTTCGGCGCAGTAGAATACAAGGCGGATTTTGACGGTGACGGCAATGACGAAACCTGCACTGTCAAGGTTGTTGGTCATGGCACTCAGTGCTATGTTGAACAAATCAAAATTACCCGAGAAAACGGCGAAAGAATAGTAGTTGAGCATCCGATTACCGCAAAGGGTATGCGTTCATACTTCCACAAGTACAAGGATTACTATAACATTTACCTTGATGATGCGTATGACGATATAACATATCCATTTGATACACTGGCGACACCCGAGGAGCATCTTACCAATATTAGCTTTGGCGACATTTTTGACTATAGTGTAATCGGCAACAAACTCTATTTCAGAGGAAGCCTTGCATGTAGTATGTCTGAGATTTTAGGCGATGTTGTCTATGAATATACGTATCATGATGGCGCCCTCAAAGTAAGCCGTATCGGGTACAGAGATTATATAGGCGGCGTGGACTATGACCTTTGCGATGTGGTAATTACCTCTTCGCTTTTAGTGGAGCCGTGCATGGGTGGCGAGGTAGTTTTAAAGCTCCCCGATGCTGAGCCATTGGTCAGCGCAAGCGCAATTATGAAACAGCCGGAGTTTTTCGTTTATGAGAAGGGGCTTACTTACTACGTTAAGTGGCAAAACAGCCCGCTTAAAGAAGACTATACATATACAAAATACACTCTCACATTGCCTGCAGGATATACCGACGGTGAAATTATTTCCGACGGTCCAGGTGGCGGAAGCGGAGAGCTCGGTTTTCTTGTGCGTGCCAAAAAAGGCACTGACGATGTTGCACTTTGGTACTTGTTTTATGCAGACAGACTCGCGGCACCCGTTGAGGTATGGGAAAATGAACATCTCACATTTACACCCGATGAGGGGACAAGATTGAATGACTTATATGCATACTCCCCATATTATATAGCAAGGCAATATGTAAATACGGACAACTGGGTGCTTTACTATATAATCGACCTTCCGGACGGTCAGCGTATAAGATATGACAAGGAAGACGGTGCGCATCCGCCGATGGCAAAAGATATTCTGACGTTTGCCGATGTAAATTTTGACGGCATTGAAGATCTTTGTCTGAAACTCGGCAGCTTCGGCGCGCAGGGAGCGGTGAATGTGCGTGCATATCTCGGCAATGACGATTATGAAACGTACACGCTTTGCGAAAGCTTTGAGGATATACCAAATCCCGTAATTGATGCGGAAAACAGACAGATTCTTGGAACAAATCGTGAGAGCGCCGGAGAGTATAGCTATAGAAAATTTGAGTTTAAAAACGGCGAGTTTGTCAAAACTTTAGAACTGCTTTACAATGTAGATAACGAAACGGTTGAGATTGGCGGCGAAGTGCTTTCTGCCGAAGAATTTACAATATCCGGCAGTGAGTGGGATATCGAAAGTACAAAATGGTTTAATATACTTACCGAATAAAAAAATCACGGAGAATTTTCTCCGTGATTTTTTTATTTTCCAATTTCTTCGATATCGTAAGGTGTAGTCTGATAAACAAAATAGTTAAGCCAGTTGGAGTAAAGCAGATTTGCTGAGGAACGCCATGTTACCATAGGCTCCTTTGTATCGTCATCATTTGGGAAGTAGTTGACGGGTACTTCAATCGGAAGTCCTGCAGTTTTGTCGCGTACATACTCTTTTTTGAGAGTGTCTGCATCGTATTCCGAGTGACCTGTAATGAATATCTGCTTGCCGTGGTCGGCAATCACTGCATAAACGCCTGCCTCTTCGGATGAGGCAAGGATTCTCAACTTAGGTACTTTTTCAATATCCTCGCGGCGAATGGATGTATGGCGCGAATGGGGAACTAAAAATTCATCGTCAAAACCGCGGAAAAGGATAGAGCGCTTATACTCAACCTTATGACGGAACACGCCGAACATCTTTTTATCAAGCGGAATCTTGTTAATACCGTAGTGATAGTAGAGTCCTGCCTGTGCGCCCCAGCAGATATGGAATGTGCTTGTTACGTGGGTCTTGCTCCACTCCATTATCTCGCAGAGTTCATCCCAGTACTCGACCTCTTCAAAAGGCATATGTTCGACAGGAGCACCTGTGATAACCATACCGTCAAAGCGTTTGTCCTTTACCTCATCAAAGGTCTTGTAGAATGCAAGCATATGCTCCTCGGAAGTGTTCTTCGGAATGTGTGAGGTTTTTACAAGCTCCATTTCAACCTGAAGCGGAGTGTTTCCGAGAAGTCTTGCAAGCTGTGTTTCAGTGGTTATCTTGGTGGGCATAAGATTTAATATAAGAAGCTTAAGCGGTCTTATGTCCTGGGTTATCGCACGTGTTTCTGTGATAACAAATATGTTCTCGCTCTCAAGCGTTTCTGTCGCAGGGAGCGCGTTTGGAATTTTGATAGGCATTGTGTATACCTCTCTTTTAATGTATTATGCGTTGGCAAGTGCCTGTGCTACGTCTTCAATAATATCCTCGACATTTTCAATGCCGACAGAAAGTCTTACAAGTTCGGGGAGAACGCCTGCATCGCGGAGCTGTTCGTCTGTGAGCTGGCGGTGAGTGGTAGATGCGGGGTGAAGCACACAAGTACGTGCATCAGCAACGTGAACAACGATTTTTGCAAGCTTCAAGCTGTCCATAAACTTTGTTGCCGCTTCGCGTCCTTCCTTGAGACCGAAAGCAATAACGCCGGATGCACCCTTGAGATATTTCTTTGCAAGTGCATATTCGCTGTCGCCCTCAAGCATGGGGTAGCTTACAAATGAAACCTTGGGATGGTTTTTGAGCATCTTTGCCACTGCAAGCGCATTTTCACTGTGACGCTCCATACGGAGGGCAAGTGTTTCACTGCCGAGGTTCATAATATATGCATTCATCGGTGCAGGAGTCATGCCGAGGTCACGCATCATCTGCACGCGCGCCTTGGTGATATAAGCCGCCTTGCCGAAATCTCTTGTGTAAACAACCCCGTGGTAGGATTCGTCGGGAGTTGTGAGTTCGGGATACTTTTCATCCTTTGACCAGTCGAAATTGCCGCTGTCAATGACAACGCCGCCGACAGTCGCCGCATGACCGTCAAGATACTTTGTTGTGGAATGAATAACAATGTCTGCGCCAAACTCAAATGGGCGGCAGAGAACAGGGGTTGCAAAGGTGTTGTCTACCATCAGCGGCACGCCCTTGCGATGCGCAAGTCCCGCAAAGCGTTCAATGTCAAGCACAGTGAGTGCGGGGTTTGCAATTGTTTCGCCAAAGAGTGCTCTTGTGCGGTCATCGAAACGTGCTTCAATTTCCTCATCGGACATATCGGGAGTTACAAAACGAACTTCAATGCCGAGTTTTTTCATGGTAACAGCAAAGAGATTTACAGTACCGCCGTATATGCTTGCAAGGCTTACAAAGTTGTCGCCTGCTTTGGCAATATTTGTGATTGCGATAAAGTTTGCCGCCTGACCTGAGGATGTGCAAAGCGCACCTACGCCGCCTTCAAGGTCGGCAAGCTTTGCTTCAACAGCCGCAACGGTAGGGTTGGAGATTCTCGAATACATATGGCCATCAAGCTTGAGGTCAAACAGTGCTCCGAGATCCTCGGAGGAATCATACTTATAGGTTGTGCTCTGATATATTGGAAGCACGCGAGGCTCGCCGCTTTTAGGCTCATAGCCGGATTGGATACATTTAGTTTCGATACGCATAGAAAATCTCCTTTAGTATAGTAAAATGCTTGATTTTATAATATCACAGCGCGCCAACCTTTGCAAGAAATTTTCTTTATAAAAAACATATATTCACAAAAAACAAACAAAAAAATTAAAAATGTTGATATTTTTTAAATATATATTATAATGGAAGTGTGTGTTATTAAATTTAGTATAAGGAATTATCTTATCAGGAGGACAATCATGACAGAGATAATCAAAAGCGAAAACGGTTATGTCATAGCTATTGACGGTAAGCCCTATGCCAAGATAATTGGCATGGACGGTGCAACCGATACGTTTGAACCTATTGAGGGCGGTGCATGGAAATGGATGAGAAAAACAGACGTTCCCACCGACCATATGCGCATGGAAATGATGCTTATCGGCGAACCTACCTTTACTATGGTTCCCGCTATCAGCTATAATGGCAACGGCTGGGGCTCTCTTGCAGAGTATCTTGGTGATCGTGATACTGACGGAACACCTTGGAGTTGGGCATCTCACAGAGGAACAATCCCCTCTTGTACATACAGCGAAAACAACGATATCTCAATCGCACTCATGGCTAAAGAGAACGACAATAACGCTTGCTCTCTTTACAAGGTAGATGAGGGTGAGCTTCACGTAGTTATCTTCCTGGAGGAGGAAAAGCCGAGAACACTTCAGCGTCACTTCTGGGGCGAGCCTTTTCAGGGCACAATGGAGCCAAGATGCGACTTTGAGGCTATAATTCTTGCAGTTCCTTCAGACGGAACACGTCATCGCTACAAGAGCCTGCTTGACTTTGCATGGCGTTACTACGGCCATGCTATCAAGGCTCCCATGAGCGCAGAGGAGCTCTACCGCCTTTCTATCGCATATTGCCGCTATCTCTATGAAGAAGAGGAAAACGGCTTCAGCGGCTTTACAGTCGGTGCGCAGTGGTATCCGGGTTCCCACGAATACAAGAAGACCGCTCATCGCTATGAGCTCGGCTGGGTAGGTCAGAGTGCATCAATGGCTAATGCATATATTTGGGACTATCTCGAAACAGGCGATAAGGAAAAACTTGATATAGCTATCAAGGCGCATGATAACTGGATAAAGTTCGGTCACAGAGATGCCGGACATATCAGTGTAAAGATTGACTATGACCCCTGGAGATACGTTGACTTTGAAAAACTGACCGATGAGGACTTCAACCGCTACAAACTCGGCGAGTGTATGTTTGAGACATATAAGAACTTCAAGGGTAAGAAGTTCCGCCGCGATGAAAACGGAATGATCCTTTTCCAAAATGATGCATGTAACCTCGGTACAGGAGCAGACGGCTTCTTTGAAGCGTATGATTTGCTTAAAAAGGCAGGTATTGATAAGCCTGAGTATCTTGAGACCGCTTACAGTATTTGCGATTTTGCAATTGAGCGTCAGGATGAAGAGGGCTGTTTTGCAAAGTCATGGAATGATGACGGCACTGTTCGTACCAAGAAGGGAACAATTGGATGCTTCCTCGTTCTTCCGATTCTCACTGCATACAAAAAGAGCGGTAACAAAAAGTATCTTGATGCCGCAGTAAAGGCATTTGATTTCTATTATGCAGGTCTTGAGCGTGACGGATTTACTACCGCAGGCGCACTCGATACCTATTCTATCGACAAAGAATCTTCTTCGCCGCTTCTTCGCGATGCACTTGCACTTTATGAGATTACCGGTGACAAGAAGTATGTAGAAAGAGCAGAGAAGATTGCATGGTATCTCTGCACATGGATGATGTACTACACTGTTGAATACCCCGAAGATTGTCTTATCTCCAAGATGGGCTATGATACCTTCGGTTCTACATCGGTTTCCACACCTCATCAGGCGATGGACCAGTACGCTCTCCGTGACGTGCTTTCTTTCCTGAAGCTCTATGAAATTACAGGCTTCAAGCAGTGGAGAGAAAGAGCGATTGCGTTCTGGTGTAATGCTTGCCAGTGCATTTCCGACGGTACGATGTATCTTAACGGACGTCTCCGTCCTGCAGGTTCACAGGATGAGGCTGTATTCCACACACGTTGGGGACGTTACGGCGTACCTGCGTTCAGCCCCTCACAGTGGTTGCCTGCATGGCCGTGTGCTTTCAGACTTGAGAATCTCCGTTGGTACAAAGATTGGTCGTTCTTTAACGAAGGCCTTTCTGAAATCGAAGGTAAAATCAAGAGATAAACAAAAAGAGACTGCAAAAGCAGTCTCTTTTTATTAAAATGCCCATTCGCCGTTTTTGAAGATCTGAACCTGTTTTCCGTCACGTGTGGTTGCAACGATATCAAGGGTGTCACAGCCAATCATAAAGTCTTCGTGAATGATAGAGTCATTTACGCCCTTTGCTTTTTGTTCTTCAAATGTGTATTTGTCATAGTCACGAAGGGTGTTAGTAAAGCCTCTGCCGAGAGCAAGGTGACAAGCGGCATTTTCATCAAAAAGGGTGTTATAGAAGAGGAAGCCGAGCTTGTTTATCGGTGAGGATGTGGGTACAAGTGCAACTTCGCCAAGGTAGGCAGCTCCCTCGTCCATGCTGATCATGGTCTTGAGGAGGTCTTCGTTCTTTTCAGCTTTGACTTCTACAACTTTGCCGCCCTCAAAGCGGACAGAGAAGTTTTCGATAAGCTGACCGTTGTAGGAGAGGGGTTTTGTTGAGTAAACAATGCCCTCTGCCTTGCCTTTCATGGGGCTTGTAAATACTTCCTCGGAGGGGATGTTCGGCTCGAATGTTTCGCCCTTACCCTGTGTATCCTCACTGCCGCCGCAGAAGAGTGCTTCGGGGATGAGCCCTACTGTAAAGTCTGTTCCGTTATCTGCGGTGTAGTGTAGAGATTCAATGCCGAGGTTGTTGAGGTAGTCGCAACGGCTCTTGATGTTTACGTTGTGATCTTTCCATGCCTGGATAGGATCGTTGCCGTCAGCGCGTGAAGCATAGAGTATTGATTCCCACAGTTTTTCCATCGCTGCGGCAGGACGAAGGTCGGGGAAGAGTTTCTTTGCCCACTTTTTACCTGGGATAGCGGCGATGCACCATTTGTACTTGTTTTCCATCTGGTCGCGGAGCGGCTTTAGTATCTTGCTTCTTGCCTGAGTGCCTTTTGCGTATTTTTCAAAATTCATACCGTTAAGTCCGTCAGGATCTGAGCTTTCAAGCCAGATGCGTGCGGGGAGACGGTCAATGTAGTGCTCAAAGCGTTTTACTTCCCAATCTTCAACAGTTGAGAGCGTCTTAAGTGAGCGATGGCGTACATGAAGCTTTTCAAGCGGCTGATGTGTCCACTCTACAGTTACTTTTCTTGCGCCTGCTTTGTAGCATGCGTCAACAACAAGCTCAACAAATCTTGGCTGGTCGAGCTCTGCCATGATAATAACATCGTCACCTTTCTGAATGTTTACACCTGCGCGAGTAATAAGCTCGGCGTATTTTTTTTGTACAGTTAATTTCATTGTAGTTACCTCGTTTTTACTTTCCCGTTGAGCCGAAGCCGCCTTCACGGATGCCGTCAGCATCATCGTCAAAGGTTATGCCGTATTCGTCGAAAATGCCTTGCGCAAAAGCATCGCCGGCATCAAGCGAAACGGTTTTCTGCTCGTTTGAGTCGTTTGTTATTTTGATAAATATATGTCCTTCATTTGAAGCGTTGTAATAGTCACTGTCGATAATTCCCACGGTGTTGTTAAGTTGCAAACGGAACTTGAAGCCAAGACCACTGCGCGGATATATTTTGAAAACCCAGCCTTCTTCCATGAAAACGCGGATGCCTGTAGGTATCTTTGCTGTTTCTCCGGGGGCAAGTGTTACAGCGCGCGGAGTGCATATGTCATAGCCTGCACTGCCTTTTGTTGCGCGACGCGGCAATGTAATGGTGTCGTAAACAGAAGAGCCATCCTCGCCGAAAGTGTCAAGCCAATCGCCAATGAACTGTTCTTTTGAAACTTTTTCAAATCTTGCAATTCTTTTCATATGTTCCTCCGAGAAGTTTTTTCCTATTCAGTATACCACAAAAAATCAAATAAATAAAGATATTTGACATTTTTATCGTACGGTGATATACTGTTTTCAGCAAATCGAGAGGAATTGGGTGTAAATCCCAAGCGGGCACGCCGCCGTAAATCTGTTTTGTGAAACAGGCACGTTGCCACACGTGCTTTGCGTAAGCAGTCATTGAGAAATCGAGAAGGCGTTTCACATGTTAAGATAAGCCGGAATACTTGAGGTTGAATCTATCTTTCGCGAGTGCCGTATATGATAGAGCGCAGAAATAAAATTAGTGAGGAAAAAAGAAATGAGGAAACAAAGTTTATTTATTCGCATTTCACTTGTTCTGACACTTTTACTGCTTGTGGCGGCGGTTATGGTTGGATGTGGTGAAAAAGATGTTGCCGATGCACAGGAATGCACGTTTACATTCACAGCAGTATTTGCAGACGGAAGCACAGAGAAGCATGAGATCAAAACAACCTGTGCTACAGTAGGCGAAGCACTTTTGGCAGAGGGACTTATAGCAGGTGAGGAAAGCGCCACCGGAATTTATGTAAAGACTGTATGCGGAGTTACTGCAGACTATGACATAGACCAGACTTGGTGGGGGCTTTATGTAGACGGTGAGCAGTCAATGGTTGGCGCAGACTTTGTAAATTGCGCTGATGTTACCGAGGTTGAGTTCCGAGTTGAAAAGTAAAAAGTGGCTCACCACGCGTGAGCTTGTTATATTTGCTATGCTTGGTGCGCTGATGTTTGTCGGTGACATAGCATTTGAATGGGCCCCCAATGTGCATCCTATTGCAATGTTGCTTATGGTGTACACTGTTGCTTTTCGCAAAAAGGGAATTATACCGTTTATAATTTACATTGTACTTCAAGCGGTGTTCTTTGGCGGACTGTGGCTTGTTCCGTATCTATACATATTTCCGCTTTGCTGGCTTTGTACACTTGCGGTATCTGAAAAACTTTCACGCGTACCGCGGCAGATATGTTATACAGTGATATGCACACTGTTTGGACTTTTATTCGGCGCGCTTTATGCTCCATTTCATGTAATTGTGTTCATGAAGAGCTTTTCTGTAAGCAAGATGCTTGCATGGATAGCATCGGGAATTACTTTTGATATTATTCACGCTGTCGGCAATTTTGCCGCATCGTTTCTTATCATACCGCTTGCAGATCTGCTTCGTAAAATCAATAAAACAAAAACAGCCTGAAAAGGCTGTTTTTTGTTTTATTCGTATTCAACTACATTTACCCAGGTGTGAAGGAATTCCTGCTCCTCGGGCTTGCCTTTGACAGACTGCGAAGCTGCAACAATGGGCATCCATTTCTGAACATACTGCTTTGCAGTGTCGCTCTTTTTGCAGAAGGTGTTGAGGTAGAATTCTGCTCCTTCTTTGTCACCCGCAAGGTGGAAGAGAAGATATGTTCTTGCGGCATCGGCAGCTGCGTTACCCTGTGTAACATGAGCCCAGTCTATGATATATGGCTTTCCTTCGGGAGTGATAATGATGTTCGAGGGGTCAAGGTCGCCGTGGCAAACCTTGTTGTGCTTTGGCATTGATGCAATGCGTGTGTGCAATTCATAACGTGTGGTGGCATCAAGGTTGCTGAGGTCGATTTTGCGGTTCATTTTGTCCTTGATGCGGGTGAGCAGTGGAACGCGCTTTGTGTGTATCTGCATCTGGATATCCACCATAAGCTCAATGTATTCGTTCTTCTTCTCGGGGTTTTCTTCAATCATCTGTGCAAGCGTTTTACCCTCGATATAGTCAAGCACGATTGCCCATTTTCCGTCGATTTTTGTCACTTCATGAAGTCTTGGGATGTTGAGGTCGGTTTCTTCAACACGCGCCTGATTAAGGGCTTCGTTCAGAACATCAGCTTTGGAATAGTTTTCATCGAAAAGCTTAACGGTTTTGTCACCGTTACGGTAAATTATCTTAGTAGGTCTTTTTGCAATAACATTTTCAAATTCCATTGTTATACCTCCTCATGCTTGCCGTAGTAAGCGTTAAGATACATTTGTCTGATTTCGCTCATCAGCGGGTAACGGGGATTTGCGCCTGTGCACTGGTCGTCGAATGCCTGCTCAACCATGTCGTCAAGACGCTCAAGGAAGTTCTCTTCGTCTGCAACATAGTCGCGTATGGTTTCTTTTATTCCTACCTTCGATTTAAGATCATCGATGGCCTTGATAAGTCTTTCAACCTTGCTTTCGGTTGTTTTGCCGCCAAGACCTAAATAATCTGCGATCTCGGCATAGCGCTCTGCGGTCTTAGGGTGGTCATACTGCGGGAATGTGCCCATCTTGGTTGGAGCATCGCAAGCGTTGAAGCGGATAACTTCGTCAATCATAAGCGCATTTGCAACGCCGTGGGGGAGATGGTGGAACGCGCCAAGCTTGTGCGCCATGGAGTGGCAAACGCCGAGGAACGCGTTTGCAAATGCCATGCCTGCCATTGTTGCGGCGTTTGCCATTTTTTCGCGTGCGACAATGTCTGTTGTGCCATTGTCATAAGCCTTGGGTAGATATTCAAATATCATCTTAAGTGCGCGGAGTGCAAGCCCGTCGGTGTAGTCTGTTGCCATCATAGAAGCATATGCTTCTACTGCGTGGGTAACTGCGTCAATACCCGATGCGGCTGTGAGCCCCTTGGGGGCGCTCATGTGATAATCTGTGTCAACGATAGCCATGTCAGGGAGCAGTTCATAGTCTGCGAGAGGATACTTTACGCCGCTTGTCTCATCGGTGATAACTGCAAAAGGAGTAACTTCAGAACCTGTACCTGCTGATGTGGGGATAGCGATGAAGTAAGCCTTTTCTCCCATTTTCGGGAAAGTGTAGATACGCTTGCGGATATCCATAAAGCGCATAGCCATGTCCATGAAATCCACTTCGGAATGTTCATAGAGAACCCACATTATCTTTGCGGCATCCATTGCGCTGCCGCCTCCGAGTGCGATGATGCAGTCGGGTGCGAACGCGGTCATTTGTGCGGCGCCTGCTTTTGCACACGCGAGTGTGGGGTCGGGCTCGACATCGAAGAATGTGTCGTGTGTAATACCCATTTCATCAAGCTTGTCTGTGATAGCTTTAGTATAACCGTTTTTGTAAAGGAAACTGTCGGTAACGATAAATGCTTTCTTTTTGTTCATAACCGTTTTCAGCTCGTCGAGAGCAACCGGCAGACATCCTTTTTTGATATACACTTTTTCAGGTGCGCGGAACCAAAGCATGTTCTCTCTCCTTTCTGCAACGGTTTTTATATTGAGCAGGTGCTTTACACCTACGTTTTCGGATACGCTGTTGCCACCCCATGAGCCACATCCGAGTGTGAGCGAGGGGGTGAACTTGAAGTTGTAGATATCGCCGATGCCACCGTGCGAGGAAGGTGTGTTGACAACGATGCGGCAGGTGTGCATTCTTTCAGCAAAAGTATCAAGCTTTTCGCGCTGGGTAACGGTGTTGAGATATATGGATGCGGTGTGGCCCATACCGCCGTCACTGATAAGCTTTTCAGCTTTAGCAAGTGCTTCGTCAAAGCGCTTGTAGCTATACATTGCAAGCACAGGGGAGAGCTTTTCGTGAGCAAATTCTTCTGACAGATCGGTGCTTGTCACTTCGCCGATAAGTATTTTTGTCTTTTCAGGGACTTTAACACCCGCGAGTGAAGCGATGGTATATGCGCTCTGGCCAACTATCCTTGCGTTGAGTGAGCCGTTGATAATGATGGTTTTACGAACCTTGTCAAGCTCATTCTCTTTTAAGAAGTAGCATCCGCGTGCCTGGAATTCGGCTTTTACTGCATCATAGATTTTGTCAGAAACGATAACCGACTGTTCTGATGCACATATCATGCCATTGTCAAAGGTTTTAGAGTGGATGATCGAGTTTACTGCAAGCAGAATGTCCGCGCTTTCGTCAATGACAGCGGGGGTGTTGCCGGCGCCAACGCCGATGGCGGGCTTGCCGCTTGAATAAGCGGCGCGAACCATGCCGGGACCGCCTGTTGCGAGGATGATGTCCGCTTCTTTCATAACGAGGTTAGTCATCTCAAGGCTGGGTACATCTATCCATGCAATGATGTCCTCGGGTGCGCCTGCTTCGACTGCGGCTTCAAGAATGATTCTTGCAGCGCAGATGGTGGATTCTTTTGCTCGGGGATGAGGACTTATCACTATGCCGTTGCGTGTTTTAAGCGCGAGCAGACATTTGAAAATAGCGGTGGAGGTTGGGTTTGTTGTGGGTATGACAGCCGCAACAACTCCGATTGGTGCTGCGATTTTCTTTATGCCGTAAACCTTGTCCTCTTCGATTACACCGCAGGTTTTGGTATCCTTGTAATTATTATATATATATTCAGCGGCGTAGTGGTTTTTGATGACCTTATCTTCTGCAACGCCCATGCCGGTTTCGCTGACGGCGAGCTTTGCAAGTGGAATTCTCTGACGGTCAGCCGCAAGTGCTGCTGCGCGGAAAATAGTATCAACCTGCTCCTGTGAGTAGGAAGCAAACTTTCTCTGAGCGGCGCGCACGCGCTCAATTGCTTCTTCAAGCTTTTCAACACTGTCAACTATTTTGTCGTTTGTGTTCATTGTTGCATTCTCCTTATATAAAAAGATACCTTGGATATACTATGTTAAAAGTTTAACACTATCCAAGGCTCTTGTCAATATATAAAATTAGCAAAATGTATTAAGGTTGATTTGTCGTTTTTGTCTAAAATAACTGCTCGCACATGCTTTTTACATGAGCGATAAAAGAATTATCAAGCGATGACAAGTTGTAATTCTTGCGATAGATAAGCACATCTTTATACTCTGCAGAACCGACTACGTTTTTCTGAACAAGATTATGCTCATCAAGAATACTTTGCGATACAGGAGAACTCAGTACAAAAGAGTCTGGAACATCTTTAAGCAAGGTATACTGACTGCAACGCTCGAAAATATAGATGCGCTTTTTCATTTGAGGCGAAGCAACTGCTCTCACAGATGTTGAGGAGGCAGGTGCCGGAATGTAAGGATCTTCATGCAGAACTTCGATATAATCCTGCAGATCTTCTAACGTTATGCTT
The DNA here is from genome assembly GCA_017399305.1 of Clostridia bacterium. Lineage (GTDB taxonomy): Bacteria > Bacillota > Clostridia > Oscillospirales > CAG-272 > UMGS902. Next base: position 110,921 of record JAFQDK010000042.1, read on the forward strand.
TCTTTGCTTGCGAGAGGTGATTCTTTAGAAACAAAGAGAACGGGAGAAAAAGTAAAGATGTCTTCATATGCGAGATTTTTAAATTCAAAGTGCTGTTTGTAGTATTGCTCAAATGTTGTCTGAAAGCGAACCACTCCGATATCGTATTCTCCGACGGAGACGTTGTTGATTGCTTCGATTGCATCTGCTTCTTTGTAAAAGAACTCAAGGGGATTGTCGTGATCGGTCGCTTTTATCATTTGCGAAAATGCTTTGGCGATGTATGTAGCGTGCGGAGCACATACAGAAAACTGCTGTTTCTGTTTTTTACCACCGCGATAAATCGCCTCAATCTCATCTACCTGATTGAGGATGCGGTGCGCGTATTGCAAAAATTCTTCGCCCTCTTCGGTAACTTCGATACCTTTTGAGTTTCTGTCAAAGATAGTTATACCGAGAGATTCTTCAAGCTCTTTTATTGCTCGGCTGAGGTTAGGCTGTCCCATATACAGGTTTTCTGCGGCACGGCTGATCGACTTGGTTTTTGAAACCTCGACAGCATATTTCATGTGCAAAAGATTCATGCGTAGCGTTCCCCCTTTACCTTAATAATACAATACTTTAATAATTTTAGCATAAGTTTGTAAAAATGGCAACAAGCGTGCGAAAAATAGCTTAAATTGCGAAAAATGTTGGTACAGATATGTAAAAACAAACAAAACCGTGACGCATTACACCGTCACGGTTTTGTGATTTGATTTAATCTGAAAGACCGATTACATTGTCGATCGGTAGGGAATAAACAATTCCTTTTGCTTCGGAATGGATTCCGCATTTTTCACTGATAGCTTGCATAATGGCGAGCTTTGTTTCTGAATTTGCTACGATAAGCACAATGTCTTTCTCTTCGGCGAGACCTGTGCCGACATGGGGCAACGCGCTGTCATCAACTACAGAACGGCTGTGCAACACAGTACCGCCGCCGGCACCAGCAGCTCTTGCAGCAACCATAACGTCTTCGCTGTATCCGAGATTGACCACTGCGGCAATCATTGCATTTTTCTTTTCGCTCATGGCGCGTGTGTCCTTCCTTTCTGTTTCTTCTTCGCTGAGTCCTGCAAGCATCCTGAATGCCAGCTTGCTTGCACCGTTTATCGGTATTGTGTACGCTATACCGCTGTTGACAGTACCAATCTTCAATGCTTTGTGCAGTTTAAGCAGCATTGCATCGGCAACAGGCTTTTGTAAAGCGCATATCAGCAGTCGCTTTTCTTGCGAGCCAAGTCCAAGAATGTCAAGAACTTCGCTTGATGCTGTTCCCATAGCTCCCATGCGGTAGTGAATCGGGACAGAATCTTGGTCGAAAAGTTCGGCTGCTTCAGCCGCCATTTTCGGCGAAGTAATAAGAAATAGTAAGCGGAGTTTGTCAAAGCTTTCGTTGTTTGCCATCTTATCACTCCTCTATTTCTATAATATCGTCGCTGTCGAGAGGTAACTTTGCATTTGCGTTGTACTTCGACTGAGCATGAAGTTTGATTTGATATGTGATACCCATTATCTGTACCGAGATAAGCGGGGTAAGCGCAACAAGTGCGACAGCGCCGAAAGCGTCTGTCATGATATTTCCGCCCAGCATTTCGCATGCTCCGATACAGAGCGGTAACAGGAAAGTCGATGTCATGGGACCGCTTGCAACTCCACCGGAGTCGAAAGCGATACCGACAAATATTTTAGGTACAAATCGCGACATTACAAGCGCAATTATGTAACCGGGAATAACAATAAACTGAATCGGTATACCAAGCAGAATTCTTGTCATAGAAAGACCAAGCGAGACTGCAACGCCTATCTGTAGGCAACGGTTCATTGCCTTGGCACTTACGGCACCGTTTGTTACAGATTGAACTTGTTTGTTAAGTATCTGGATAGCAGGTTCAGCTTTTACGATAAAGTAACCGATAAGCATACCTATTGGTACAAGTACCCACTTTTGAGATGTGGCTGCAAGTTCTCTGCCGAGCATTGTACCAACGGGGGCAAAGCCTACATTCACTCCGCAAAGGAAAAGAACAAGACCGAGATATGTGTACACAAAACCGAACGCTACTTTAAATATCTGGCGGTTATGATAACGGCGGCTGAGCAACTGGAAAAGAACAAATACCGCGATAATGGGGAGAAGTGATATGATTACTTCTTCAAGATAACGGGGAAAACCTTTTGTAAATTCAGAGCTTACATCCATCATTGTACCGACATTCGGTACTCTTGCAGATTCATATGCAGCGTCACCGGGGTTGAAAAAACAGCCTAGCAACATTACAGCAAGTATTGGTCCAACACTGGAGAGCGCAACAAGACCGAAGCTGTCGCTTGATGAGTTCTTGTCAGAGCGGACTGAGGAAAGGCCGACACCGAAAGCCATAATAAACGGAACGGTAATAGGGCCTGTCGTAACTCCGCCGGAGTCGAAGGCTACTGCAAGAAAACTGTCGGGTACGAAAAATGAAAGACAGAGCAGCCCCAGATAAAGCCCCATCAACAGCCATGATAAATCTATCTTTAGTAAAATGCGCAGAACAGCGAGGGCGAGGAATATACCTACGCCTATTGCAACAGTGATGACTAATGTAAAGTTGGGAACAGCAGGAACCTGCTCTGCAAGCACTTGCAGGTCAGGCTCGGCAATGGTGATGATAACGCCCATTGCAAGGCTGATAAGTGCTGTCAGCCAAAGCTGTTTCGTCTTTGACATCTGAACACCGATACCTTCGCCGAGAGGGCTCATTGACATTTCTGCACCGAGCTGGAACATACCCATGCCGAATATAAGCAATACTGCGCCGACAAGGAACATCATCATAGTTCCAACATCAAGCGGAACAAGGAAAATGCTTAGTGCAAGCACGATACCTGTGATTGGTAAAACTGCAGCAAGAGATTCCATTATCTTCTCTTTTAATTGCGGATTCATTTACGGAACCTCCAAAAAACTTCATATCTTATATATTATATCAAATGCGGCAAACACAGTCAATGCAGAAAATGTGAATTGTGAAAGAAAAGTAGGTTGACGGTGAAACTAAAGTAGGAGAGGGCTTGCTCAACCCCTTTGTAGCTCTGATTTTGTGCGATTGGTCCTCACGCTATGGGTTGACAACTACGTCTTTAAATTCTAATTTGCCATCATAAAAATGCAAGTTTTTGTTTAACCTCGTTCAATATTTGTCAAAAAAACGGTATATTTTTGAAAAAATAACACTTTTTATGAACTTTTTTAACATTCCTCTTGCATTTTTTGAATGAATATGATAAAATCTCATCATCTATCTTATTAATCCCCGTCGGAGGACATAAAAATGGGACTTACATTAACCGAAAAAATACTTAAAGCGCATATCGTTGACGGTGAATTTAAAAAAGGCACCGAGATAGGTATCCGCATTGACCAGACGCTTACACAGGACGCAACGGGTACAATGGCATACCTCGAATTTGAGGCTATGGGCATTCCCAGAGTAAAAACTGAGCGCTCTGTTGCATATATTGACCATAACACTCTGCAGAACGGTTTTGAAAACGCAGATGACCACCGTTTTATCGGTTCTATTGCTAAAAAGCACGGCATATATTTCAGCCGTCCCGGCAACGGTATCTGCCATCAGGTACACCTTGAAAGATTCGGTGTTCCCGGTAAGACGCTCATCGGTTCTGACAGCCACACTCCCACAGGCGGCGGTCTTGGCATGATAGCTATTGGTGCCGGCGGCCTTGACGTTGCTGTAGCAATGGGCGGCGGCGCATATTATATTACATATCCTAAGGTAGTTAAGGTTGAACTTGTAGGTTCTCTTCGCCCCTGGGTAGCGGCAAAGGATGTTATTTTAGAGGTTCTTCGCCGTCTCTCGGTAAAAGGCGGTGTCGGCAAGGTTATGGAATACGTAGGCGAAGGTGTAAAGACACTTTCCGTGCCTGAGCGTGCAACTATCACCAACATGGGTGCGGAGCTTGGCGCTACCACTTCTATTTTCCCGTCTGATGAAACTACTCTTGAATTCCTCAAGGCACAGGGACGCGAGGATGCATATACACCTCTTGCAGCTGATGCTGATGCAGTATATGATGAAGAAATCACTATCGACCTCAGCACACTTGCGCCTATGGCGGCATGCCCTCACTCTCCCGATAATGTAAAAAGCGTTACCGAGCTTGGTCAGATGAATATTGATCAGGTTTGTATCGGCTCATGTACCAACTCTTCTCTTGCAGATATGATGAAGGTTGCACACATCCTTCGCGGTAAGACCGTGGCTCCCAACGTTTCACTTTCTATCGCTCCCGGTTCAAAGCAGGTGCTTAATATGCTGGCAGAGAACGGAGCACTCGCAGATATGATAGCGGCAGGTGCCAGAGTTCTTGAAAGTGCTTGCGGACCCTGCATAGGTATGGGTCAGTCGCCAAACAGCGGCGGCATTTCACTCAGAACTTTTAACCGCAACTTCCTCGGCAGAAGCGGCACAAAGGATGCGCAGGTTTACCTCGTATCTCCTGAGGTTGCTGCTCTATCGGCGATAAACGGCTATCTCTCGGATCCCACAACTCTCGGCGATATGCCTGAGTTCAAGATGCCCGAGAAGTTCCTTATTAATGACAATATGATCGAACTTCCTGCAGATGAAAACGATGCCGACAAGGTTGAAATACTCCGCGGTCCCAACATCAAGCCTTTCCCCGAAACCTTCCCGCTTGAAGATAATATTTCATGCAAGGTTTCTCTCAAGGTTGAAGATAACATTACCACCGACCACATTATGCCCGCAGGTGCAAAGATTCTTCCGCTTCGTTCCAACATTCCCGAAATTTCCAAGCATTGCTTCACAGTTTGCGATGAAAACTTCCCTGCAAGAGCAAAAGAACTCGGCAAGAGCGTTATCATTGGCGGCGCAAATTACGGTCAGGGTTCTTCGCGTGAGCATGCGGCTCTCGCTCCCCTTTACCTCGGCGTAAAGGCAGTTATAACTAAGTCATTTGCACGTATTCATGCGGCAAATCTTATCAATGCAGGTATTATGCCTCTCACATTCGTTAATCCCGATGATTACGATAAGGTTAAAGAGGGTGATGACATCTGCCTTGAAAACGTGTTTGATGCAGTTGAAAAAGGCGAGATGAGAATGACTGTCGGCGGTGAAAAGATTGCTCTTGCATGTGCATTCACCGAACGTCAGATAGACATCCTTAAAGCAGGCGGATTACTCCCCTATACAAAGCAGAATTAAACGGAAAGGACGCCGGACCCTTTTAAGGAAAGGTTCCGGCACCTCCAAACCTTTTTTGAAAAAATGTATGTGTGTAGCCGTGGCTACATAATAAATATTTTACAGTTTTTCTTTGGTACTTTCTTTTAAAGAAAGTACACCGTATTCCCTTTACGAAAGGAACTAATCATGGATAATTACATAAAGACAGCGACTGAGCAATTTGAGACACTTCTTCGCGAGCAGGTCGCAAGAACAGAAAGAATGGCAGAGCTTTCAAAGCCTGTAGATTATGCAAATCTTGACACACTTGTAATCGGTGTTTGTGACGGTGATGGCATTGGTCCTATTATTTGCCGCGAAGCTGTCCGCGTACTTGAGTATCTTCTTAAAGATAAAATTGCCGCAGGCAAGGTTGAGATACGCCGCATCGAGGGTCTTACCCTTGAAAACCGTATAGCTAAGGAAAAGAGTATTCCCGATGACGTTCTTGCCGCTATCAAGGAGTGCCACGTGCTTCTTAAAGGTCCTACTACCACACCCAAGGGCGGCACCGGTGCAAAAGAACTTGAGAGCGCAAACGTTGCACTCAGACGTGAGCTTGACCTCTTTGCAAATGTGCGCCCTGTATGCGTACCTGAACTTGGCATCGACTGGACATTCTACCGTGAGAATACCGAGGGTGAGTATGTTCTCGGTAGTCGCGGCGTAGAGATTCCCGACGTGCTTTGCTGTGACTTCAAGGTAACCACCGACCTTGGCACCGAACGCATTGCACGTGCGGCATATGAGTTTGCAAGAAACAACGGAAAGAAGAATATTTCTATCGTAACAAAAGCGAACATTATGAAAAAGACTGACGGTAAGTTTGCGCGCATATGCCGCCAGCTTGCTGAAAAGGAATACCCTGAGCTTGAACTTGAGGACTGGTACATCGACATCATGGCGGCAAACCTCGTTAACCCCGCCATTCGCTCAAAATTCGAAGTATTTGTGCTTCCCAATCTCTACGGCGACATCATCACTGATGAAGCAGCACAGATTCAGGGCGGCGTAGGCACCGCAGGCAGTGCAAATGTCGGCGGCAGATATGCAATGTTCGAGGCAATTCACGGAAGTGCTCCGCGTATGATAGAAGAAGGTATCGGTGAGTATGCTAATCCATCCAGCATTTTCAAGGCAGTAGAAATGCTGCTTCGTCACGTAGGCTATGCGGCTGAAGCTGAGAAACTTTCCGAAGCAATGAAGATCTGCACGGCAGATGATGCCAAAGTAAAGGTAACAGGCGATCGCGACGGCGCAACGTGCGCAGAATTCTCTGATTATCTTTTCGCAACAATTCAGTAAAGGAGCAATTCAATTGTCCACATTTTCCTATATCAATGACCTCGCAAGCAAGTGCGTGGAAAACAACAATATTGAATCTGACCAGTATTTAAAATATGATGTAAAGCGCGGTCTTCGTGACCTTGACGGCAAAGGCGTGCTTACAGGTCTCACCGAGGTTTCGTCTATACACGGTACCAAAGAGGAGATGGGCTCCAAGGAATACTGTGACGGTGAACTTCGCTATCGCGGAATTGACATTGTTGACCTGACCGACGGTATCAATGCCGAAAACCGCTTTGGTTTTGAGGAGACTATATATCTTCTTCTCGTCGGCAAACTTCCTTCTGCATCCGAGCTTAAAGAGTTCACAACACTGCTTGCATCATATCGCACACTCCCCGAAAACTTTGTGCGCGACATTATAATGCATGCACCGTCGGATGACCTTATGAATCTTCTCACCCGAAGCGTGCTTTCACTTTATTCCTACGATAAAAACGCAAATGACACTTCTATCCCCAATGTAATGGCACAGTGTCTCCAGCTTATCTCGGTGCTTCCGATGATAACTCTGTATTCATATCATTCATACAATCATTTCATCAAGGGACATTCGCTCTATATCAACAACCCAAGCCACAGTCGCTCTATGGCGGAAAATATACTTCTTATGCTTCGCCGCGACAAAAAGTATACCGAGCTTGAAGCTAAAATCCTTGACATCGCACTTATTCTTCATGCAGAGCATGGCGGCGGTAACAACTCCACGTTTACAAATCACGTTGTTACTTCGTCAGGTACAGATACGTATTCTGCAATGGCTGCATCCCTTTGCTCGCTTAAAGGTCCGCGCCACGGCGGTGCAAACATCAAGGTTACACAGATGTTTGCCGATATAAAGGATCATATCAAGGATTGGTCAAGTGAAGAGGAAATCACTGCATACCTTAACAAAATTCTTGACAAACAGGCATTTGACCGCAAGGGACTTATCTACGGTATCGGTCATGCAGTTTATACTATGTCAGATCCTCGTGCTAAGATACTTAAAAAGCAGGTTGAAAAGCTTTCTGTTGAAAAAGGCAGACACGATGAGTTTGAACTTTATGCAAAGATAGAAGAAATTGCTCCGAAGCTTATTTATGAGCGTCAGCAGGGACGCAAGCCTATCTGTGCAAACGTAGACTTTTACAGCGGTTTCCTTTATTCCATGCTTGGCATTCCCGAGGAACTTATTACTCCTTTGTTTGCTATTGCACGTATAGCAGGCTGGAGTGCACATCGCATGGAGGAACTTATCAATAACGGTAAGATTATCCGTCCTGCGTATATGGGTGTACAGCCTGATGGAGAGTACATTCCGCTTACTTACAGAAAATAATCAAAAGCAAAGTGCCGTCCTTTTAAAGGACGGCACTTTGCTCAAATCTTATAAGGGTGGGATATTTAATATCCCTATAATAAATATAACATTTTATCAAACACGATTGCAATGTGATTTATGATACACTTTTGCATTTTCCGATACTGATACAATAAAAAAAGCGGAAGTCATTAGACTTCCGCTTTTAATTAGCTTATTTCCAGGTCTTGTTGGGGAGAATAGCAGTCCATGTTTCGTTGAAGCCGTCTGCCTGACGTACAAAGTCATGAGAGTTGGTAGCTTCAAGTACGATGTAGTAGAACCATTCATCGCCCTTCATGTCGATCCAAACGCGAGTATCTGCATGGAGACCTTCCTTGTTTACGTGACGTCCGAGAACGTTGTTAACAAGAGTCATAGCTTCTGCACGTGTGATATATGCGTCGGGTTTGAATGAGCCGTCCGGATAACCGTTGATCCAACCTGCGGTTGCAGCCTTGAGGATGTAGTTTTCAGCCCAGTGACCGCTGATGTCGGAGAAAGAGGAGCCGGAAGTGTCCATGAGACTTGCAAAGCGAACTGCCATGGTAGCAAACTCGGCACGGGTGATAGGAGCTTCGGGGTCGAACTTGCCGCCCGGACGTCCTACAACATATCCGCCGTTTGCCATGGTGGAGATAGCGCTGTTAGACCATCTTTCGGTTGCAATATCGCTGAAATTATTTTCAAGAGTGAAGATGCTGTCGCGAACTTCATCACGGAGCAAACGGTAGAAGATCATAGTTGCTTCTTCACGTGTGATGTTTCTTTCGGGACGAACGGTTTCGTCAGGGTAACCGATGATATAAGCAAAGTGATCATCGGTGATAAGAGTATCACTTACCCAGTGACCATATACAACAGTGTCTTTGTAGATGCTGATGCTGGTTTCAATCTTATCCTTAAGTTCGCTGTCGCGATACCAACCATGGAAGGTGTAGCCGGGCTTTACAGGAGCGGGAAGCTCGCTAGCCTTAACAGTACCTCTTACATACATTGGGTCGATCTCGTCGGTCTTTCCGTCGATGTTAAATGAAAGCTTGTAAACTTCATCATCACTCGGAGGTGTGGACGAGGGTCTTTTAAGAGTTGCACGAACAGTGTCGGTGAAGAAGTGTACACGGTCGGATGCAGGGTCAAAGGTTGCACCTATCTGGAAAGCGGTATAGCCGTCCATGGAACCGGTAACGGTGAGCGCGCCGGTGAACTTGTTGGGGATAACATCTTCAACTGTGTAGGTAAGCTCGTTGAGATAGGTACCATTTGTTACACCATCGTAGAGCGCCTGCTCCATGATGCCCTCTGTGCCATCGTTGTCAGCATCCTTGATAGCAATAGTGATTGTCAGAATCTTGAAATTGCCGTCAACAGCAACTGTTCTGCCAACTTCTTCAAAGAGATTTGAAGCTTCTGCATTGAAACCGTACATATCGTTGCGGTTTTCAACGAGGTGCGCGTCAAGCTCAGCGCCGGAAAGCTGAGCAGGGAATTTGATAGTAACAATAAACTGTCCGGTTACAGGCCACTCGTTGAAATGCGCTCTGAGAGTGTTTTCAAGAGCAGTGTTTGTGCCGGCGATGTCTTTGATAAGGCTTTCGCCGTACTCGTACCACTCAGTGATAGCGTTCTTTATAGGATTGGTAGTGAGCACTGTGTGGTAGTCAACAGGCTCGGTCATCTGTGCAGTCTGAAGGGTCAGTGAACTGCCGGATGTTGTCCAGCTTGCATCTGTACCGTCTCTGCGCACCTGCATTTTCGCAGGAACTTTAACTTCGTTTGAGGGAATATCGTTCGCAGCGAAAATAGAGGGTACAAGTACGATTACCATCATCAATGCAAGCAGAATTGTAAGTATTCTCTTAGTCATGATAGTCTCTTCCTTTTCGAAAAATTTATTTAAATTTTTTAATTCAGTTTGGACGAATATTGATTGTATAGTTCAGTCTTCTTGATTTCTTTTTGCTCGTTATAGGTCTTTTGTATCTCGTTAATTATTTCTGTGCTCATTCCGAGATCGTTTAACAAGCCTTTGAGCTCAGCAAGCAATGTTCTCATTTTAGCATCACATTCTGCTTCAAGCGCGTTACCCTTTGGAATGAGGTATCTCTCGACAACTCTCATCTTGCCTTGCAAATTGTGTTGGTTCTTCGGCAGGGCTATATATGTCGCTTTTGCATCTTTGATAAGCTGATCAATCTTGTTGAGGTATGTTGCACGCAGCAAGTATATTTCTGCAATGATCTCATCAATGCGATTGCGCTTTGCCGTATCCTGCTCAGGCGTACCGTTTGAACTTGGCTTCTTTGTTGTCTGAGGTTTCGCGGCAGGTGTTTTTGATGAGGTTGTTGTCTGCGGTTTTATTGCAACAGATACTGACGGTGAAGGCTTGTTTCCTGATGAGATCGGTTTGCCGTTTTTTTCTGTAACGGTAATCTTGGTGGTAGCTTTTGTAGTGGACTGCGGTTCGTTAGTGTCGGTTTTTGAATCCGGAACCGAAGTGGTTTCAAAAGCTGAAACCGTATCAGCAGTTGTAAGCGGATCAGTAGCTAAAGCAGGATCGTTTTCCGTGGAGTCTGCTACATCAGCGGTCGTTGAAGCCGTCTCACCTTTTATAAGTGCAAGTGCATCTTCGGGTGAAAGGTCACCGCTTGCAAGCAATTTACGTTCTTCGTCGGTAAGATCACGCATTGTTGCCACTGCAATCTCTTCAAGAAGATCCTGAGTCTTTTTATCATTCTCAATTCTTTGAGATTCAATTGCCTCAGGAGTTGTGTTCATCGCCTTATATAAAATTCTTATTTCGTCGCCGAATATTATAAGAACACAACCGATGATCAATACCAAAACCAGCAAAATAGATAGCAGAATGTTACGCACCAGGTGTTTCTTTTTCTTTGGTGTGTTTTCCATTTTTTATGGGTATTCTCCTCTAAAATACTACTATGACATAATAATGCAGTATGTGTATATTATATTCTCTTTATGCCTAAATGTCAATAGAAAAATGCTTTAGTAAATGTAAAAAACGCCGAATTAATTCGGCGTTTTACTATTTTCCTTTTCTGCGGCGGTATTCATCGGGAGAAACTCCGAGTTTCTTTTTGAATGAAGATGAGAAGTGCTGCGAACTTGAAAAATTAAGTACATCTGCAATTTCGGCAATACTATACATGTTATCCTCAAGCATGGTGCATGCTGCTTGCATCTTTCTTTGCAGAATATATTGCTTGGGCGTGTAGCCGTATTTTTCGCTGAATATACTTATGATGTATGATTTGTTAAGATAAAAATGCTGAGCGATATCATCAAGCGTTACGTTGTATGACAGACCTGAGTCGATGTAGTCTTTGATACGTTCTGCTGTGCTGACGGTTGCACGCTGTACCTTGCGGTGTTCGGTAGCCGCCGTGATCAGCATTTCGCACATGATTTTGGCGCACTCGGTCATAATGACGTCGGAATTGTCAACGTTCACATCTGAAAGCAGATCACGCAGACGTTCAAAATAAACCAGCGTTTGTGACTCTGGAATAACTATTGCACCATCGGTAAGACCGTATGCATTTACAACTCCGTCGAGAAGTCGACCGCTGACATTGATCCAGATTTTGCTGTATGGATCTTCTTGGTCAGAATAGTATAGATGTGAGTGCAGTCTGTTCAAAAAATAAAAATCACCTTTTTGAACAGTGAACTTTTTTCCGTCACATTCTATATGGCCTTTTCCTCCGAGCACATATTCTAAAACATATATACTTTTAGTATCAGTTTTCACGCGGGTTCGCTCAACGAGATAAGTAGGGCAAGGAAAGTTTTTTCCCATGCTTTCAATAAAGAAGATATTGTTTTTGCTATAGTCGCCGCTTGCACGATATATAAAACTCACGATGCCGCTTACGATTCTTGACAAAACCATCACCTACACTTTTTGTACATTAATTTTATTATAAAACCGCACATCAGACTTGTCAATATAATCTATAAAATTTGTACAAAATGTCGAAAAAGAATAAACGACTGCAGATGCAGTCGTTTATTCTTTGTTCTGAGTCAGTTGTAGTTCTATCAGACTTACAATAAGTCGCTTTTGTTCTTTAGACAACTGCGAGAATTTTTTAGTAAAGTCATCCGCAAGATAGTTGTTTTGATCTGCTGAGATACCTGTTATGAAATATGAGATATCACAATCAAGTATGGTACTTATGCGACAAAGTAGATCTAAGCTTATTTTTGTAGCGCCTCTTTCTACTTGGCTTACATATCCTACAGTTACATCAAGCTTTTCTGAAAGATGATCTTGCGTTAATTTGCGAGATTTTCTCTTGATTTTTATTCGGTTTCCTATTGCTTTGTAATCAACACTCATAATAACACCTCTGTGTATATTCTTGCAGTAATAACTATAAAAATACAGACGTTTTCGACTGAAATTTATAGTTTTCTATGTTGATTTTTGGATAATTATACTATATAATATTGTCAATAACTTCCGCATGGAAGGTATGAATTGTTTATATGGAGGCTATGATGAAAAAAGTTTTATCAGTTTTAGTAACAATTGCAGTATTAACTGCTTTGCTTGTGTTGACCTCTTTTGCAAATGAAGCGAAGTTGCCGATGGTGTATGCAGGTTATAATTTTGCAGCGGCGATTAATACCAATGGTGATCTTTTTACTTGGGGAGATAATTATTATGGTCAGTTAGGAGATGGCTCGTCTGACAGAACTACTCCCAAAAAAGTGATGAGCAACGTTAAAATGGCGGCGGTAGGCCATGGTACAGATTATTATATGCTGGCTTTGAAAAATGATGGCACGCTTTGGGCATGGGGTGAATGCGGTCCTTTGAATTTGGATAGCAAAAAGCCGATAAGAATTGCTACTAATGTTGCATCGGTAAAGGTTAGTGGTGCATCTGTCTTTATTATAAAAAATGACAACACTCTGTGGGCGTGTGGATACAATGGAGACAGCAATCTTGGAATAGGTATGGGCTTGCCAGGCGATAAGGTAACTAGTTTTACGAAAGTTTTAACCAATGTAAAAGAAATTTTTGTTGATCCGTTGTACTCTGCCGCTTTTGCATTAAAGAAAGACGGAACACTTTGGGCATGGGGAGATAGAATAGACGAAGATCTCATGGCATCTTATCATTCGCCCGAAGACTACGGAAGACAAGACTTTGATACAATGTATATGGCAAGTCAAATTGATGAAAAAATCGCAGAATGTATGTTTTATGATCATGTTTTATACTGTAAAAGAACTACAGGCGGTTTGATATCTTATAGGTATGCTCCAAGCCCATACAACAAAGATTATTATATGTATTCGCGCAGTAATAGTAGTTTTTCCTATCCTGTAAAATTCAGAATTAGATACGGGGAATACACGTTAGAGACTGATGCTACCGGCAATAAACTTAAGGCCACGGGCGGTATGTATGAATACGGTAGCAGCTTGGCTGTATCAAACGGAAGTGTAGTGCTTGACAATTTCTATTATGCGACTTTGTCAGGCGAAACATATACTTATGCAATGGCTATTACCAAAGACGGAAATCTTTGGGCATGGGGATATAACTACGATGGCAGACTTGGTATCGGAAACAAAGTTGACCAAAATAAACCTGTTAAGGTCATGAATCTCGGTGCACCTAATGCAGAAGCAAAGGTAATTGTAAAAATCAACGGAAGCACCGTTACATTTGCAGACCAGAAGCCTGTTATCGAGGGAGGACGTACCCTTGTTCCTGTAAGAGCTGCTATGGAAAAAGCAGGGGCAACTGTATCATGGGATGGTGCAACAAGTACCTCTATTATCAAGAAAGGCGGCACTACAGTTAAGCTCACTATCGGTAGCAGTACAATGTATGTCAACGGCAGAGCAGTTACACTTGATGTTCCGGCAAAGATTATAAACAATCGTACACTTATTCCTCTTCGTGCTGTGGCTGAAGCGCTTAACGGCAAAGTTTCGTGGGATGCATCAACATCCACCGCGAATATTACATTTTAAAGGAGAAAAATATGAGTACGCTTAGAGATTATGTAGGCGAGGTGCTCAATGCCGAACTTACATGCTATACATATTATAACGCGATAAGAGAGTTTAAAGAGGAACGGAACAAGTATGATGTTCATTATACCGCCAACTCTCCGCAGCTTGAAGATGATTCTATAAGCGGCGAGGACATTATGGGTTCTCTGGTGGTAGGCTTGCTGTTTTGGCTTGGCGGATTTATAGCCATGGGAATTCTATTAGGTATGATGTTTGACTCTATTAAGAATTCCGTTAGTACCGAGTTTATCATATTTATGATTTTTGGCTTTCCGGTTATTATAGCTATTGTCGGAATTGTGATCATGATTAAAAAAGATAAGAGTGCTGTTACGGAGAGAAATGAATACAAAATGCGCGAATATAATCGCGAACGCGAGCGCTGCAAACAAATCAATGCGGAGAATGATATTAAAGTAAGACGCATAGATGAACAGCTTGCTGAACTCAGAGCCGGTCAAAGCGTTGCTCGCAATCAGAGAGAAACGCTTTATAGCGTGGGTGTTATTCATAAGGATTACAGACATTTGTATCAAGTGGCAAAGATATTTGAATATCTTGACACCGGCATTTGCACATCTTTAGAAGGCTCGACAGGAGCGTATATACTTTGCAGGCAGGAAACTCGAATGGAAACGCTTGCCGATCTGTTGGTGCAGATAAGAAATGATATTCGCGAGTTGAAAGGTATTTGTTATTCTTTGTATGAAGGTATAAATACCGCCAATCAACAGATAGGAAAACTTTGCAGTAGCATGGATGAAACATTGCGCTTGCAAAGCAAGATAGAAAAAAACACGCAGATAACCGCGTACAATTCGCAGATTGCAGCAAATGAGGCAAGGATTCAATCGGATATGATGATTTATTCCTCGTTGATAAATTGAGTTTTTATGTGTTATAGAAGCAAACCGCTCGATAGAGCGGTTTGTTTTAAAAGGAGAGAATATGAAAAAGGCAATTTGGCGTTTATTTATAATTGTTTTGCTTATATGTTTTTCGTTGCCATATTGCATGGCATATGATTATCAAGAAGGTGCTTTGGAATTCAACGGTCATATGTATAAGACTTTTAATTGTTGCTCTACGTGGAATGAAGCAAAGTATTTTTGTGAATCTATTGGAGGTCATCTTGCTACTATCACTTCTAAAGAAGAAAATGAGTTTTTGTTTAGCATGAGTGGCGGTAATGCATATTTTGGATTGTGTGATGGTGCATGGGTAACTGGTGAACCTTGTGTATATACGAATTGGGCTAAAGGTGAACCAAACAATGAAGCTGGCAAAGAACGGTATGGAATGTTTTATTGGAAATATAAAACTGGTAAATGGAATGATGGCGATGGTAATTTTAAAGGAGGTAATACTGTCAAGGATGCAAAGGTATTCATATGTGAATGGGATGAACTTCCTGCAAAATACATAGTTAAAATTACAGGAAATAATAAAGTATTCACCAACAAATCTATTGGTTTGACTGCCCATTGCACAGAAACTAAAAATGGCAAAACTACAACCATCATTGATAACATCAAATGGACATGCTCTGATACGAAGATTGCGCAAATCATCCCTAATGGAAATAAACTTACTGTTAAGGGCTTGCAGCCCGGTAAAGTTACAATTACCGCAACACACACGCCTTCCGGCGCGAGTGCGGAGCACGAGATAACGATTGCAAAAAAGACTTTTGAAGAATACTTTGCAGATACAATCGGACCTCATCTTGGCACTATTAAAGGTATTAAACTACCGTATAGCTATATAACAGAAGCAGCAAATAAAGAAGGGGAGATAGACGCATTAGAGTGGTCACTCTTCTGGCAGAATTTGTATAACGAAGATTTGTTTGGGAAGGCACTGTTAGAACAAGATTTCTTTTACAAAACAATAATTCTGCAGATGCTTCAAAACAAGATGTCAAGCAACACATATCTTGATTCTTTAAAAGAGCAGTCTGTAAGTTTTGCAGCAGATTGTATTTCGCTTGCAATTTCAAACTCAAGTGAAAAACTATCAGCTTTAAAAAGTAAAGGTAAGCTTAGCAAGAGTGAGTGTAAAGAAGTTGTTAAAGAATTGGAAAAATTAAGCAACCTTGAAGCTGGAATAGATATAGTAAGCACTTTTTATGAAGGTGGAAAGAGCTTTGATGAAGTAGTTAACGATTGGTGTGATTATGCAATTGCATCACAAATGTCTAAAGAAACCGAGAGTGCATTGAGAGCAATGGCTGAAGTTTGCGATAATTATTATCTTTGGAAGGCACTTACCGATGTAGCAGATACTTATGGTGATAATTCTGTAAAACTGCTTGCTCAGTCTTATGGCGAAAACATGTTAACCAAATTTACCAGTGCCGTGTTGGAGGATACAGTCGAGGATATTTTTGAAGCGTCATCTTTACCATACAAGGCTGCTAAAGCTTGTTTGTCTGGGGCAGAGTTTGGTACAAATGCAATATGCGCAATTTCGAGTACTTCCGAAAGCCTTTGTATGTTGGCATGTATAAATTCGATGGACTCGTATGCTAAATTAGCTTTGAACAATGCATGCTATGATTACAACGTAGATCCTACATATGAAAAAGCATGTACCGTTGTAGGTCTTTATGACTTTTTGATGAAGACCTATGATTACGGAATAAACGAGTGCGAGGTGTATGCAGAGTATTATTACGATTGCGGACTTATCAATTATATTAAGGATGTTTTTTCTGAGAATCATAGAACTGAGAAGAGAAGCGTACTTGAATGGATAGAGTCGTATAACGGTGCTGTAAACAAGGCAAAGAGCAGACGCCGCAATGCTGAAATTGAATATGGAATACAAAACGGCGAGCTTGTATATGTGGTTGTTATAACAGAGTATAACGGAATGGTTATAGATACAAACATTACCACACAAAGCACAGGAAAAGTGTACCGCGCCGCATCTGAATCTTCAATAACTGTTCCTTCTGTTTGGATGAAAGATACGCTTAAAATAGATTTTAGCGGATGCTATTATGATGAAGCGTATACAAAGCAGTATTCGCCAAAGGCGCTTGATGATCATACGGTTTTGTATAGAAATATAACTCTGACAACAACTCCGTATGTAGAGGTAAACGGAAAGCGAATTGTTTTCACGGACCAAAAGGCTATTATTGAGGATGGACGCACTTTAGTTCCTGTAAGAGATATTTCAAACGCATTAAAGTATAATGTGGATTGGGATGCATCTGAAAGGAAGATAACGCTTACAAAAGGCGCAAAGAGGGTTGTGCTTTATATTAATTCGAATCGAATTTGGGTGAATGGACAGCCGCATTATATTGATGTACCGGCTAAGATATACAACGACAGAACACTCATTCCGCTTCGTGCAGTTTCTACAGCGTTTGGTTGCGAGGTAGACTGGAACGCAGAAAAAAGAATAGCGAGTATTAAATCCTAACAAAAAAAGGAACCCTTAAAGGGTTCCTTTTACTTTTACATTTTAGCCAGCTTTTGGCGGCAAGCGCGGCAAACATTTTTGCCTTCAAGTTCAACAAGATTTTCTTTGCTACCGCAGAAAAGGCAGGTAGGTGAGTATTTTTCAAGTATGATGGTGTTGCCCTCGACAAATATTTCGATATCATCGCCTGTTGAGATCTCCATATGCTTGCGGAGCTCGATTGGCAAAACGATTCTTCCGAGAGCGTCTATTTTTCTAACAATTCCGGTAGATTTCATAATGCAGCCTCCTTATATTTTTCACAACCAAGATTTTCTATAAGCTTCTATATTCTGGTAATATTTTACCATTTGCGACAAAGCTTGTCAATATATATTTGTAAAAAAATAGAAATTTTTTACGTTTTTTTAAATCTTGGCGGATGTAATTTTAAAGCGTATAGCAGTACGCTCTTCGCCGTCAATTTCGATCTCTTCAAAACTGGGCTGAGCATAGATTGCAACGCCGGTGGGGGCAAGAAAACCTGTAGCAATGGCGATAGCTTTTACAGATTGATTTACGGCGCCTGCACCGATAGCCTGAATCTCAGCTTCGGAATCGTCACGGATTGCAGCGGCGAGTGCGCCTGCAACAGAATTAGCGCTTGATTTAGAAGAAACTTTCAAAATGTTCATAATAATTATCCTTTCTGTCATATCATGTCTACGATAACAGTATACATACTAATTGTGACAGAAAAATGAACTTTTTGTAAAATATATGGAAAATCAAATGCGACAAATTGATGTTGCTTTGTTGTTTTCAATCGTCACAATGGCGCCTGAAAGCTTGATGTCACCGGTTGCAACTATGAATTTCTGAGGAAGACCGGTTGTAAATTTTTTCAGAATTACACTTTTGTCTGTACCGAGAATTCCGCCGGTAGGTCCGCACATGCCAAGGTCGGTTATATATGCGGTACCGCCGTCGAGAATACATTCGTCAGCGGTTTGAACATGGGTGTGCGTGCCAAAAACGATAGCGGCTCTGCCGCAGAGGTAGTATCCCATTGCCTGTTTTTCGGCGGTGGCTTCTGCATGGAAATCGAGTACCGCAAAGTCGTATCTGCCTTCATTTCGCTTAAGTGCGCGGTCGACAGCTTCAAATGGATTTTGTGCATGATCCATTGACATCATGCCAAGCAGATTAAGCACAAGCACATTGTAACCGTTGCAGTCAAATATAGTTTCACCGCAGCCGGGCGCGGCATACGGTGCATTAAGCGGACGCAAAATATATTTGCTGTCATCAAGCATTGTGTAGAGGGCCTTGTTGTGGAATATGTGGTTGCCGCCGGTGATAACGTCAACGCCGCCATCAAGCAGCGCTTGTGCATCTTCAGGAGAAAGCCCCATGATGTCGGTGGCATTTTCGCCATTGGCGATGACCATGTCGATTCCTTTTTCTTTTCTGAGCGACCAAAGATTTTTTGAGAGATATTCAACAGTTTTTCTTCCAACAATATCGCCGAGAAGTAAGAGTTTCATAACGTGATTGTAAAACAGAGTTTTGAGGTATGTCAACTCTGATTTGCCTTTCTATCTTGTTTTGAAAAAAACTGCTTCGGGAGAACCCGAAGCAGTATGTTTTACTTTGCAAAGTCAACCGTGCGGCTTTCGCGAATGACATGAACTTTAATCTGTCCGGGATAGTCCATTTCACTCTCAATCTTGACAGCAATCTCGTGTGCGAGAATAGTCATCTGATCGTCGGTAACCTGTTCGGGCTTGACCATTACGCGGATCTCGCGACCTGCCTGAATAGCAAAAGTCTTTTCAACACCATGGAAGTCGTTTGCAAGCTCTTCAAGCTTCTGCAGACGTTTGATGTAGTTTTCAAGATCTTCGCGTCTTGCACCGGGGCGTGCGGCAGAGATAGCATCGGCTGCCTGCACGATGAATGCAACAAGCGACTCAGCCTCAACATCACCGTGGTGAGCCTCGATGGCGTTGATAACTTCTTTACTTTCCTTATGTTTCTTTGCCACTTCAACGCCGAGCTGAATGTGAGAGCCCTCAACCTCTTGAGTGAGAGCCTTACCGATATCATGCAACAGACCTGCACGTTTTGCAACGGTGGAGTCTGCGCCGATTTCGTCGGCGATGATGCCGGACAAAAGCGCAACTTCAATAGAGTGGCGAAGTACATTCTGTCCATAGCTTGTACGGTATTTGAGTCTGCCGAGGAGTCTGATGACATCGGGGTGCAGACCGTGAACACCTGTTTCGAAAATAGCTTTTTCGCCGGCCTGCTTGATAGTGTTTTCAACTTCGCGGCGAGCTTTTTCAACCATTTCTTCGATTCTTGCGGGATGGATGCGTCCGTCAGCGATAAGCTTTTCGAGCGCGATGCGTGCAATCTCGCGGCGAACAGAGTCAAATCCGGAAATGGTGATGACTTCGGGTGTATCGTCGATGATGAGATCAACGCCTGTAAGAGTTTCGATTGCGCGGATGTTACGACCTTCACGGCCGATGATTCTACCCTTCATATCCTCGTTGGGGAGCTGAACGGTTGAAATTGTAATTTCGCTGACATGGTCAGCAGCGCAGCGCTGAATAGCAAGGGAAAGGATATTCTTTGCTTTCTCGTCTGCTTCTTCTTTGAATTGTTCATCAAACTGCGCGATTTTAAGCGCTTTTTCGTGTGTTAGTGCCGTTTCTACGCGAGAGAGAAGTTCGTCCTTTGCCTGCTCCTTTGTAAAGCCTGCGATTCTTTCAAGCATTGCAATGTGTGAGTCAAGCGTTTTCTGAACCTCGTCGCGGAGATCTTCCGTCTCCTTGATTTTCTGGTCGAGAAGTTCGTTCTTTTTCTCAAGGGCTTCAGTCTTTGAGTCAAGTGATTCTTCTTTTTGCTGAATTCTGCGTTCAAGTCTGGAAACTTCTTTGCGGCGTTCCTTAAGTTCGTTCTCAGTCTCGGTGCGGTTCTTGAGAATTTCTTCTTTAGCCTCAAGCAAAGCTTCCTTCTTTTTGCTTTCTGCCGCTTTTATAGCGTCTTCAACAATCTTTGCTGCCTGTTCTTCAGCGCTACCGATTTCCTTTTCCGCAACCTTGCGGCGATAAGTGATACCGATAGCTGCACCAAGCAACAATCCCACGATCAAGGCAACGGCACCTACTGCAAGATAAATCATTGCAGAGTACCTCCTTGTAAAAATTAGTGGTTATGTAATGTCTGTATGTACTGAGAATACAATACACGCAAGTATATTTACACATGTACATTATAAACAATAATGCTTGACATGTCAAGTGTCGCGGCGAAAAATTCGCAAGAAATGAAACTAATACTTGCAAAAAGTAGCAGTAATATAGTATAATAATTTGAAAATACTGAAAGGGAGGGTACACTTTGGCACCAAAACCAATAAAGCGCGTTGCCGCATTGCATGATTTGTCGGCTTTTGGCAGATGTGCGCTTACTGTAGTTATCCCTTCGCTTTCTGCGATGGGTGTGCAGGTTTTGCCTGTTCCTACAACGTTACTTTCAACGCATACCGGCGGATTTGAGGGGTATTACTTCCGCGATATGAGCGACTCTATCGAGCCGATAGCGAAGCACTGGGGGGAGCTTGGGATAGTTCCGGATTCTATATATACCGGCTTTCTTTCCGGTGAGGATCAGTGCGATATAATTGAGCAGTTTATTCTGCGTTTTAAAAATGAAAATACACTTACTCTTGTTGACCCTGTGTTCGGGGATGACGGAGTTTTGTATTCGTCTTGCACAAAAGGACTTGTAGAACGTATGCGTCATCTTTGCTCACACGGTGATGTTATAGTACCTAATCTTACAGAGGCATGCATGCTTTGCGATAAGGAGTATAAGGATACTTCGTCAATGTCGCCTGCTGAGCTGAAAACGTACATATCAGATTTGCTTTACAGCCTTGCAGATTTTGGCGCAAAGCGTATTGCGATAACAGGTATTGTTACAGATAAGGAGTCGAATGTCGCGACGGCAGGGCTTGACCTCAGTGATAAATCGCTTGATCGATCGCCGTTTTATGTCACCTTGCATCGTGAGGGGGGCTCATATCCCGGAACGGGTGATTTGTTTGCAAGTGTGTTACTTGGCAAGCTGCTCAGCGGAGCAGAATTCACTAAAGCGGTTACTGTTGCAAGCGCATTTGTCCGCGATGTTATTGCAGTTTCAGAAAAGTATGATACTCCGCATCGTGATGGCGTCGCACTTGAACCATGTTTGTATAAACTGTCACAGCTGTGATACGAAGAAAAGCACCCACAAGGGTGCTTTTTTGATTTAACGTTGACACTGTTTTGATTCTGTGATAAAATTTTAATTAAGTAATCTACTTAATATAAGGAGAATAACTTATGAAAAAGAAAGTGCTGTTTTTATTAATCACTGTCATTGCAGCATGTATATTTTGTTTTTCAATAGCCGGTGCTAACACCGTGGCTTTTACTTTTTCCGGTGGCGGAACCGGTGTTGGTGAGTTTACGCTTGATTATGCCGCAGAAGTGCGGTTTTATTTTAATGCTCAAGGTGGAACAGTTAGTGGCTCAGCTTTGAGATATATTATGCTTATACAAAATAGTGCAGGACAGAAAGTTTATAGCCAATATATTAGTTTTCCCAATTCAACTACAACTACATGGGCAAATGAAACAGTAAGAATTAATCTTTCTGCAGGAAAGTATGTTGTACGCGTTGGCAGTTGGGAAATTGGTTTTGGTTCGAACCCTGGGCATAATTGGAGCGTAAGTGTATCGTCGGAAGTTCGTTGTGAACACCGTTCAACCAAAACTACCAGTGATGCAACATGTACAAAGGGCGGAATAGCGGTAGTGGTCTGCAATAACTGCCGCACTACTTTATCAAGAAGAGAAGTTAAAGCTTTGGGACATTCTTATGGTACATGGAGAGTCACCAAAGCCGCGACCTGTACTGCTTTGGGCGAAAAAGTAGGCGTATGCGAAAGATGCAGTTACAATGTAACACAAAAAATAGATATGTTGCCTCATACCAAGGGTGAAAGTGTAGTGAAAAAAGAACCTACATGCACTGACGAGGGCATAGAAGCTGTTTGTTGCAGTGTATGTCAAAAT
Source organism: Clostridia bacterium (assembly GCA_017399305.1). GTDB lineage: Bacteria > Bacillota > Clostridia > Oscillospirales > CAG-272 > UMGS902. Next base: position 133,495 of record JAFQDK010000042.1, read on the forward strand.
GAATATCAAACCAATTACATTGATAAGCTTGAGCACAACTATGGCGAATGGGTTATAAATAAACTGTCAACTTGTACAGAAAATGGAGAAAAGTCTCGTACTTGCGTTGATTGTCAAAATGTTGATAGTGCTGTTGTCGATATGCTTGAACACAATTACGGGGATTGGAAAATAACAAAAGAACCTACGTGTATTGCTACGGGAGAAGAAACTATTTCTTGCCTGGATTGCGGTTGTGTTTCTGACACTAGAACTGTTGATGTTATAGAACATTCGTATGGTGAATGGGTGATAGAAAAAGAAGCTTCTTGTGCAGAGGAAGGTTTGCTTATCCGTGTTTGTGCTGTGTGTTCAAACAGTGAGTCCGAGAACATTGAAAAGGAAGAACATGATTTAGAAAAATGGACGGTTGTTGAGGAAGCGACATGTACTAAAGTCGGAGAGCGTTCTCGTACTTGCGAGAATTGTGAATATTCGGAGAAAGAAAGCATAGATAAAAAAGACCATGCGTTTGGTAAGTGGGTAGTGGCAAAAAATGCTACAGAAAGTAGCAAAGGCGAAAAAAGGCGCGAATGCCGCGATTGCGGATATGAAGAAAGTGAAACTATTCCCAAACTTATTTGCGGCGATGAAACCTCATGGGAGATTACTAAAGAATCAACGTGTACCTCCGAGGGGATGATGACAGAGACCTGCGACTATTGCGGTAAAATAGTTTCTCAAAAAACTATGGGCACGGACGACCATGAGGTAAAGGAATGGACAGTAACAAAAAAGGCTAAACCAAACTCAAAGGGAACACGTCAGGGAAGATGTGTCAACTGTCACAACATTGTTACAGAAAGTTTTAAGCATGAGGTTCCCGGACGCGACGGATTTAAAAAAGGCCGTAACTATGGCAAGGGATTTGCAGATGTACACAATGGCCAGTGGTTCTATGATTATGTAAAGACCTCATACGAATACACCTTGGCAAACGGAATGGGAGACAATCTGTTTGCCCCCGACAACAAATTTACCGTTGCACAGGCGCTTGCTGCGGCGGCTAATATTCACTCTGCCTATTATGCATACGAAATTGATACATCGGGCAGTTATCAAAAGTGGTACACCCCTTATATCGACTACTGCATAGAAAATGATATAATCACAAAGAATCAGTTTAGCGATTATGAAAAGAACATCACTCGCGGTGAAATGGCGATGGTGTTTGCAAATATTCTTCCAACTGAGGAGTATAAGAGTGTACGCACAGGCGCACCCACCGATATGGAAAGTGCAATGCCATCATATAATGCGGTACGCAAACTTTACCGCGCGGGTATTGTCAGCGGTGATGCCGAGACGGGAACATATCGCCCCGATGATGAAATAGTTCGCAGCGAGGCTTGCGTAATATTTACAAGAATCGCGGTTGATTCATACAGAGCAAAGTAACAAAAATGCACCCGTTTGGGTGCTTTTTTGTTGAATGTGTGAAACTTATTTGTTTTGCCTTGCGAAAAATGTTTTGTTAGTGTATTATATAATGTAAAAGAAATAATATAAAGTAATGTGGCATTCTTTCTTAAAAAAAGAACCACAGAAAAACTTATAAACTATTTACAGGAGGAAGCCATGTTCGGATATGTAAAGGCAAAGCGCGAAGAACTGACGGTGCGGCATGATGCGCTTTACCGTGCGGCATACTGCGGCCTTTGCAAAGAGATGGGACGTTGCACGGGGCAGTGCTCGCGCCTTTCGCTATCGTATGACATGGTGTTTCTTTACTTTGTCCGCGCAGCTTTGCTTGGCATCACGCCAGAGGCTAAAAAGGGTAGATGTTTGCTTCATCCTTTCCGCTCACGCTTGATAGTGCAGAGCGACGAAGAGCTTCGATATGCGGCAAAAGTTTCGGCACTGCTCACCTATGGCAAGGTTTGTGACGACCTTGCTGATGAGCGTGGATTCAAACGATTTCTAAAAAAGCTTATACGGCCTTTTGCCAAGCACGCAAAGCGTCGCGCCGGGCTTGATGAACTTTATTCGTTTATAGAATCCAAGCTGGCTGAACTTTCAGCACTTGAGGCTGAAAGGTTAGCAAGTGTTGACGCCCCTGCCGATATTTTTGGCAAATTGCTTGCTGAGGTATTTGCTTTCGGGCTTGACGGCGGCAATGAAAAGATTGCGCGCGAAATCGGTTTTCGCACAGGACGGTGGATATACGCTGTTGATGCGGCAGACGACATTGACGAAGATCGCAAAAAAGGTTCTTACAATCCGTTTTTGCTGCTTTATGACGGTGATATTGATGAAAGCCAGCGAAATATAATAGAAATGGCAATGAAATATGACCTCACAGCGCTTGCCGCTGCGGTCGATCTTATAGACGAGTGCGACACACTTCGCATTGTGAAAAATATTATCTATCTCGGAATGCCGTGTGCAATCCGCAAAGGAGAACATAGTGAACAAGAATCCATATGAAGTATTAGGTGTCAGCGAAAGCGCCACCGATGATGAAATAAAAGAAGCATATCATGCGCTTGCCAGAAAGTATCACCCCGACAAGTATATTGATGAGGGGCTGAAAGAAATGGCAAATGAAAAGATGCAGCAAATCAACGAAGCGTATGACATGATAAAGGATATCCGTGCCGGGAAGCGCTCGGGATACAGTGGCTCATCTTCTGGATATAGCGGTTCGTCAGGTTATAGTGCAACGGGCTTTGCTCATATACGTGAGCTTATAAACATGGGGCAGTATTCAGCGGCAGAAAGTGCACTGAACAATGTTCCTGCAGATAAGCGTAATGCCGAATGGTATTATCTTCGCGGCCAGGTATTGCTTCATCGTGGCTGGTATCATGATGCAACCAAGTGCTTTGACATGGCATGCCGAATGGATCCGTACAATCAGGAGTATCGCAATGCGCGACTTCAGATGGAGAGAATGTCACAGGCATATACCGTGCAGGGTGACCGTATGTGCGGCACAAACATGACTGCTTGTGACTGCTGTTGCGATCTTATTTGCCTTGATTCTTGCTGTGAATGTTGCGGCGGCGACCTGATATCTTGCTGTTAATGCCATGAAAAATACGAAGAAACTGACCTTTTCGGCGGTGCTTTCCGCATTAGCTGTCGCGATAATGTATATCGGCGCAATGCTTGAAATACTCGACCTCTCTACTGCTGCATTCGCGTCTATTTGTGTGATGATAATTCTCTCAGAACTCGGCATGAAATATGCATTTTTGTCATACGCCTGTGTAAGTGTGCTGTCATTTTTGCTGTTGCCCACGAAATACGCCGCAATAATGTTTGCTGGATTTCTTGGATTTTATCCAATGGCAAAATCTTTTTTAGAGCAAAAACTTCGCGGGGTGCTATGCCTTTTGCTGAAGATAGTGTTGCTTAATGTTTGCACTTTTGCAATGCTGTTGCTTGTACGATATGTCATGACAGAGGCGCTGTGGTTTGAGATACTCACACTGGTAGTTGCAAATATAACATTCGTTATATATGATTTTGCGCTCTCGCATCTTCTCCGCGCATACGTATTCGTATGGCGAAAGAAACTGAAAATTAAGTTTTAAAACAAAACCGCTCCCATATGGGAGCGGTTTTTATTAGTCTTTAGGCTTTATAAAGTCATCGTTGCTAAGTTCTTCTATTTTTCGTGCGGCTTCTTCTTCCGCTTTCTTTCTGCGCTCAGCTTCTTCGGCATCGCGGCGCTTTTTAGCTTCTGCATTTTCAAGCTCAGAACGCTTTGCACGCTCGCTTCTGAGGGCTTCTATTTCCTCCATATCAGGATTCTCAGCCGCCATTGCAGCCTCGAACTGGTCTTCTTCCATAACTTCGTTCTTGAAAAGGAATTCCGCTATGAAGTGAAGCTTGCTCATATTTGCGTTGAGTATTTCTTCTACCTTCTGATATGCACCCTTTACGATGCGCTGAATCTCTTCATCAATGTCATAAGCGGTCTTATCCGAATAGCTCTGAGAAGAAGAGAAATCTCTACCGAGGAACACACTCTGCTGATCATTGCCGTAAACGATAGGTCCAAGCTTATCGCTCATACCGTAGCGTGTAACCATGTCGCGTGCAAGTGCGGTTGCACGTTCGATATCGTTTGATGCTCCTGTTGAAACATCACCCATGATAAGCGCTTCGGCACAGCGACCGCCAAGCAACATAATAATACGGGATTCCATCTCGTTTTTAGTGAGGTGGCTGAAGTCTTCTTTGGGGAGCGTAACGGTAACGCCGGCTGCATGACCTGCGGGAATAATGGAGATCTGATGAACACTTTCATTGGGGCAAACAAGCTTGGATGCGATTGCGTGTCCTGCTTCGTGATAAGCTGTGATCTTCTTATCCTTATCGGTGATACGCTTGGAGCGCTTCTGGGGACCCATGATAATTTTCATCATTGCATCCTCGATATCATTCATACCGATAAGAGTCTTTTTGCGACGTGCCGCAAGAAGCGCTGCTTCGTTCAAGAGGTTTGCAAGATCTGCGCCTGTAAATCCAACAGTGCTCTTTGCAATTGTTGCAAAGTTTACTTCGCTTTCAAAAGGTTTGTTTCTCGCGTGGACATGGAGAATTGCTTCTCTGCCGCGGAGGTCGGGATAGTTTACTGTTATCTGTCTGTCAAAACGACCGGGACGGAGAAGCGCAGGGTCGAGAATGTCAGCACGGTTTGTTGCCGCGATAACAATGATGCCTGTGCCGTTTCCGAAACCGTCCATTTCAACAAGCAACTGGTTAAGTGTTTGCTCGCGCTCATCGTGACCGCCGCCAAGACCGGTGCCACGCTGTCTGCCTACAGCGTCAATCTCGTCGATGAATACGATGGACGCAGGATGGCGGCGAGCTGTTTCAAACAGGTCGCGCACACGTGATGCGCCGACACCGACATACATCTCTACAAAGTCAGAGCCTGAGATTGAATAGAAAGGAACGTTTGCTTCACCTGCAACAGCTTTTGCAAGCAGAGTTTTACCCGTACCTGGAGGGCCCATGAGAAGTACACCGTGCGGTATTTTAGCGCCGAGTTTCTCAAATTCTTTGGGATTCTTGAGGAACTCTACTATTTCTTCAAGTTCTTCTTTTTCTTCGTCTGCACCGGCAACATCGGCGAAAGTTACGCGGTTTTTCTCGTCAGAGCCAAGTTTTACTCTCGCTCTGCCAAAACTGCTCATTCTGCCGCCCTGCCCGCTCATCTGACGGCTCATGTATATCCAGAAGAATATCGTGATTGCCATCATGATGATGAATGGGAGAAATTCTACATACCATGGTGTCGGTTCCGGTGCATCAAAATCATGTATAAGATCATCGGTGAGATACGGTTTGACCTCTTCCATGAAATATCCCGGATCGCGCAAACGGTCAGTTATGGTCTTGTTTTTGTCAGTGCCGGGAACTTTTTCTTTGAGTTCGATGATGATCTCGTTTGTTGCTGTGATTCTGAAGTTGTCTACTTTGCCGTCTTCAAACAGGTCAACGATCTCACTGTATTTGAGATCTTCGCCATTGTTGCCGAGGTCAAGCAGATTTGATCCGATGAAAAGGATCACGACGATAACTAGAATATATCCGATTATCACCTTAAAGTTTTTGTTCATGAAGTACCAAGCCTTTCCGCACGGAAATGTATAGTGCTGAGATTAGTATTAACTGAAATTAGTTGGAGTAAACTTCGGGTTTAAGAACGCCGACATATGGCAAAGCGCGGTAACGCTCATCATAGTCAAGTCCGAATCCGACGACAAATTCATCGGGTACTTCCATGCCGCAGTAATCGGGGACAAATTCCACCTCGCGGCGAGAGGGTTTGTCAAGAAGTGTGCATGTGCGGACACTCTTTGCGCCTTTCTGCTTAAGATACTGGCAGAGATATGAAAGGGTGCGACCGCTGTCGATAATATCCTCGACAACGATGATGTCACATTCCTCAATGTGTTCGCGCTGCCAATCAAGAATAATCTTTACAGAGCCGCTTGTTTTTGTGCCGCTGCCGTATGAAGAAACCTTCATAACTTCAATTTCGGGGTTGGACTTGATTTTCTTCATAAGCTCGGAAAGAAAAGGGATAGAACCCTTGAGTATGCCGAGCAGTACAAGTCTGCCATTGTTTCCCGCGTAGTCACGGTCGATTTCTGCAGCTATTCTTGTGGTAGCTTCTTCGATTTCTTTTTCGGTTACAAGAATTTTCAAAATGCCGTTGTTCATATTTCGTTTACATCCTTTGCTGTGATAAAAATACAGTTGTCACCGCGGCGCGCAAACGCTTTGTCTGCGGTGGCGGGAATATTTGAATAGATTATTTCGCCGTCTGAACATAGGAAAAAGAGTTTTGCTTTTTCGGCTGCAGATAGCTTTTTGTCAGAGATCACACGTTTGATCTTGTGGGTTTTGCCGAAAACGGTTATCGTGTCGCCACTTTTTCGGCTGCGGATGGTAAGCGCGCCGGACAATGCATCCGCCCGAAGCGCATATGCATTGTCGGATTTTGTTTTTGAAATGGTAACTGCGATGCCACTTGGCAATACAGTTTCTCTTTCAAGTTCGGTTTGTATGCAAAAATCATCGTTTTGCGGCAGCGTTTTTACAAATGTCAGCACGCCTCGCTCGCAGAGCGCGAAAGAGTCATGAAGCGATAGTGTAAAGTTCTCGTTGCCGTTTGCAATAAGCTTACACAATGCATCGAGATGCGCCTCTGTAAGGTCAACAAAACTATAATGATTATACAGTATTTTTAAGATGCGTGAAAGTATAGCTTGGTGAATGTTTTGTGCTTTTTTAGTGTATAAAGCGCCGTTTTCGACTACATCCGAATAAAGCTTTTTTGCTTCATCGTTCATATAATCTGCATCTCTACGAAGCAGCAGGGCAGTGCGCTCGATGTTGTCTGCGTATCCGCTGTAAAGTTTTTCAAGTTCGGGTAATATGCAGTGTCGCACACGATTACGGCTATAGTCGGTGGCGAGATTTGTGCTGTCTGTTACAAAATCAAGGCCGTTTTGTTCGTTGTATTCAAGAATTTCAGCACGGCTGATTTTTAGAACAGGGCGGATAATGTTTCCACGCGATGCGGGGATAGAGCACATACCGTCAAGTCCTGCGCCGCGCGCAAGATTGAGTATCATGGTTTCGCAAAGGTCGCCTTGATTATGCGCGGTTGCGATAAATTTGATATCTTGGTTTTCGGCTACAACGCTTTGCAAAAAAGCATATCTTGCACTTCTTGCCGCTTCTTCGACTCCCTTGCCGCTTTTTTCAGCAAGTGAATTCACATCAGCGCTTCCTACAAAAAGCTTAATGCCGCGTTTCTCACACAGTGCTTTGCAAAAAGCTTCATCGCGGTCTGACTCTGCGCCCCTCAGATTGTGGTTGAGATGCGCCGCGACTATAGGATACGGAAAGTTGCAGTTCAAAAACAAGTCGAGCAGGCAAACTGAATCTGCTCCGCCTGACAGTGCAACAACCACTCCGCCGCAAAGGTCGAAAGTTTTAAGTGCAGTTAAAAACTTTTCTTTAATATTCATATTATTGCGTCACGTCTTTTTCAATTGTGAGGAACTTAGTGTACTGACCTATCCAGCCGACCTCGATTTCGCCAGTGCCGCCGTGATGGTTTTTAGCAATGATAATGGATGCTTTGTTTGCCGCTTGTTGATCTTCACCTGCAGGTCGGTCGGTCTTATAGTATTCGTCGCGGTAAATGAACATTACAACGTCCGCGTCCTGCTCAATCGCACCGGAGTCACGAAGGTCTGAAAGCATCGGCTTTTTATCCGTTCTCGACTCGGGTCCGCGCGAGAGCTGCGCACAGCAGATTATCGGAACATTGAGTTCCTTAGCCATGATTTTCAGGTTACGGGAAATATCTGCCACTTCCTGTACACGGTTGTCGTTTTTGCGGTCCGCGTTCATAAGCTGCAGATAGTCGATGATAATGAGTCCGAGATTTTTTACTCGGCGAAGCTTTGCTTTCATCGAGGTTATTGTCTGACCGGTTGTGTCGTCAATCAGGATGTTGCACTCGGCAAGCTCACTTGCGGCATATGCGAGTTTTGTCCAGTCTTCCTCGGTCAGGTTGCCACTACGGAGAGCATTGCTTTCTACCATGGCTTCACTTGAAAGGATACGCTGAACAAGCTGGTCAGATGACATTTCGAGTGAAAACATTGCAACTGCTTTTCCTGTAGCCTTTGCAACATTTGTGCCAATGTTAAGACAGAATGATGTTTTACCCATACCGGGACGGGCGCCTACGAGAACAAGGTCGCTGTCGCCCATACCTACAAGTACGCGGTCGATGCCGGAAAAGCCGGTAGAAGTTCCTTTCAGCGCGCTTTTATCCTTGGATATAAGCTCAAGGTGCGAGTAAACTCTTGTGAGAACATCGCTGATTTTTTCAAAGTTCTTTGACTCTCGCTTTTCTGCAATTTCAAAGATGCGTTGCTCAGCAGAGTCAAGCATATGTTCAACTTCGCCAACTTCTGAATATGCCTCGCCTGCGATATCTTCGCAAGCTTCGATAAGTCCTCTCAGCGTGCTTTTGTCTTTGACGATTTTCGCATAGTCAAGTATGTTTGCCGCTGTGGGAACGGTTTTTGCTATTATTTTAATATACTCGGTTCCGCCTGCCTTGTCATATACACCGTCACGCACAAGTGCGTCAATCAGTGTTACAACGTCGATCTCCTTGTTCTTTTTGTAGAGCTCTTTCATCGTTTCAAAGATGTTTTTGTGCTCTTCAAGATAAAAGTCATCGGAGGTAATAAGTCCGGCAATTTTATCAAAGCTTTCCGGATTTATAAGTATCGAGCCGAGTACCGATTGCTCAGCGTCGATGGCGACGGGCATTTTTTTTGTGAAATCGCCGTTCAAAATACGGTACCTCTCTTATTTTTCAGTTACGATGACGTTGATTTTACCCTGGATCTCGCTGCCGTAAAGTTTTACGGGAATTTCGTATTTGCCGTATGCTTTGATAGGGTTGTCAAGTATGATCTTGCGCTTGTCAATGTCAATGCCGCTTAACTTTTTAAGTTCATCGGAAACGTGCTGAGAGGTAATGGAGCCGTAGAGTCTGCCGTCTGCACCGTGGGAAGCCTCGATTTTCACAAGAATGCCTTCAAGCTTTGTAGAAAGCTCACGTGCTTCAGCTTTTTCAACTTCGATCTTGTGCTGTTTTGCAGCCTCTTTATTTTTCAGATCGCTGAGCGCACCTGCATCTGCAGCCTTAGCAGCACCCTTGGGGATGAGAAAGTTGCGTGCAAATCCGTCGGATACATCCTTTATTTCACCTGCTTTACCGGTGCCTTTAACGTCTTTAAGAAGAATTACTTTCATTTTTTATTCCCTCGCTTAATTATTTTTTACTTTTGTCGTTTTCCTCAAGATATTCGTCAATAGACACCTTGAGTTTTTCGAGTGCCGCAAGCATCGGATCGCCTGACTTAGCGCCTGCGCTGTCAAGGTGACCTCCGCCGCCCATCTTTTCAAGAATGAGCTGAACGCTTACGGATGCATTTGAACGTGCTGATATATGTGTCTCGCCGCCGATGCGTATAAGTGCGAATGCCGCGTCAACCCCCTTGATACCAAGGAGCGTTTCGGCTGCTTTCGCCGCCGCGATACGGTCGGTGGGAACTCCCTCAACTTCATCTTTAGCAATGGCAAATCTGCCTTTGTAAATAACGAGGTCGGAGAGAATCTTTGACTGCTTCTGAAATTCGCCGAATTCACTCTTCAGTTCCTTGGACGATTCATATATACTTGCACCGGCATTGCGGAGATAGATTGCCGCATTGAATGTTCTTGTGCCGGTGGATTTTGTAAACTGCTTTGTATCGAGAATTATACCGCCGAGCAGGGCATCTGCTTCTTCTTTCAATATCTGGCCCTCGCCAATTGATTGCTCAAGAATCTCAGCGACAAGCTCTGATGCGCTTGATGCAGAAGGTTCGATGTATTGAGCAAGCCAATCGCGCTTTGTGCGAGAATCCGTCTTGCGGTGGTGGTCGATGATGAGTGCATCGTTTACCGCAAGTGCAATGCCGCTTGACAGCATATGATCGATATTGTTAACGTCTACTACGATAAGCAGAGTATCTGTTCCGATAAGGCTTTGCGCTTCGTTTTCATCGACGAATACGTCTGCATATTCAGGCAACTTCGCAAATTTTTCAATAAATGGTTTAGTGTTCGGGTCATTTTTGTCGACCACTATATATGGCTTGACATAGCAATACATAGCAAGTCTTGCGATGCCTGCGGATGCGCCGAAACAGTCCTGATCGGCACCGCGATGACCCATGATGATAACGTTTGATGCGCGGGAAATTCGCGTGACCATTTCGCCGGAGCGAACTTTTGCCGCAACGCTTGAACGCTTTTGAACGGGTCTTGTGTTACCGCCGTAGAATTCCATGCCGCCCTCGGACTTGTATGCAACCTGGTCGCCGCCACGTGCGAGCGCCATTGTGAGAGCCTCTCTTGCGCCTGCTTCGCGGTCGAGGAGCGTATCGCCTACATCTGTGATACCGATTGAAATGGTGATGGGCAGACCAAGGTCGCCTACTTTGATATCGCGAACCCTGTCAAGAATGTCAAAGTTGGTTTTGCGGCAATGTGTAAGACCGTCGCGATTAGTAATAAGGATGTACTTGTTACGGTCGTATTCGCGAAGAATTCCGCCGATAGACAGAGCAAATTCACGCAGGATTCCCGAAACATCGTTTGCTTCACTACGATAGCTGTCCTGCCCGTGTTGTGAAAGCTCATCAAGATTGTCAATAAGAATGTACGCAACAACGCTGCGTTCGCTTTCAATCTTTGCATTGAGAATGTCAATTTCGGTGCAGTCGTCAAAAACCAAGAACCAATAGTTCTTTTCATCGGTTTTGAAGAGCAATGGCTCTATTTCATAGCGACGCTCGCAAAGTTCTGCTGAAAAAGGAAGACCGTCAGTGAGTTCCTCATGGTTGATAGATGAAATGGCGCCGATGCCAACGCCCATTACCGAACCGATTTTTTCGGTGACTTGACCAAATGCGCGGTTACGCCAGATGATTTTTCCGGTAGTGTCGCAGATGACCATGGGATACTGCATCTTGATAACAATTTCAAGCATGATCTGCCCTAAAGAATGCGTCAGTTTTTCATTGCCGTTTTTATTCTTATGGCGCAGATAAATTGTGTAAATGACATTGCCTATAATGATAATTGCAAGTGAAATGCCAAAGCATAACAGATGGTCGATTTTCTGTGATAAAAGTATGAGGAAACATAAAAGTGCAAGAACACCGATGCAAAGCGATATCAGCGGCGCACGTTTTCCGTATACCTTCTGTTTGTTTTTATTATTCATAATTTATCCTTTAGTCACAATGGGATATTTATCCTATTTTATGTTTACATTATATTATATCAAATATATTTATAAAAGTAAAGAGAAAAGATAAATTAGGTTTTAGGCATGCCGAATGATAGGGTTATGTGTTGTCGCTATTATTCGACACCACTAAAAATATCATTGCAATATAAGTGTGCGGTTGCTATAATTCTTTTCAAGTCAATCACCTCTTGAAAAGAATTATAGCACTTGTATTATGTGTCACAATGTTTAGCATTACCGTGTTTGCACATCCAGGACGTACCGATAAAAACGGCGGTCACTCGGTTTCTGCTTAGGGGTGGGGCTATGAGGTTGGCACGTATCACTATCATGATAAGAAGTATGAAAACATCGTTCCTGTTGATAAGGAAACAGGCAGTCCTTTGCAGGTTACGGTCATTGTAAAAGGCGAAACAGTAATGTTTGACCAGCCACCTGTAATAATTGACGGAAGAACGCTTGTTCCTGTCAGATATGTTGCTGAAAAACTTGGCTGTACTGTCGAGTGGGACGGCGAGCTTCAGGTAGCATACATTGAATGAAAAAAGACCTGTATGTGCAGGTCTTTTTTATTGACAGCTTTTTTTCCCGATGATATAATTAATCAATATGTATTTGGAACGGAGATGGAAAAATGGACGATAGAAATACTGTTATTATTGAAGGTGAATATATGTGCTTCTCTGACGATATGCATTTTGATGAAGATGAGATTTGGGTGTGTCGCGACCTTAACGGAAGATTTAGGTTATACGCAGAGAAAGAATATGTCAGAATCGGCGATGAGTTATCAAAGCTTAGTGATGAAGTTAGAAGAAGAATGGCCAGAAAGATATTTGTATCTTCTTTTTTGATTCCTTTGGAGAATAATCGATTGCATATGAATAATAGGCTTCGTGACTATTTAACTTCGTCAAAGTATATTGCGGTTCGCAAGGAAAACTATCTGTTGCTTGAGCCAATCGAAGAATAAAAAATGACCTACATTTGCAGGTCATTTTTTATTCTTATTTCTTTACTGCAAGAGTAACGGTCTCACCGTTGATATCCCATTCTTTGGTATATCCTTCGGTAGCACCGAACACAACCATGTCGCAGAGGACAGCACTCTTGATTTCGGCGGATGCCTTATCAACGATAGCGCGGATCTTGTCGTTGCCGTCTACATAAAGTGTAATGTGGTCGGTAACGTTAAAGCCTGCTTCTTTACGCATGGTCTGCACCTTTGAGATAACCTCACGTACATATCCCTCTTCGATAAGCTCGGCAGAAAGTTCGGTGTCAAGCGCAACGGTAACACCACCATCGCAGAGCGAAACGTATCTGCCGCCCTGAACGGTTTCAATGAGAAGGTCTTCTGCGGTGAGTTCTGCAGTATCTGCGCCAACGGTTACAACTATCTTGCCGTTTGCATCAAGTTCAGCTTTAAGTGCATTGCCGTTTGCTTCCTGGAGATATCCGCGGATGCCGCCGAGAAGCTTGCCGTACTTAGGACCAACGGTCTTGAGATTAGGCTTGATGTTGTAGTTCAGGAATGCGGATGCATCATTGGTGAACTCGGCGTTTTTCACGTTGAGTTCCTCTGTGATAATGCTTACATACTCATCGTCAAGAGCTTTTTCAGCGCAGATATACATCTTGCCGATAGGCTGACGGTTCTTGATATTGGCGGTGTTTCTTGCCGCACGACCGAGAATTACAACCTTGAGCACCTGTTCCATGCTGTATTCAAGAGTTGTGTCGATCATGCTTTCATCAGCTACAGGGTAGTCGCAAAGGTGAATACTGATAGGCGCACTTTCATCAACACTGCGAACGAGGTTCTGGTAGATTTCTTCGGTCATGAAGGGAATCATGGGAGCCGCAAGTTTAGCCACTGTAACAAGCGCGGTGTAGAGCGTCATGTATGCTGCAATCTTGTCCTCGGTCATATCGGGCCCCCAGTATCTCTCTCTGCCGCGACGAACATACCAGTTGGAAAGTTCGTCGGTAAAGTCTGCAAGCGCCTTTGCAGGCTCAGGAATCTTGTAGCTTGCAAGCCCTGCATCAACTTCCTTGATTACAGAGTTTAGCTTTGAGAGAAGCCACTTGTCCATAACGGTGAGCTTGCAGTCAGCGAGATTATACTTCGTGGGATCAAATCCGTCGATCTCGGCATAGAGTACGTAGAACGCATATGTGTTCCAGAGAGTGCCGAGGAACTTGCGCTGACCTTCGGTAACCGCCTTGTCGTGGAAACGGTTGGGGAGCCAGGGCGCAGAGTTTGTATAGAAGTACCAGCGGATAGCGTCTGCACCATGCTTTTCAAGTGCGTCAAACGGGTCAACCGCATTGCCCTTGGACTTCGACATCTTCTGACCGTTTTCATCCTGAACGTGACCGAGAACGATAACGTTCTTGAAAGGAGCCTTGTTGAAGATAAGTGTCGAAATTGCAAGGAGCGAGTAGAACCAACCTCTGGTCTGGTCAACAGCCTCGGAGATAAAGTCTGCAGGGAACTGCGCCTCAAAGAGGTCGTGATTTTCAAATGGATAGTGATGCTGTGCAAAAGGCATTGAGCCTGAGTCATACCAGCAGTCGATAACCTCGGGAACGCGCTTCATCTGTGCGCCGCACTTTTCGCACTTGATAGTTACAGCGTCGATGAAAGGACGGTGAAGCTCGATGTTTTCGGGGCAGTTATCGCTCATTTCTTTAAGCTCTGCGATAGAGCCGATTGAATGGCGGTGACCGCACTCACATTCCCAGATGTTGAGCGGTGTACCCCAATAACGGTTACGGGAAATACCCCAGTCCTGAACGTTTTCGAGCCAGTCACCAAAGCGTCCCTTACCGATGCTTTCGGGAATCCAGTTGATTGTGTTGTTGTTGCGGATAAGGTCTTCCTTAACTGCGGTCATCTGAATAAACCAGGAGTCACGTGCATAGTAGATAAGCGGAGTGCCGCATCTCCAGCAGTGAGGATAGCTATGCTCAAATGAGGGAGCGGAGAAGAGAAGACCGCGCCTTTCAAGGTCAACAAGAACAAGCTTGTCTGCGTCCTTGCAGAACGTGCCTGCCCATGCGGTTTCTTCGGTCATTTCGCCCTTTGCGTTTACAAACTGAACAAAGGGAAGGTCATATTTTTTGCCTACCTTGGAGTCATCTTCACCGAATGCAGGTGCGATGTGTACAACGCCTGTACCGTCGGTAAGAGTTACATAGCCGTCACAAGTAACATAGAATGCCTTTTTCTTCTGCTTTTCAACAGTTGCATTTGCAAAGTCGAAGAGGGGCTCGTATGCCTTGCCCTCAAGGTCAGCACCCTTCATGGTTTCAAGCACTTCATATTCGCCCTCGCCGAGAACGCTGTCACAGAGTGCCTGTGCCATGTAGTAGGTATGACCGTCATTTGATTTAACCTTTACGTAGTCAAATACGGGGTTTACGCAAAGCGCAACGTTTGAGGGAAGTGTCCACGGTGTGGTTGTCCATGCGAGAATATATGCTTCCTCGCCCACTACCTTGAAGCGTGCGATTGCGGAGCGTTCCTTTACGTCCTTGTAGCCCTGTGCTACCTCGTGAGAGGAAAGCGGAGTGCCGCAACGAGGGCAGTAGGGAACGATCTTAAAGCCCTTGTAGAGAAGTCCTTTTTCAAAAATCTGCTTGAGGGACCACCACTCAGACTCGATAAAGTTGTTGTCATAAGTTACATAGGGGTTCTCCATGTCAGCCCAGAAGCCGACAGTCTGTGAGAAGTCCTCCCACATTCCCTTGTACTTCCAAACGCTCTCCTTACAGTGACCGATAAAGGGTTCAAGACCGTAAGCCTCAATCTGCTCTTTACCGTCAATTCCGAGCATCTTTTCAACCTCAAGTTCAACAGGGAGACCGTGGGTGTCCCAACCTGCTTTTCTCGGTACGGTACAGCCCTTCATGGTCTGGTAACGCGGAATCATGTCCTTGATAACTCTTGTGAGAACATGGCCGATGTGAGGCTTGCCGTTTGCAGTCGGAGGTCCGTCATAAAATGTGAAAGGCTTGCCGTTTTCACGGTGAGTCATACTCTTTTCAAAGATGTGGTTTTCCTCCCAGAAACGGCGCACGTCTTTTTCGCGTGACACAAATGAGAGGTCTGTAGAAACTTTCTTGTACATTTCTTTTTCCTTTCTTTGCACAAAAAGAAACTCCCTCACCAAAAGGAGAGGGAGATGCTAACCACCTTTTGCGCATACAATCATATGGCTCTCTTGTAACGGTGAGAATCCGTCATTTGCTACATTGTCGCAAATGCACTCCGAAGTGATTTTCGCATCGGTACTACTCGCGTCGGGCTTACACCGTCCCCAACTCGCTTGTGCTTTCGTATCCGCGCTACTCTCTTCATCAACGCTTTGAATTTTTACCTGTATAATATATCATAAGGAAAAAAGTTTGTCAAGTATAAAGTGAAATTAATGCTTTTTGTTCCAGATGTATTGCATTGCTGGCTTTTTTATTTTAATATAATAGTGAAACAACATTTGAGGAGATAAAGCGGAATGAAAAAACTGACACTGTTGATTTGTGCGCTGCTTACTTTTGCAATTCTTTGCATAGGTACTTTTGCAGCTGAAACGGTCATTTATGAAAATGATTTTTCGGACCCTTCCACACTCTCCGATTTTACGCAGTTCCGTCACGCATGGGAGATAAAGGACGGCGGTCTTTATGCGACCTCTGTGCCGCTTATTGAAAGCGCGAACGATGATTCCTCGCATATAATTTACAATTCAAATGAGGATCTCGCTGACTATATTGTTGAAGTGGACTGTATGAATGTGCAGAGCTATACCGGACTTCTTTTGCGCACACAGCTTTCAAAAGTCAGTCACGCCAGAAATGCCACCGGCGGATATTTTGCGTACTGTGGAAAGGATGCAAACAAGGGTGCATTCGGTCATGCTACAGATAACGGTAAATGGGGCGGCGAAATTGTTGGCGGACCAGTTTTATTTGAAAAGGGTACTAATGTTCACATTAAGGCAATTGTAAAAGGCGATTTTATCAGTGTCGAAATGACCAACCTTGCAATAAATGAGGTTTTTTTTCATTATAACTATGGCGTTGGCTCAAATGCGAACCACACTATATGGAATGAAGGTACTGTAGGATTTCGTACCCTCACCACCGAAGCTTATTTTGACAATTTAAAAATCACAACTGCAAACGAGGTAGAGATTCCGGACAACACTCCTGTAGAAGATTATAAGGAAGGTATATCTTTCGCAGAGGATACGGGCAGATATATGCTTGCAAAGGATTTATCCGAAATGCCACTCACCCTTGAGGCGACAGTGTACTTTCCATACAGCATTTCCGCCAACACCGACAATGTCATTTTAGGTAACTACCGCCATCCGTCAAAAGGATTTATCTTCCGTATAAACAAGGGCGGGCATCCCAACATAACATTTTATATAGGTCAGAGCACGATAAACACTTACACCTTTTCAGGCGTAAGTGTTTATCGTGGCAAAAAAACGCATGTTGCAATCGCTTTGGATACAGAAAACTCTCTTGTTCATTGCTACATTGACGGTACTCTCAAGCAGTCCCTTGAGCTTGCTGTAAATCCTAAGGATTATTCTGCAGAAGATCTTAATTTAGGCACCGACCACCGTGAGGCTAATACCTTTTTATTTAAAGGCTCACTTATTAACCTTGCATGTTACTCGGATATGCGCACCGCAGAGGAAATCAAAGCAGATGTGTCCTCCTACGGCAAAGATGACCTCACGCTTCGTTATGACCTTACAAATGCTAGCTACGGTGAAAATATAACCGACCTGTCCGGAAACGGAATTGACGCGATTTATGAGCAGTACTGGTATAACAGCATCAAAAACATAACCGATTATGCGTATTCTATTGCGGTTGTCGGAGACTCTCAGCATAGTGCAAAGAATCAGCCCGAAGTCGTTGCTAAGATGTTCGATTGGATAAAAGCAAATGCAGAGAAAAGAAAGATGGCATTTATGGTGTGTGTTGGCGATTTCACGAATGACAACACCGATGCTGAGTGGACAACTACATTGCAGAATATAGCAAGGCTTGACGGAGTTCTTCCTTATGCGCTCGCAATAGGCAATCACGACGGCACAGCGCAAAACTATACCTCAAGGTTTACCGGTACGGAATATGAAAAGGCTATCGGAAATAACTACTACTCAAACTATACAAATTCATATCAGTATTTTAAGGTGGGCGATATAAATTATATAGCAATCACGCTTGACTACAGTCCCTCTAATACGGAAATTGAATGGGCAAAGAAGATAGCTGCAGAAAATCCGTATCACAGAGTTATTCTTGTTACGCATTCAAATATCAATGCGAGAGGCGAAACAACATCCTTATGGAATAAACTTATAAAGGATTGTCCCAATATTGAGATGGTACTTTCGGGACATTATATCAATGACAAAATTGTAATGACGGAGTTGAAAGGTGTGGCAGGCAATACCGTACATAATTTTATGATTAACGGTCAGTCGGTTGATGCTACACGCATTCATAACGGTGAAGAAGCCGCAGGGCTTGTTGCAATGCTCTATTTTGACGAAAGCGGACGAAACCTCACGGTTGAGTATTATTCGACCTCGCTGAACAAGTATTTTATGGAGTGTAATCAATTTTCAACTACTATCGGTAATGTTGCAGGCGATGTCGACTATGACGGAGCATTGGGGCTTGACGATGTATTAAAAATGATTAGAGCTTTGTTAAACAATAATGTTTGTTATAACGGCGATATGAATAACGATATACAGTTTGATCTGAGCGATGTTATGTGTGCGTTGAATGACATTTTAAAATAGGAAAATGCCCAACCGAAAGCGTCGGGTTGCTAAGTACATAAAAACCAAGCGGTGTAACTATTGCAGTTGCACCGCTTGGTCCATTTCTGTGCACTTTTTTCATTGCCTGTCTCATCCTTTAGAGCAAGTAGTTTCTTCTTGGCAGGTACACCGTCAATAATTGAGAATAGCGAAAAGCAGATATGGCTTAAATACATACTTCCAAACATTTTTTATTCTTGGATTCGGCATTTTTCTCCCATACAAGCATAAAAAAGCACCCAGGTTATTCATATAGAATAACCTGGGTGTACTCGATATCTTTTTCTGATTAGGGTTATTGCTAACCCTTGGCACATGCGTTTATATCTTATTCGCCTGAGGGCGCTTTTGTATAATCGGCTGTGGAGCGTGCTTCACCGAAATAGGGGAATCCTGTTTCGTCAAATGTGAAAGGCTGAACGCCGAGCTTACGTCCGCTCGACTGGAAGTGATATGCAAGCCAGTACTGTGTGCCGTCGGGAGACTTGAATACCGAGCAGTGACCGGGAGCAGCTATGTCGCCGGAAGCAGTAAATACAGCTTCTTTGTGCTTGGTCCAGCTTGGCTTTGAAAGAACATCATCGCCGGTGAGTTCAAGAATACCGAGAGAGTAGTATGGGGAAGTAACAGTGTTTGCACTGTAGAGCAGGAAGAGTCTTCCGTCGGGAGATTCAAAGGTGAAAGGACCTTCGTTGATGCTACCGTTCATTGTTTCAAATTCATAAGTGGGGGTAGCGATTACGGTTACGCGCTCGGCATCGATGGTCCATGGATTTGTGAGTTTTGCAACAGAAATAATATTTCCGCTGCGGATACGTGCGAATGCAATATAGTTTACACCCTTATAGGTGAAAGGATGCGCGTCGATTGCCCAGATATCGGGATCGAGGAATGCCTTGAACTTGTATTCGCCGTACGGATCGCTACTAGTTGCTTCAAGACAGAAAAGACGGATAGATGCAGAAGCTTTGTCGCCTTTGTCTTCCATCGAAGTTGCACCACTTGCGTAGATGTACCATTTGCCGTCCATCTTCTTAAGCTCAGGTGCGTAAAGCTTGTGCTTAATCTCCTTGTCTTCGCCGGCTACATAAAGCTCCTTGCCTTCTGCAGTGGCAAGACCTGCAAGTGTTTTTGAGCGGTAGAGGATAACACGGTCATTCTTAGGTGCAGAATAAAGTGCATAATAATACTCTGTTTCGTTATCGTAAAGAATGCATGGGTCGCCGGACTGACCTTCGCTGCGCAGAGGATTTGCAATAAGTGCGCCGGAAAATGAGTCTTCATTTGTGAGCGACTGTTCAGGCTTGCCTTCGATGTATTCAGCGATAAAGTAGTTTGCAACACGGCGGAGCCATGTGTTTGAAGCGCCGACAATTGCCATGGATGTGCCATCAATAGAAATTGCAACCTGATCTGCCTCAAGCGTATCAATTACAGCAGATATCGGGCGGTTGGTCTCGCCGACTGTGATTTCGTTTGCCACAGCGGCTTGGTCATCGGTGACAACGGGTGGCTTGATGCCGTATGCTGATTCAACAGCGGATGCAATATTGTTGGCAATAAGCTTTTCGCTTGCAGATGCCTCAACGCTTACAACGATAACATATTTCGTTACAGAAACGCCGCCGATGGTAAGACCGCCTGTCACTTCGGGAATGCCTGTGACACTTGCCATAAGTTCAGCACTGACAGTGCCGCTCTTTACAAGACTGTCGCAGATTTTGTCGCCGCTCTTAACCGTTGCGGTAAGTGCGCGGTAGCAAATTATAAAAGCGTCGCCGCGCTTGAAGTTTGCATTTGGAGTTGTGGAGTCAATGAGACCTGCACTCTGTGCAAGTGTGTACGGATTGCTCCAGATAAAGTCGCCACTGCCATCGTTCTTATCGACATAGCCAAGCACGCGGAGGATTGCAGTGAGAAATGCCGCATCGCTCATAGCCCCGTCGGGATTGAACTTGGTTGCGCTGACACCCTGTGTGATTCCGTTTGCAAAGGCATAGCTGATATAGGGGACAGCCCACGCCGCAAGGTCGGTGAAAGGATGAGCGTTTGTCTCTTGAGTAGCTGCTTTTTCAGCGCCGAGGAAACGAACAACCTGCGTGATTGACTGCGCACGGGTAAGGCTGCCATCAAGATCAAAATTGACGCTGCCGTCGGCATTGTTGCCGACACCTGCAAGCAGTCCGAGCTTGTGGAGCGCATTTGCAGCTTCTGCAGCTGTAATGCTTTCTGCGGCAGAAACAGCAGGGATTGCAGTTGCAATCATCATGATTGCAAGAAGCAGTGTAAGAATCTTTTTGAAAGTCATGATTTTTCTCCTTTATTATAGGATGTAACTATATTTTACAATAAAATTATCGTTTCGTAAATGTTAAATAGAAGTTTAATTGTATAAAAAATAGAGGGCAGATTGACTGCCCTCTATAAAAATTACTGTTTGAATGTGATTCCAACATCTCCGGTGTCGTCACCGTCGGTATCGCTCCAGAGCAGGTCGTATGCACAGACAGGAACATCATATACAGTGAGACGGTAATGGAGGGTTGAGCCGTCGGTAAATCCGCTGTCGCTGACTTTACCTGCGATAACAGAACCCTTGGTTACTATATCGCCCTTGTTTACCTTGACGTCATCAACATTGTGATACCAGCTGATAAGACCGTAGCCGTGGCTTATAGCAACTGCTGTGCCGGCATATGCGGTGTTACCAACATAAACTACCTCACCGTTCATTGTTGCAAGCACGTTTTCGGAGGTGCTCATTGTATAGTCGATACCCTTGTTGGTGTATGCTTCGCGTGTAGAAGAAATGGTTCTCTTAACACCGTAACCTCTTACACTGATGTCATTGCCGTCGGGGTCAACAAAGGATGTGTTGTCAAAATGACGTACAGTAAAGTCGCTTTCTGCAAGGACTCCGGCAACCATTTCGTCATATGCCGCGAGTGTATCTTCTGTACGGGTAGCGTTGACTCTCGCCTGGCTTACTGCAAAGTCCTTGCCCACGCCAAACTTTTTAGATTCAATAACCATGGTGAGCGTGTGCTCGGCACCTTCGTATGTAAACTTGAGTGTATATTCACCAGCGGCGGTATCGTATGATGTGGGCAGTATCGCGTAAGAATGTTTGCCCTCAACAAAGAATTTGGGAGTGATAGCCTTGCCGTCGTGTGTAAGCTCAGGTGTGATGGAAACAGAAATGTTTTCGGGGTCATCAATGCCTATTGCGGTGATAAATGCAAGGTCGCCGGGGACGAACTTCTCATAATCCTCAGCACCTTCGCCGCTGTATGCGATAAGGAATTCGGGTTGTGCCTCTACATTAAGCGCGAAAGAGTAGCTTGCTTTACCGCCGGACATTACTTCTTCTGTGCCGAGCCAAGAAGCATCAATATCAATGGTGAGTTCAGGATACTTCTTTGTGTCAACGGCTGTAATCTCGTCGTAATTGCCGTTGTAAAGAGTTTCGCCGGCATTGTTTTTTACGGTGATGTTGAATGTGTCGGGCTTTCTTGAAAACTCAAATGAAAGTCCGTTTTCGCTGGTGAATTCGCCTGCATTTTCTGTCGTATCGGAAACGGTGGATGCAAGGTCTTTTTCGCCAAGAGTTCTGTATGCCCATTCATAGCTGCTTGGAAGAATGGTGTTTGTACCGTTTACAAGAGTCGGAAGATACGCCTCTTCATAAACGCTCTGTGCATATTTAGTTTCAAGGAACTCAGCCGCATCAGCTTCGTTTACCATGAAGGCAGCGCCTGTTGAATCGAGGTAATATACTGCAGCGGTGTTCTTGGAGAAATAATAGCGATTATCTGTGGTTCGCTTTCCCTCAGTGAATGTGACAACATAGTTTTCAGCATCCATAAGACCTGCGGGCAGACCTTCAACCTTGATAGCGTTTTCATTTATTCTTGCAAAAAGTGTTGCAATGTCACTGTCTGACTCAGCCTCATATGTTTTACCTGCGAGGTCTTTTATAATAATATCTGTAGCGGTGTTTGCAGATACAGGGGTTTTACTTACGTGTAAATAATTTGCAACGCCGATATATGTAGGGATAAACAACAGTATGATCAGCAGTGCAGCAAGAAATCTGTTCTTTTTCATTACAGTCCTCCGATATTAATATCCTTATTTTAGATTATAACACAACTTTTTTCAAATTTGTAGTCTTTTTTTAAAATACTCAAAAATATTGGCGTAACAATTTTTTTCTTTCCTCATAATATGGTAGCGAGGGGGTGAAAAACCTTCTCGAAAGGAGAAACCTTATGAACAACAACTGTCTTTGTAATCTTTTTGATAACAACTGCACCTGGATAATCATCATTGCACTTATTATCCTTCTCTTTGTTTGCAACAACGGCTGCGGCTGCTGAAGTCCATAATAATTTAAAGGCTGCCCTTTCGGGGCAGCCTTGTTTATTCTTCGGGTGCTTCAAATTCAAATATTGCGCGGAATACATCAAGACAGTATGCATGATATTCTTCGGTGCGCTTTTTGTTCCATAGCGAGGACATTGAACTCATTTCACGAACGCATAGCAGCGTGTCTTCTTCAAGGTTTTGAAGAATGGTGAAATGCTTTCCGAGAGGAGTGTCCTTAATGCGTATACTGTACTCGTCATATGCATTTTCGGGCACATAGCCAAGCACATCCGACAGCTTCATAAATCCGGATAGCTTTTCGCCGTTGTCGTCAACTACATAAACACTTTCGTAGAGGTAGGGATCAAGCAGACAAATGATAGTGTCGCCTGCCCACATATGTTGCTCAAAAGCCTTGTAGTTTGAGGAGAACATTTCATAATTTACAACCACAACGCCGCCAACATCTTCATTGGCTTCAAGATCTTCTTTTTTGCCCTGTATCTGCTCGTCTGAAAGGATATAGAGGTCAACAAGTTCTGCTTTGCTGTATCCGTCGCCGTTTTTGTCTGTTACAACGGTAGACATCGCTTGCTTGAAGCTGCGAGCGTCGGTTTGCCCGAATTTGTATGGACCTGCGTACATGATGTAAATGTCAGAGTCTTCTCTCTGGCACATCTGAAGCGTGCAGATAAGCAATACGATAGCGAAGAATCCAATGATTATTACTTTCCATTTGTGATGATACCAGAAGTTGTCAAGCTTTCGAAAAGCTTTTGAGCCGGGCTCATACACAGGGGTTATTTTTTCATCGCGTTCGTTCATGCTTTTTTCTCCTTTCGTTCAAATCCATGTACCCAGTCCGAGTAGTTATAGTATAGGAAGTATATAACAGAGCTGATTATCCATGTGATGGGATATGCCATGAAAATGTATTTTATATCACCTACAAAATGCATAATTGACATTACATATATCAAACGCAGAACGCACCATACACCAAGCATGACAGACATAGGTACAACCGCTTTTCCTGCACCGCGGCATACCGCGGCGACAGAGTGTGAAAATGCGAGAAGAAAATAGAATGGAGCGGTGGTTCTTGCATGCATTGCACCAAGGCGTACAACTTCGCTTGCGTTATCAAACAGACCGATGAGGTTCGGCGCACAAATGTAGTAAACAATGCCGATGAGCTGAGCCAGAATAACTGCGGATAGTATTCCGAAGCGCGCACCCTGCTTTGCGCGGTCATATTGTTTTGCACCGAGGTTTTGACCTACAAAGGTTGTTAGTGCCATGTTGAATCCGGTTATTGGTAAAAATGCGAATCCCTCGATTTTTGCTTGAGTGCCGAATGCTGCCATCGCCATTTTGCCAAAAGAGTTGACCTGAGATTGCAGCACAACATTGGCAAGACCGATAACGGAGTTTTGCACGCCTGACGGCAGACCGTATCGGATGATTTCTTTGAGTATCTCCGGATAAAAGCGGAGCTTTTGAAAATATACTCTGAATTCAAAATCTTTTTTACACAGATAATTTAGACAAAGAACAACACTTGCCGCCTGTGATATTACGGTTGCAAATGCCGCTGACCATACGCCCCATTTGAATACACCTACGAATAAAAGGTCTAATAAAACGTTGAGAATGGATGAAAATATGAGATAGTAAAGCGGTCTGCGGCTGTCGCCGAGGGCGTTCATAATGCCGCGGCAGACATTGTACATTGCCATTGCAAGCGCGCCTAAAAAGTAATAGCGGAAGTATTCTATCGCCTGGGGAAGAACTTCGGGGTCAACGTTCATCCATTTTAAAAATGTTGGCGTAAAAAGTACGCCAAACACCGTTAAAAACAGACCGCTGACGATACCGAACAGCAAGTCGGTATGTATGGCATGCGAAACACGCTCTCGCTGACCGGCGCCAAAGTATCTTGAAATTACGATTCCTGCACCGATGGCAACACCCTCAAAAAAGCTTATCATCAAAAATATGAGATTTCCGGATGAGCTTACTGCAGCGAGTGCTTCAGTGCCGAGAAACTGCCCTACAATATATGTGTCGGCAGTGTTGTAAAGCTGTTGAAAAACCTGACTCAAAAATATCGGCAACGCAAATTTCAGAATGAGTAAATAAGGGCTACCTTTTGTCATGTCAAGCGACTGCCGAGAATTAGAATGTGAAATAAAACGCATTTTTGCGACCTCAGAAAAGGAATTATAATAAGTATATCACAAGTTATATGCCCGGTCAATAACGCAAATGAATTAGAGTTTACGACGTAGACACTAAATCGTAGGGCAGGGGCTTGCTCCTGCCGCATGTACAGCATCTAATCGTTGCCTTGCGGTAGGGGAAACCCCTCCCCCTACAATGTTGGTGCTCATCAAACAAAAAATCCTTGCAAAAAGCTTTGCAAGGATCTTAGTTATTTAACCATTTTTACCGCTTCTTTCGCATCGGCATATGCAAGTGATTTCAAAGCGTCAATGCGGTCACAGGGGATATCTTTGCCGAAAAATTCTGCTGCTTTTTCGGACAGGTGTCCTTTTTCAAGCTCGGAGACTCTTATAGGCGCGTCATATCCCATGTATGAAAGCATGGAGTCAACTTTTTTGTCATAAGATACACCAATGAGTGGCTTGCCCGCGGCTGCACCGTAGATGAGCAGATGCAAGCGCATAGCAATTACAAGCGATGTGCGGTTAATGATTCCCAGTATCTCACTTGCTGAGAGACCGCTTAGTATCTCGCCTTTTATATTTGCAAGTGCATTTACCTTTTCAGAAAGCAGGTGATCGCGGCTTGATTGCATGATGAGATAGAGCGGTTTTGCCCCCGTTTTTTCAGCAATGCGGTCAACTTCTTTTGCAAAGAGAGATACAAAGGTATCCTCGTTCATGCCCTCTACCTCTTCGCTGTGGAGAGATGAAAAATTTCTAAGCGAGATGGCAAAGAAACTTTCACCATTGATATTTCGCATGATGTATTCGATTCTTTCGTCCGGCGCTTTTTGCAAGGTCAATGCAGGATCAGCGGACAGAGTGATAAGCTTTTTGTCAAAGCCTAATGCTGATACATATTCGATAGACTGAGGTTCTCTGAATGTTATTTTATCAGCAAGCGAAAGAGTTTTTATAACACTTTTTTCATATTTCTTGCCAAACACAGGTCCGACACCGTTTGCGTATATAAATACTTTAAGTCCAAGCGCTTTTGCAAGGCGTATTATTACGGTGTAATAGAACAGCGAGCGTGACGAAGTTGTGTTCTGAAGCAGATTTCCGCCGCCACTGATAAGCAGTTTTGCGTGACGCATTTCCAAAAGCATTGCAAGTATGTTGAATCTGCCGATTGCGCGCACGCCGTATTTCTTTGCGTTGCGCTTCGGATCCTTGCAGAAAATAGTTATCTTAGCTTCCGGATCCTCACTTCTGATGTTCTGAATCATGGATGCGGCTATCGAATCATCGCCTGCATTTTCAAAACCGTAGTATCCGCTGATAAGTATGTCGCCAGGATCGGTTTTCGGACACGGCGAGAGAGTTTCGTACATTCTTTCATAGTCGCGCGCGGTACGTGCGGCAGAGAAATCTGCAAGAATAACTTCACGGCAGTAATCACCTTTTGCTTTAAGGTCACCGCTGTCAAATAAGGCGGTGATATCGCGGATAAGCAGTTCCTCACTTACATCTTCGCATCCGCGACAGCAGTAGTTGGTTTTATATGATATTTCGCGTTTTGATTCATCAAAAATGCCAATGTACCCTTCGTTTCCGCAAACGATAGTGGGCTTGGCAACGCTCATCGCCTCAAGCGCGGCACGTGAAGCACCTACAAAGATATCGCCAGATGCAATAAGATTTGGTGTATCGGTGCGCAGACCGGGGGTGATGATGATTTTTCTGCCGTATTTCTTTTCAAGAGAGGCGGCAATTTCTTTTACATCTGTAAGAAGATTTTTCTCTGTGGGAATAACACCGTCACCGACAATGATTATCTCAAGATCGGGGTATTTTTCGAGGAGCTTTTCCGCTGATCTTGCAAGCGCAAGCTGTGCTTTTCCGCGACTTTCGTCCATTCGGCTGACCGAAACTATGCGGTGCTTTGAATCGCTTAGAGAGAATTCATCGATGATAGGTGTTGCATCCGCATCGGGAGAGAATACCTCGGTGTTTATGCCGTTTACAGTAACAAAGATGTTGTCGGAGCATTGGTCGTAATTGTCTATTAGATACTGCTTGATATCTTCGCTGACCGACATCTGCTTGTCGCCCCAGTTTGATATCTTTTTCCAGAGCGGTGTTACTTTGAATACCCAGTGAGCAGTGGTTACAAATCTGAATTTCAGCTTTTTCTGAAGCAGTCCGCATACAAAAGCAGGTATGCGGGCGTGAGCATGGACAAGG
This sequence comes from Clostridia bacterium, assembly GCA_017399305.1. Taxonomy (GTDB): domain Bacteria; phylum Bacillota; class Clostridia; order Oscillospirales; family CAG-272; genus UMGS902. Next base: position 160,536 of record JAFQDK010000042.1, read on the forward strand.
TCAAATTTTTCGGTCTTGATGAGCTTTTTCAGCCCCGAATAAGCCTTGAGCACGCTAATTGGGTTTTTGCTTGCCAATGGCAAAGTCACATGGCGCACACCTGCTTTTTCAAGCATTTCGGCATATTTGCCTCCTGCCGAAGCTACAGTTACGGTGTGCCCATTTTTCTTCAGCGCAAGAACAAGCTCGTATATATGAGTTTCGGCACCGCCAAAACCCATTTGCATTGTGGTCATTAAAATGTTCAGCTTCTTTTCCATTTTTACTCCCAAAAACGTTTATTATATTTATTTTATTCTATCAAATAGCGAGCGCATAATCAATAGATAATTTATAAGTTTATAGGATGAACGACACCTCATCCGGTGCTGCGTGTTACCATCCGTTCAAATGGGAAGCCACATAGCGGAGTTACGTTCATAGACCTTGATTTATATTACAAAATGCCGAAAAGACGAAGAAACTTTCTTCCTCTTTTATACATGTTATAAAAAAATCGAAAAAACACTTGATTTCTTTAATTATATATGTTAGAATGCAACTGTAAAAGGATAAAGGAGAAAAAGAGTGGCTTGCCACTCTTTCTTTGTTGTTATGGGAAATATGAAAGGTTCTAAGAATATAGCAGAGACCGTTTGGGAGTTCTTGCTTCCTGTGGTTAACCAGCTCGGTTATTATCTTTGGGATGTTGAATATGTCAAAGAGGGCAGCGAGTGGTATCTGCGCGTGACCATAGACAGCGAGGACGGTATCACGATAGATGACTGTGAGGTCGTTCATCGCGCTATTGATCCAGTTATTGACGAGCATGACCCCATTGAGAATTCGTATCACCTTGAGGTTTCATCACCGGGAATCGAGCGTGTACTTCGCACAGAAGAACACATCGAGGCTTTTGCCGGAGAAGAAGTTGAGGTTAAACTTTTTGCGCCGCTTGATGGCAAAAAGTCATTCCGCGGTATTCTCGGCGGTATAAAAGACGGTATCGTCACTGTCACTGTCGGCGATAAGGAATACGAAATTGAACACAAAAAAATCTCTCGAATGACTACGGTATTCGATTTTTAAGAAAGGCATTGGTAAAAAAGATGAATTCTGAATTTTTTGAAGCGCTTGACCTTATTGAGCAGGAAAAAGGTATCTCCAAGGAGTATATGCTTGAAAAGGTAGAGGCGGCGCTTATAAGTGCGTACAAGCGTGACCGAAACGGCAATTCCAACGTTCGCGTTGCTATCGATCCTGTTAAGAAGACGGTCAGAATGTTCCAGCAGCTTGAAATCGTTGAGACCGTAGAGGATCCTGATCTTCAAATTACTCTTGAGGGTGCAAAGGAGCATAACAAGCGCTATAAGCTTGGCGGTGTATGCGAGATAGAAATCAAGACAAAAAATCTCCGCCGTCTTGCAGCTCTCACTGCAAAGCAGGTTATTGTGCAGGGTATCCGTGAGGCGGAACGTGCAAATATTACAAAGGAATATGAATCCAAGCGCGAGGAGATCGTTACAGCAACCGTTATCAAGATTGACGAGCTTAGCGGCAACGTGGTTGTTGATACCGGAACATCAAATGCAACACTTATCAAAGCAGAGCAGATTCCCGGCGAAACCTTCTATGTAGGTGACCGCGTTAAGGTTTACATCACTGAGGTAAACCATGAGGCAAAGGGCCATATAGTAACACTTTCGCGTCGCCATCCCGGACTTGTAAAGCGTATGTTTGAGCTTGAGATACCCGAGATTGCAGATGGTACGGTTCTTGTAAAATCTATCGCACGTGAGGCAGGCAGCCGCACAAAGATAGCTGTTGAATCCAGAGACGAGAATGTTGATCCTATCGGCGCTTGTATCGGTAATCGCGGTGCGAGAATTGGCACAATTATTGACGAGATTCGCGGCGAGAAAATAGATATCGTTAGATACAGCGAGGATCCTGCTGAGTTTATACGTGAGGCACTTTCACCTGCTGAAGTTCAGTCGGTTGAGCTTGACGGTGAGCGCAGCGCAAGAGTTGTTGTTTATCCTGACCAGCTTTCACTTGCAATCGGCAAGGAAGGTCAGAATGCAAGACTCGCTGCACGTCTTACAGGGTTCAGAATTGATATTAAAGCATAAACTATTGTGGAAAAGATAAAAAAAGTCCCCGAAAGGAAATGTGTCGGTTGCAATGAGCACCGAAACAAAAATGACCTTTGGCGCGTTGTCAAGACCAAGGACGGCGAGGTAAGCCTTGACAAAACAGGGCGTGCTGCCGGCCGCGGCGCTTATATCTGCAAGGATGTTGCCTGCCTGAAAAAAGCAGTTAAGGCTCACAGGCTTGAAGCATCGTTTCAGATGCAGATTCCAAAAGATGTGTACAGTGCGCTTGAAAATGCAATGGCAGAGGGGCAAGAGTGATGGCAGATATAAAAAAAGCACTTTCGATGATAGGTCTCTGCAAAAAAGCAGGGCGCCTTGTTTCGGGTGTGCCGATAGTTGTCGATGCGATGCGTGACGGAAAGGTGCAGCTTGCGGTTTATGCTTCAGGCTCATCAGAAAACTCGGTCAAGCGCATTACAGACAAGGCAAAAACTTATAAAACAGCAACACTTGCACTTGATGTTTCGCCCGAAGAACTCGGACACAGCATTGGCAAGGTTGGCGCTGTAGCGGCAGTAGGCGTAACCGACAGCGGTTTTGCCGATGCAATAAGGAAGATTATCGACGGTTAACGTCATTACCATAAAATACATCAGTTTTTTTCGAAGAAAGGAACACTTACGTCGAATGACGCTAAGGAGGTAATTAACGAATGGCACAAAATCAGCAGTACCGTATAAGTCAGCTGGCAAAGGAGCTGGGACTGAAGGGCAAGGATATTACAGACATTCTGGCTTCAAGCGGAATTGAGGGCAAGACCTCATCTGCCGCTCTTGATCCTGATGAATTTGGTCTTGTCATGGATGTTCTCAGTAAGAACAATCAGATAAGCAACCTTGACCCATACTTAGACGGCGATGTTGTCATTGTTACAAAAGGACAGAAGGCTGCAGAGGCTAAGAAGAAGGCAGAGGCAGAGGCAGCTGCTAAGGCAGAAGCTGAGAAGGCTGAAGCTAAGGCAAGAGCCGCAGCAGAGGCAGAAGCTAAGGCAAAAGCAGAAGCAGAGGCAAAGGCTGCAGCAGAAGCAAAGGCAAAGGCCGAAGCAGAAGCAGCTGCAAAAGCAAAGGCTCAGGCAGAAGCCAAGGCAAAGGCGATGAGCGCGGCACAGGCAATCGAGGAGAAAGCACGTGCGGCTGCACAGTCACGCGCACAGGCACAGCAGGGGGATAGACGCGATAACCGCGGTGACCGCCAGCAGCGTCCTCAGGGTGACAGACCCGTTCGTACTCAGGGAGACCGTCCTCAAGGGGATAGACCTGCACGTCCCGCACAGAGTGACCGTCCTGCACAGCCTAAGAATTTTGGAGACCGCTTTGACCGCAAGCCCTTTGACGGCGGCATGAAGCCGAATTTTGATAAGAAGCCGCAACAAAAGCAGCGTCCCGATAACCGCTCCAAGGGCGGATTTGATAAGGACGAAGGAAACGAGCGTCGCACAGTGCAGAAGTTTACTGCACCTATCAGCCAGATGCAGCGTACTTCTTCTGACGGCCCTGCAAAACCGCGTGGAAGCGTTCGTGTTGTAGATACAAGAACCTCCGAGGTTGACCTTTCTAAGTATGATGAAAAGCTGGATGTTCTTGCAGGCAACTACGGTTCTGACAATTCTCAGAGCCGCCAGAAGCTCAAGAAGCAGGATACAAGAAACCAGTATAATAAGGCTAAAGATAAAGAGCGCGAGCGCATGAAGAAACTTGAGCTTGAGAAGGCACGTAAGAAGCAGCTTGAGATCACCGTTCCCGATGAGATCACTGTTCAGGAGCTTGCATCACGTCTTAAGGTTACAGCAGCAGAAGTTATCAAGCGCCTTATGATGATGGGCGTTATGGCAACACTCAATCAGACCGTAGACTTTGACACTGCATATCTCGTTGCAGATGAGCTTGGCGCAAAGGTTACAAAAGAAGTTGTTGTTACCATTGAGGAGCGTCTTTTCGACGAAACCGAGGACAGCGACGACAACCTCATCACACGCGACCCTGTTGTTTGCGTAATGGGTCACGTTGACCACGGTAAGACTTCACTTCTCGATGCTATCCGTCACACCAGTGTTACAAGTGGTGAGGCAGGCGGTATTACACAGCATATCGGTGCGTACCGCGTTCAGATAAACGGAAAAGATATTACATTCCTTGACACCCCCGGTCACGAAGCGTTTACAGCGATGCGTGCAAGAGGTGCTCAGGCTACAGATATTGCAATCCTTGTAGTTGCGGCAGACGACGGCATCATGCCTCAGACTGTCGAGGCTATCAACCATGCAAAGGCAGCAGGCATTGAAATCATCGTTGCTATCAACAAGATGGATAAGCCCACTGCAAACCCCGAGGTAGTAATGACAGGCCTCACACAGTATGAACTTGTACCCGAGGAGTGGGGCGGCGACGTTATCTGCGTTCCTGTTTCTGCACTTACCGGCAAGGGTATTGATGACCTTCTCGAAAACGTACTTCTTGTTGCAGAGGTCAAGGAGCTCAAAGCAAATCCGGGACGCCGTGCAAAGGGTATTGTTATCGAGTCCAAACTCGATAAAGGCCGCGGACCTGTTGCTACAGTGCTTGTTCAGAACGGTACTCTCCATTCCGGTGATATCGTTATCGCAGGTACTTCTGTAGGTCACGTTCGTGCAATGACCAACGATAAGGGCCAGGAAATCAAGGTTGCAGGCCCCTCTGTTCCTGTTGAGATTATCGGTCTTGACTCTGTTCCTGTTGCAGGTGACGAGTTCAATGCCGTAGAGGACGAAAGAATGGCTCGTACTCTTGCAGAACAGCGTATGGAAAAGGCAAAGAACGAGAAGTTCAAGGCAAATGCATCTGCATCTCTTGACGATCTCTTTGCAAGAATTTCTGACGGTGTCAAGGATCTTAACGTTATTGTCAAGGCAGACGTTGACGGCTCTGTAGAGGCGGTTAAGCAGTCACTCCAGAAGCTTTCCAATGAGGAAGTTAAGGTCAATGTTATCCATGGCGCAGTAGGCGGTATTACCGAAAATGACGTAATGCTTGCTTCAGCATCCGATGCTATCATAGTTGGCTTTAACGTTCGTCCCGACCGTAGCGCACTTGACGCGGCTGAGCGTCAGAGCGTTGATGTTCGTACCTACCGCGTAATTTACGAGTGCATCGAAGAAATCGAAGCTGCTATGAAGGGTATGCTTGCTCCCAAATTCAAGGAAGCATTACTCGGTCATGCAGAGGTACGTCAGACCATCCGTGTACCCAATGTCGGTACTATCGCAGGATGTTACATTCAGGACGGTAAGATTACAAGAAATGCTCAGATTCGCGTAGTCCGTGATGGCATTGTTATCTTTGAGGATAAGATTTCCTCTCTCCGCCGTTTCAAGGATGACGTCCGCGAGGTTGCATCCGGCTATGAATGTGGTGTAGGTCTTGAGCGCTTTAATGATATTAAGGAAGGCGACGTTCTCGAAGCTTTCATCATGGAAGAGATTGAGCGCTGACGCTTCACTTGAAAGTTTTCGAAAGGAAAGGAGAAACTTTAAGCAGTTTCTCCTTTTTTGAAATATGAGTTTTTTACCTGTTAATAAAAAAGAAATGGAAGAGCGCGGATGGGGCGATGTTGACTTTGTGTATGTCAGCGGAGACGCTTATGTTGACCATCCTTCTTTTGGTGCATCCATAATCACTCGTGTGCTTGAAAATGCAGGTTATCGTATAGGTTTTTTGGCACAGCCGGATTATAAGAGCTGTGATGCATTCCGCGAATTCGGACGTCCGCGTCTTGGCTTTTTGGTAAGCGCGGGCAATATCGACTCTATGGTCGCACATTATACCGCTGCAAAGAAAAAACGCTCGGACGACTATTATTCCCCCGGCGGCAAGGCAGGCAAGCGACCTGACCGTGCGTGCATCGTATATTCAAACCGTATCCGTGAGGCATATGGCGATATACCGATAATTTTAGGTGGACTTGAAGCGTCACTTCGCCGCTTTGCTCACTATGACTATTGGGATAACAAGGTGCGCCGTTCACTGCTTGTTGACAGCCGTGCGGATATTCTGACCTACGGCATGGGTGAGAACATTCTGCTTCGCATTGCTGAACTTTTAAACAAAGGTGTTCCTGTAAAGAAGATACGCGATGTCAGAGGTACAGTTTTCCTTGCAAAAGAGGGGGACAAGCTTCACTTTGATACTGTTGAGACCTTTGACTATGATGAACTGAAAAACGATAAAGCCGCATATGCAAAGGCTTATGGCATACAGTATCGCAATCAGGATTCTATCTACGGCAAAGCGGTAATCGAGCGCTACGGCGACAAGCTTTTGGTGCAGAATCCGCCGATGCCACCGCTTGAGCGTGAGGAGCTTGACAAGGTTTATGCGCTTCCATATATGCGTACCTATCATCCAATGTATGAGAAAGACGGCGGTGTTCCCGCAATAAAGGAAGTGCGCTTTTCGATAACTCACAACCGCGGTTGCTTTGGCGGCTGTAACTTCTGTGCGCTCGCCTTTCATCAGGGAAGAACTGTACGTTCGCGCAGTATCGAAAGCGTTGTGCGTGAGGCTAAGATAATCACTGAGATGCCCGATTTCAAGGGATATATTCATGATATCGGCGGACCTACTGCAAATTTCCGCTACGGCGCATGCAAAAAACAGCTGACCGACGGTGTGTGTGCAAACAGAAAATGTCTTGCGCCTACTCCGTGCAAGAATCTTGTCGCAGACCATACAGAGTATATCGAGCTTCTTCGTGCAGTTGAAGCTCTTCCCAAGGTTAAAAAGGTGTTTATCCGTTCGGGTATCCGCTTTGACTACTTAATGGCTGATGAAAGCGACGCTTTTTTCAGAAAGCTTGTGCGCGACCACGTTTCGGGTCAGCTTAAGGTTGCCCCGGAGCATTGCTCGGACAGCGTTCTTCGCCAGATGGGTAAGCCTTCGTTTAACGTATATGAAAAATTCCGCAAGAAGTATTTTGCGCTTTCTGCCGAGTGCGGACTTGAGCAGTACCTTGTGCCTTATCTTATGTCGAGTCATCCCGGATCGACGCTTGACAGTGCGGTGGAGCTTGCGCTTTGCTTGAAGCGCGCAGGCTATGCACCTGAGCAGGTTCAGGACTATTATCCCACGCCGGGTACTCCGTCGACCGTTATGTACTATACAGGTATAAATCCGCTTGACGGAAAAAAAGTTTATGTTGCAACAGATTACCGCGAAAAACAGTTGCAACGTGCGTTATTACAGTATAATCGTCCGCAAAACTACGATCTCGTTGTTGAGGCGCTTGAAAAATGCGGCAGAACCGATCTCATCGGATTTGGTCCCGATTGCCTTATCAAACCGCGTAAAGCGGCTGCACCGCAAAAAAAGTTTGATAATAAAAAGCCTCAGCAAAAGAGAAAAAACACAAAGTTCCCTGACAACAAAAAAACGCAGAGAACAAACAAAAAACATACGCAGAAGAAGGGAAGGTAACTACTTTGAAAAGAGTTCTTTTAACCGCATTTGTTTGCGTGCTCACTGTTGTGATGCTTGCGCTTAACATCGGTGCTGCCAATAATGACATAAAAGTAATGCTTGATGGCGAGCGCGTGAAGTTTGATGTTGCCCCACAGATAATCAATAACCGTACCATGGTGCCTATTCGCGCTATTTTTGAAGAGCTTGGCGCGACCGTGGAGTGGGACGCATCTTCAAAAACTGCCACAGCCACAATTGATGACTATGTGGTAAGTTGCACCGTTGGCAGCCGATACATCAACATCAACGGCTGGAATGTCAAAATGGATGTTACCCCTGTGATCATCAATAACAGAACGTTGATTCCTGCACGTTTTGCGGCAGAAGCGTTCAATGCCAAGGTTGATTGGGTTGCATCGTCGAGAACTGCGTATATTACAAGCGCACATAATAATACACCCGATGCTGGTACACCTTGCTCAAATCACACTTATGATGTACTTGGATATTGCAAAAACTGCGGCAACAGAGCTAATTACAGCACGAAGGATGTTGATGATTATACCGTAATTGTAGGCTCCGGCGGAGCAGAACAGAGATATTTCCCGTTTGCGCTTGAAGAAGTTCACGGTTATTACAGCGCAGGTGAGGAACTCACCGTAATTTCTCATGTCACAAATTACTATGGCGGACTTTGGTACATGGTAGAGAAAAACGGTGTGCGCAGACTTGTATATTCGGGTGATGTATACGTCGGCGGCGGAGTTACCATTGTTGTAGATCCTTATCCAACTGTCACTGCTACAACTATTGATATAAGTGCTAAATTCTATTATACCAATACGCGCCCGTCAACAGTATCTATCATTGCGGGTACAAACAGAACCAATCTTAAAGAGATAAACGTAATACAGGTAAACACAGAGTCAAATCCGTTTACAGTTACTGCAAAGCTTTCAAATCTTCAGCCGGGAACAGGATACTACTATCAGTTCAAGGCTGTGGCAGGTGGAGTTGAATACTATAGTGAATTATACAACGCGCCGACATCTATTGACGGCTCGTCTACAACACCCACAACACCCACAACACCCA
>JAFQDK010000043.1 GCA_017399305.1 Clostridia bacterium
CTAAAAATCTGTAAAAAAGACGGGTTCCCCGGCTTTTTTACTCCTTAAAGGGGCGGTCGCGGTGAGCGACATGCGAATGTACGCCCCTCTACACTTTAAAATGCTTGCATTTTAAAGTGATTATATAATCATTAATTTATCCCACTAACACTATGACAAAAAAAGAACTTGGGCGGCTTTGTGCCGCTGAGCTTGAAAAGCTATACCCCGATGCAATCTGCTCACTTGAATACGAAGAAGAAGCGTGGAAATTGCTCATTATGGCGCGGCTAAGCGCGCAGTGCACTGATGCCAGAGTAAACATCGTATCAAAAGAGCTGTGGAAAAAGTATCCTACACTTGAATCGGTTGCAGATGCCAACATCACCGAGCTTGAAGATGCTGTGCGCCCCTGTGGGCTTTACAAAACCAAAGCAAAAAGCATCAAGGAAACCGCCGAGATACTGGTACGCGATTATAACGGCAAAGTTCCATCCACTATGGATGAGCTGCTCTCACTCCCCGGTGTGGGACGCAAGATTGCGAACCTCATGCTTGGCGATGTATTCGGTCAGCCGAATATCGTCACCGACACGCACTGCATACGCATCTGCGGTCGTCTTGGCTTCTACCCCGAAAGCGAAAAGAACCCGGCCAAGATCGAAAAGATACTTGATAAATGTATCGACAAACCAATACAGTCGGATTTTTGCCACCGCATTGTCTACTTCGGGCGTGACATATGCACCGCGCGTTCACCAAGATGCGGCGAATGCCCAATGAAAAGTTTTTGCAAAAGCTTTGACAAAAGCCAAAAATAGTTGCATTTCACTGAAATGTAGGTTATAATATTAAAATAGGAAATTTATATAACAAGAGGAAATAATTATGCAGCGAGTATCTATTAAAAGCATTTATGCATCGGCAACTGATTTTGCCGACAAGCAGATAACCGTTGGCGGTTGGGCGCGCTCTATCCGTGCTTCCAACGCTTTCGGCTTTATAGAGCTTAACGACGGCAGCGCTTTCGGCAATCTGCAGGTCGTTTTTGAGGCTGACAAAATAAATAATTACAACGAGATAGCAAAGCAGAATATCGGCGCGGCTTTCGTCGTTAACGGTACACTTGTACTCACTCCCGAGGCAAAGCAGCCATTTGAGCTTAAGGCTGAGTCAATAGAGGTTGAGGGTACATCTACCCCCGACTATCCATTACAAAAGAAGAGACACTCTCCCGAGTTCCTTCGTACAATCGCACATCTCCGTCCCCGTGCAAACCTTTACAATGCGGTTTTCCGTGTGAGAAGCGAATGTGCTTTTGCTATTCACAAGTTCTTTAACGAGCGCGGATTTGTTTATGTGAACACTCCCATTATTACCACCTCAGACTGCGAGGGTGCAGGCGAGATGTTCCGCGTTACCACACTCGATCCCGAAAATATTCCGCTCACCGAAGACGGCAAGGTTGACTACTCTCAGGACTTCTTTGGCAAGCCCACCTCCCTCACCGTTTCGGGACAGCTTAACGGGGAAACCTTTGCAATGGCATTCGGCAATATCTACACATTTGGTCCTACCTTCCGCGCAGAGCGCTCCAACACTCAGCGCCATGCGGCAGAATTCTGGATGATGGAGCCCGAAATGGCATTTGCAGACCTCGTTGATGACATGAACATCGCCGAGGACATGATAAAGTACGTTGTTAACCACGTTATGGCTACCTGCAAGCAGGAGCTTGAGTTCTTCAACCTCAGAATTGACAATACTCTGCTTGAGCGCCTTAACAACCTCGTTTCAAACGATTTTGCAAGAGTTACCTATACTGAGGCTATCAAGCTTCTTGAGGAGAGCGGCAACCAGTTTGAATATCCTGTTTCGTGGGGAATCGACATGCAGACCGAGCACGAAAGATACCTCACCGAAAAGATTTTCGGCAAGCCTGTATTCGTTACCGACTATCCGAAGGAAATCAAGGCATTCTATATGCGTCTCAACGACGATAACAAGACCGTTGCGGCAATGGATATGCTTGTCCCCGGTGTTGGTGAGCTTATCGGCGGCTCTCAGCGTGAAGAGCGCCTTGACTACCTCACCGCCGCTATGGAGCGTTGCGGACTTAAGGAAGAGGACTACTGGTGGTATCTCGATCTCCGTCGCTTCGGCGGTACCAAGCACGCAGGCTTTGGTCTTGGATTTGAGCGTCTTGTTATGTACATCACCGGTGTATCCAACATCCGCGATGTAGAAGCTTATCCCAGAACCACAGGCTCTGCTGAGTTCTAATTTAGCAAGTAACCATAGGAGAACCGATGAAATACGCTGAACTTTCTTTAGAAGAAAAGCGCGAGCAACTCAAGCGCGCGCAAATAGAATTTGACACACTTTGTAAGCTCAAGCTTTCACTTGACCTTTCACGCGGCAAGCCGATAGGCGAGCAGCTTGATATTTCAAACGAAATGCTGCCAGAGCTGACTGCTGATGAGTGCTTTGGCGAAAACGGCGTTGACTACCGTAACTACGGTATGCTTGACGGTATACCCGAGGCAAAGAGACTTTTCTCTGAGCTGACAGATATCCCCGAAGAAAACATCTTTGTGGGCGGCAACTCCAGCCTCAACATGATGTATGATGCGCTCTCGCGCCTTATGCTTTACGGCGCGCCCGATGTAAACATCCCTTGGTGCAAATATGATAAAGTTAAATTTATCTGCCCCGCGCCCGGATATGACCGCCATTTTGCAATTCTCGAAACTCTCGGCATCGAAATGATCACCGTTGAGTATCTTGAAAGCGGTCAGCCAGACATAGACAAGATCGAGGAGCTTGCAAAAGATCCCGATGTTCACGGTATTATTTGCGTGCCTAAATACTCCAACCCCACAGGCTACACCTACGACCGCGAGGTTGTACGCCGCCTGATGAGAATGCAGTGTGCCGCCCCCGACTTCCGTATCGTGTGGGATAACGCATACTTTATCCACGATGTTTATACCGAGGAAAAGCTCGCCAACATCTTTGAGTTCGGCAAGAGATACGGCACAGAGGACAGAATAATCTACTTCACCTCTACATCCAAGATTACATTCCCCGGCGCCGGTGTTGCAATGATGGCACTCAGCGAAAAGAATATGGCTCAGGCTAAAAGGCTCATCGGCGTGCAGACAATCGGCGCTGACAAGCTCAATCAGCTTCGCCATGTACGCTTCCTTAAGAATGCGGAGAACACTCGCCGTATCATGGCAATGCACGCTGACATCATCCGCCCCAAGTTTGAGATCGTTCTCGAAACCCTTGAGGCCGAGCTTGGCGGTCTTGGCATTGCAAGCTGGACAAAGCCCAACGGCGGTTACTTTATCAGCCTGACCGTTATGGACGGCTGTGCAAAGCGCGTATGGAACCTGATGAAGCAGGCCGGCGGTACACTTACCACGGCAGGCGCGACATATCCATACGGCAAGGATCCCCGCGATGCAAACATCCGTCTTGCCCCCACGTTCTCAGCTCTCCACGAGCTTGAGGTTTGTATTCAGGCGCTTTCCGCCTGCATCCGACTTGCATCACTTGAAAAGATGCTCGGTGAAGAAAAGTAAGACAAAACAAAAAGTCGTACTCTTTCGAGTACGACTTTTTGTTTTGCTTATTCAAAAAAATTAGGTAAAACGTCTTTTTTGCCGGTAAGCTTAAATAGCTCTGGCGTATCCGGGAGTTGGTCACTATTCAGAATTATTGCGGCAGGCTGAAATAGTATTACTTCGGCCTCCGGTCTTATATACTTCATTTCTTCCACTCCTATTTCGTCTCAAGAAATTCTTTGCGATACCTAAGCTATTTTATATATAGTATAATCCATAAAGCCGAAAGTGTCAAGAAGCTTTTTTAAAACTGCATCACTCAAAGCGCCTGAAAATCATCATTTTCGCTTGTTCATGCCCTCGTATGCCACCTGCGCCGCTTCAATTTCCATATTACATGCAAGTTCAAACATCGGCACATTTTCAATAAGCGCACCCGCAAGATCAAGCTGGGTTGCAAGGTCGCTTGAATCTGTAACCATAATTTGTGCAAGCATTCTTTGAAGGCTCTCGGTTTCGTCAAGCGGCCTGATGCTGTTCTCCGTAGCCCTCTTTAAAAAACATACCGCAGCTATCGGTGTGCGCTCATTTATACTAAGTCCCTCTTTGCCACACCATGGGGTACCGTATGCATAGAATCTGCCATCAAAAAGGCGGACAAATGGCTTGTCACCATTGATTATCTTGACATTCTCCTCGCCAAAACACTTTTTCCACAGCAAAGCATGAGTTGTCTTGCCAACGCCGCTTGGTGCCGCGAATATGTATCCGCGCCCCTCATATTCAACTGTTGTGCCATGCATGAGAAATCCGTCATGAGTAAGCATCATGGCACTGACCTTTCGAAGTATTGCAAGTCTCTCAAAATATCCGCGCGTGTATATATACGGCTGTTCGACACCCTCTGCCCGCGCCGCTTCGAAATCTATCTCCGCCTCAGTAACCTCGATAGCAAAGTCTGCCTCTTTCTCATACGGCGTTGAATACTCGGCAAAAAACTCCACATTTATAGGATACAAAAAATGCATTTCGATATTGATATCTGCTATTCGGTATATCATCTTTTCTCCCTTGCTGACGCATATAAATATCGCACACTGCGGACAAGACGCTCTTCTGTCATAAACTTGCGCGCGTCATCACATCCGCCGGTGGGACACGCCGCAAGGCGCAGACAAATCGGATACGCCATGCATCCACCGCACTCAATACGTCGGCTGTAAAGCAAGCGGCTGTCCTGCAATTTTTCTTCGTCTATGCCACTTTCGACATCGCCGACAAAACGGCTGTCTGTGAAAAAGTCGCACTTCACAATTTTGCCTTCGGCAGTAATGACCAGCGCATCCTCGGCATCAGCCTTACAAAAGCAGTGCGACACTGTACGGTAAAGCTTTTTAGGATGCAGTATTCCACGCTCGGCCGCTATATCCTCTATCTTAATTATCTCTTTAGCAAGCTCATAACGGTCACAATCCGTGCTGCCGCGGCTCGCCCACTCACACTCGTCAAACAAAAGCGCCGCATAAACATTGAGTCCGCGTCTGCCGCCAAACCTATCGGCAAGCAAATTTGTAAGTGCATGCATATCCGCAATGTTATGACCGCCAACATTAAGGCGGATGTTTACCTTTATGCCGCAGTCAAGCAGTTTTTGTATGTTAGAAAGCACCATTTCAAATCCGCTTTCCCTATCGGAATATGCCTTGATGCGGTCGTATACCTCGCGCGTACCGTCAAGCGTAATCTGAACTCTATCCGTATGCCAAAGGTCAACCGCCTTTTTTATGAGAGCATCATCAAAAAGTGATGCATTTGTTGCCATCATCGAGGTATACTCCACCCCTGCAGCTGAAAGCGCAGACGAAATTATATCCATAGCCGATGTATTCATAAGTGGCTCGCCGCCATACCACGTGATGCTTACAGCTTCCCCCTCAGATGCGCGCACGATAAAATCCGCCACTCGCCGAGCGGTATCGTCACACATATCCATGTGCTTTATTCCGCGCTCATAACAGTAAAAGCAACGCGCATTGCAATCGGTTGTTGTAAATACAGTAAAACGGCGATATGCGCTTCCCCTGTATGCAGACCGCGCAAAGACAGTAACACCGTCGCAAAGTTTTTTATCATCGTGATTCTGCGGCACAAGAAAGTATCCGCGAATAAGCTGCTCATATTCTGGCGAAAAAATAACACTTTCGGCTTCAAGAGCATCTGCCTCACGCAAATCAAGCTCTGCAAGTTCCTTGGTCAGCGTATTATATGCAATATAAGTATCCCCAACTTTTGTAACAACGCAAAAGGAGGCCCTGCGATAGACCGTTGCTTTATCAACAGGCTGCTCACCAAGCAAAAATGCTGTAGCAGGCAGTTTTTCAAACACTGTCTTCATAGGAACCTCCACAAAGGTAGATTTTTAAAATTAATTGCCGAAACCAAAGCCGGGGAGCGCATCCTCACGTGTGGTATAAGCAGGCGCGGTAGTAGTCGCTGCAGTAGTGGTAGATGCCGACGGCTTATTGACAGACGGCTTCTTTGTTGTAACTTCAGGTTCAACAGGCTTGCTCGGAGTCGTAGTTGTTGTGGTTTTCACTGTGGAAGTCACCGTCTCTTTGTTTATCTCTTTGGAAGCAGTCACGCCTGCATCACAAATCACTGCAACATCTCCGCGCACCATATACTCACCTTTCTTTCCTTTGAGATTATTGGTGAGTCCCATCTTTTTTGCGGCCTCAAGATATCCCTTGGACCAGTCTGCAGGATCAACCACGATGTCTTTGTCAAGGCCAAGCACACAAATGATGACCTTAATAGCCTCTTCATACTTTACCTTATCGTCAGGACGGAAATTGCCATCGCCGTCACCGATTACTATACCGTTTGCAACCGCATAGTTAATATATCCGGTGTACCAGCCTTTTTCGTCAACATCATTAAAAACAGTTTTTCCTGCAAGCGACAATGCCTCATCAACTTTGCCGAGTATCTTGCATCCAAGTGCCGCCATCTGTGCGCGAGTTACATAATGGTGACCGTAAAAGAGACCGTCATCATATCCTGTAAGAATACCGAGCTTTGCCATGCGCTCTGCCGCGGCCGCATAATATGCATCATCGGCAACATCTCTGAACGGCGACGCAACCACGGTGAGTATTGCTGTCATAAACAAAACAATTAATAAAAGAGTGGCGATAATCTTTTTCATAACGATTCTCCTTTTTTAATGATAGTAAAAGAACAAGGAACTATCTTTCCTTGCTCTGAAAACTTATTCATAAAAGTCCGGTAGTTTATCTTCACAATCGGGGTTCTCAGGATCGTAAATAATGCAAAACAAATCGCTGAGAAGAATGACAGAATTAACTTCAAGTGAAACAAGCTCCGCTTTAGGTGCTACATATTTCATTTTCGCATTCTCCCCCAATCTAAAATTAGATAATCATATATCCTATAGTACCACTCTTTAAAACGATTGTCAACCCTTTTTAAAAAAATAAAACAAGGGCTCTTCCGAGCCCTTGTTTTGGGATTATTCGTAAAAATCCGGCAGTTTATCTTCACAGTCGGGATTCTCAGGATCGTAAATAATGCAAAACAAATCGCTGAGAAGAATAACAGAGTTTACTTCAAGCGAAACAAGCTCCGCCTTAGGTGCTGTATACTTCATTATACATTACCTCCGTTATTCAGTTACTGTCGGTTCTTTGTAGAAAAGAGCCTTTGCAGCATCGCTGTAATTAAGGATTGCCGCGCAGATATTCTTGTCTGCATCAGTACCTTTAGTGTATACATTCTTTGCATATGCTGCAAACGAGAATGTCACACTGTCGGAAAGCTGTGTGCCATCGGTGTGATAAAGCGCACCGGTAATCATCTGACGAAGATCCTTAGCAGAAACAGTATTGATGTAAACGGTTACCTTGCCGCTTTCAACAGCGATATTTTCACCGCTTGCCTCAATAGTATCTTCGTTGCCGTTGATATCTGTATAAGTACCCTTGAATACAAGTGAATCTGCAGAATATGCTGTACCGCTGAATACAAGCGCATACTCGATCTTCTGCTCAAGCACTGCGTAGAAGTCGCTGATAGTATATACGTCATTTGCGCAGTCATCAATTACAGACTCATCCGCATCAGCCTCAGCTGTAAACTCTGTTGCCTGCTTGCCTTCAGGAAGAACAGCATTTACAGGATTTTCAGCATTGTAGCCGAAGTAGTCCTGAGCTGCAGCGCCGTAATTAAACATAGCATAGAAAACGTTCATAAATGCGGGAGCCTGACCTACGCCTGCTTCTGCATACTCATAATACTGCTTGAACGCAACGTTGTAATAGCTTACAAGATTACGCTCTGCAGAAACTGCCTCATACTTTTCTCCGCCGATAGCAGCGCAGAAGGTAATGACGATCTTATCATTCATTTCCTTAGCAGCAATTGCAGGAGCCATGAAGCGGTATGTTGTTGCAGTCTCGCCTGCAGTGGTCTTGTGCGCCTCGACAACAGTCACTTCAGGTTCGGTTACACCTGCTATATAGTGCTCAACCATGAGCCAGCCGCGCTCAACCGCGAGATCATTGCTGAGCTGAACAAGGAATTCAAGCTCAAAATCACCGGTAAGAGTTGCAGATGTACCGTATTTAATACTTTCTGCAGCGATTGCATTGGTCTGTGCTACCTCCTCATAGGAGTCGCCGCAAGAACATGTGTAAACATAGTGTGCCGCCTTATCAGCAGTGTCAGGAACGAGATCGCTCTTTACAAAGTTATGCTCGTGAGCGATTGCCGCATTTACGGTAACGGTCTCAATATCAGCCTCGGCTGCATTGATAGTCTCGTGACACTCAATCTTGATCTCACCTGTGCCGCCGAATGTGTCCGCAACGGTATAGTTGAGAGTTACTACAACCTGCTCATCGAGAGCGCCGTCATTGCCACTGAAGTTTACAAGCATAAACTTGCATGCAGGGCTTGTGAGAGTATCGGGGGTTACAAGCTGGAAACCATTTGCCTCATTAATAGCGTTGGAAACGCTCGCAAGAGTGAAGCCGTCGGGAGCAGTTACGGTGAAGTAGGAGCCGGCAATTGCATCAGCGTCGATAATGATATCAACAGAAACTGCGCCGTCCTTGACTGTGCCGCAAACAGCGGAGATAACCGCACTGCCTGTGGGAGCCTCAAGAGCGATGCCACAGTTGCCGCAGACATATGATCCGTCCTCGATCTTGAGATATACATGAGAAGTGCAAACAAACTCAACTTCTTCAGTTCTGGTTCTGCCGCAGACTGTACATGTGTAAGTCTTAACGCCGGGCTTAGAAGCTGTAGGTGCTGTTGTAACAACACCGTCATCCCAGTTGCCTTCACACTCATCATTTACATAGCGGGTGATATCATAATCGCCGAGGTTCTGAACAGGATCAACAATAGAGTCGATAAACGAGTGTGTACCGTAAGTGAGAGTTGCCGCTGCATACTTATCAGTAAATGTACCGTACTTCTGGAAGAATACGGAATGTGCAAACTTCTCTGTACGAACACCTTCACCTTCCCAAGCCTGTTCTTCATCCATATCGGAAATGTAGACATAGGTATTTACAGCATTTCTTACATAGAAAGTACCCTGTATTGTTCCTATATCAACTATATTGGAGTTGTCATTGAAGTAGAAGTAGATGTTATCCATCTTACCCGAAGACTCGGTCTGGTTTACGTTACGGTCACCGGTACGTACATCACGAATCTCGGAATTCTCGTTAACATAAACGGTAGATGTGCATCCGTTAGTAGTGGAATGCTTGAAGTTGTTGTTACCCGCGGTGGACATCATGTAAAGAGTACCGATCGTAAGCACACGGTCACGAGTAGTAGCATGAGAGTTGATGTAACCGTCACGGAAGGTTGCGGTAACAGTCTTATTGGATACCTCGATATTGTCTGCGAGATAAATGCTTCCGAGGTAAACTCTCTCATAGAGATAATCTCCGGAATTTGTAGACATACCGGGACCGTCTACAACCATTGTAGAGGTCTTGGGCTCGGTATCGTCGGTCTTCTGATAATATACACCGGCAAGGAGATACATCTTTGCATAATTCTGCGCGCGGATATATCCCATCTCGATGTCATGGTAGTTTGCAGAGAGCACTATGCGGAATACAGAAGAGGATGCGCCCTTGAAGAGGATAGCATCAAATCTTGATTTACCGCCAAGTGAAAGCGAAACATTTTGCTTTGCAATAACGATACCGCTGTTTGCCGCGCCGTACTGGTCATGTGTATCGGGGTCCGCAGTAAAGAGCATTGTACCGCTCCACTCGGGAAGCTCCTCATTTGCATCAAGAGTGTAGAGACCGGTAAACATTACGGTACCGTTTTCTACATCTGCAAGACGGGTAACAGCCTCAGTAATGGTTGCTACTCTGGTAGCAGCGGTAAGACCGCTTGCATTGTCATCGCCGCCATCACCAACATAAACTACAGGAGTCTCTGCGGTTGCAAGAACTTTCTCGCATACAGGACAGATGAGCTCATATACGCTATCAGTCTCGTTGTATGTCCACTTTGTTCCGTTGTAGTCACACTCATCAATAATTTCGGGAGCTACAGTGCCGTACATCTTATTGAACAGAGGATATCCTACTCCGTTTGCAAAGGAGTGAGTACCGTAAGAAACATTAGCGGTTGCAGTGGGATTGGTTGCGCCGTAAGCAGTGCTTACAGAGAAGTAGAACTGAACCTTGTTAAGACGGAGAACATTTGCAGCCGCGTCCAAACGCTCGGATGCAGGAGAAATATTGAGAGTAAGGTTCTTGACATTGTTTACAGAAACCTGCTTGGTTACATAGGAAGTACCGTTGAGGTTGATAGTAAGGTTATCAATAGAAGCACTACCTTCTTTACTTGTGTTTCCGTCGCCAAGGAAGAGATAATGAATATATGCATCACTTATACCGTTAAAGTTTGCAACAACATTATAATTTTCCATCTGTGCGTTTGCAGTTGCATTACTTGTGGTACCGAACCAAACAGTATCAAATGTCGCATCTTCACTTGTAAAGTTGATGTTTACATTCTTAACTGTGTAAGCATCGGTCTGTTCGACTCTTACACGGTCACCGAGGTAAACTCTGGTATAGAAAGGTCTTGCAGGAGTAAGAACCTCGCTGTCTGCATCGGTAATTGGCATTGCAACGGTTCTGTGGAGAGTGATGTTTACGGTCTTGCCGCCGAGATCACGCTCGCTTCCGCTCACACCGTTTGAACCGGCTACAATATAACCAACACCGTAGCAGAGAACACGGGGACCTACGGTGAGGTCATTCCAGTTAGCCGCAATTACGGGGATGTTGTAATATCCGTCATCAGAGTTGTTCTGTGCGGAGAGATTTGAACCGTTAAAAATAATACTTTCAAACTTGGTAGGACCATTGAGGTTGAATGTGCCGCCATGAGCAGTAAACACGAAACCGGTCTGAAGATTGCCGGCATCGTTAAGAAGAGAAGTAAATGTGATTTCCTTCTCGTATGCAGGAAGATCTGTTACACTTGAAACCTTGTAACGTGTGGTGAGGATTACGTCACCGCCGGTAGCAGTCATCTTTGCAACAGCCGCCTGAATAGTCTTAACCGCCGCATCGGTAGCAAGACCTGTATTTGTATCGACGCCATCTGCATTATCTACATAGATATAAGGCTTTTCTGCGCCCTCAAGGAAGATATGTCCGCAGTTAGCACAAACATAATTATATGCAGTATCACCGTCGACAACAGCTTCTTCCCATACAGCGTCGGTAGCTGCAGAAATGGTATGCTGACATGCGCCCTCTCCGCATGTTGTACAAGTACCGTTCTGCATAGTGTGTACATGGTAAAGTGCAAGCTCGGGACCTGTGGTGGTCATTAACCAATTCTCGGATGTACCGATACCTGTAAAGGTTTCAGCCGCAGCATAGTTTTCGGTAGTTACTGCATGTGAATTGGTGAGATAGGTGTATGTTTCACCGTTATCAAGATAATATGCGTTGAATACAGTATTTACAGATGCACCTGAAAAGCCTGCAGTAATAGGTCCAACGACTGTAGCATCACCCGTGGTTACAGAACCGCAGTTGTATGCATTTGTTATAGTGTAAATATGATTTGAACCGTTTGCTGCACCAAAGAAACCGCCCGCTGCGCCGGCATTTGCCTTTGCCTTTACGGTTCCCTTATTGTATATGTCAGTAACAGTAATTATACTGTCTTCATACGAACGGAAATAACCCGCAAAACCGCCGGCATACTTTGTCTCAGCTATAATGCTACCAGAGTTGTAGACGTTTGTAATTTCAATCTCGGCAGAAGTAACGTCTCCCTCTGCGCCGGCAGTAAGTATACCTGCAAGACCGCCCGCCATAGAAGAATCGGAAGCGGTAATGTTACCGTAGTTTGCGAAGTTAGTAATAGTAATAACATTATTGTCGCCGTTTGAGGTGTTATCGAAACGACCTACGAGACCGCCGACCATGGTAGTACCTGTAATATCACCCTTGTTTGCACAATCTGTAACGGTCAATTCACCGTCTGCTGCACAGCCGTAGATACGACCTGCAATACCTGCGCCATGCTGACCGTTTGCGGTGATAGTTCCCTCGTTTACACAGTTTGTGATAACTGTAGTGTTGCCGCCTACGTCAAGAGAACCTACGATACCTGCGGTTCTCTCGTTACCGGTAACGGTTGCCTTGTTAACACAGTTTTCAATAGTAGCGCCGTTTGTATAAGCTACAAGACCGGCGACCGCATTGCCTGTACCTGTAACGGTACCGTCCACTGTAAGGTTCTCGATAGTTGCGCCCTTAACAGCACCAAAGAAGCCGAGAGTTCCCGTACCGGTAATGTTAAGACCGCTTACTGTATACTCCATACCGTTAAAGCTACCGGTAAAAGGTGTTGCAGTAGAACTACCGATAGGAGCCTGGTTTTCAACACCGTCAAGGCTTATGTTGCCGCCAAGAATAAACTCGCCGCCCCAAACTGCAGGAGAGTTCATTACCTTGATAAGCTGCTCTGCAGTTGTAATAGTATAGGGGAATGTTACGATATCCTCTTCTGCTGTGAGGAACTTGAGTGCAACACCGTCAAATGTTAAAACAAAGTTCTCATCCTCAAGTAGAGCTGTCACGTCTGCAGAATTAACATTGAAACAGTTGGTAAGATTTACATGGTTATAAGTATTAAGTATAACCTCACCCTCCAATTCCCTTTCTTCTGCAAAGAGTTTGGTACCTACCTTGTTCCAAATGTTGGACATATCGAAATACACAGCTTTACCTGCGCTTCCGAAAGTAGCAAGAGCACCGATACCGGTTTCGGGACCGTTCTGTATCCAGTTTTTAAGCACAAAGGAGGTTGTAAGGTTTCCGTCTTCACCGGTAGAGGTAAGCGGAATACGGAGAACCGCACCGATACCGCCCTCGTAAACACCGTTAACCGCATTTACAGAGCCTTCATTATAAAGGTTGGTAAGCGTAATGGTTGTAGAAGTTACATTGTTGCTGACAAGCGCAGCACCAATAATACCGCCGGCATAATTACCCTTGTTTGTAGCAGTAGATGTGGCGGAGATAGCGCCGTAGTTTGCACATTCGTTAATGGTGAAAACATTGGCACCTGTTGTTGCGCTGCATCTGTGATAACCAACGATACCGCCGACAACATTACCGCTGTTTACGGTAACATTACCGTAGTTTTTACATCCGGTTATAACAAGGGACTGAACAGTATTGGTTCTCTCCTGGGAAAGACCGTAAATACCTCCGGCATAAGCACCGGCTGTTATGTTACCGTGGTTTGTACAGTTGGTTATCGCTACGGAAATGTTTGTACCGTTGAAGTCACCAAATCCAAGGATACCGCCTGCACCGTTCGAAGTACTGGTAGTGGTAACGGTAGCATAGTTGTGGCAGTTTATAATAGTTGCACCGCGCGCCCATCCGGCGATACCGCCTGCACTCTGCTTACCTGTAATAGTTCCTTCAACAGTAAGGTTTTTGATAGTACCTTTATTTACCAATCCGAAAAGACCGGCATAAGGATATGTTCCCGTGTCAGAGGTCGTATCAATATTAAGACCGGAAATGGTATATCCTGCACCGTCAAACGTACCGGTAAACTTGTATGTCGCTGTACCGATAGGTGACTGACCTTCCATTTCGCTCATATCAATGTTCTTTGTCAAAACATATGAGCCCTTCATGTTTGTACTCGTCTCCGTCATGAGCTCGAGTAGCTGTTCCGGTGTGCTGATCTCGGTAGCTGCTGCGTTAGCACCAAAAACAAATGTGCAAACGAACACTACGGCAATCAGCAGGGATGCCAAAAGCTTCTTTTTCATAATGCTTTTCTCTCCTTATAAGTATATATTTATTTATTTTTTATCTTGGAAAAAAATAACAATAGGCACAAAAAGGGATAATATGGCATATTATTATTCATGGTAATTATACATCCAAATTTATGTAATGTCAACAACTTTTTTGGTGCATAAATACACTCGTTTGAGCTGAAAATCCCACCTTTTAAAAATCGACACAACAACTTGTGTTTTCTCATGACTATTTACCACAACAAATAGTATAAACATAAAAAAACACACCCTTTCGGGTGTGTTTTTTATTTAGTTAGCTAATTACTCAGCAAATACTTCGATTGCCTTGTCGCAGAAGTTGATTACTGCTGCTGCTACAAGCTTATCGTCTACATTTGTAGAGTTGGTGTATGCACCGTTTGCATAGCACTCAAAGCTGAAGTCAC
>JAFQDK010000007.1 GCA_017399305.1 Clostridia bacterium
CAAAAGCACAACAGTGCTACCCAATTTTGCCGCAGATTCAAATGCATCTGCAAAACTTGCAGGGTCATCCTCTGTATTGCCGCTGCCATTTGCACCCATTTTTGCATATACGCTTGCTATATTTTCGGTATAGTCAAAGCCAACCTTAAATGTTTCAATCTCTTCTCCTGTATAGTAATTTGCATTATAATACAGGTAAAGCGGCTTGTTTGTTCTTTCATTAAGAGTCGAAACCTCGTCATTTGCATACCAAACCGACATTGCGCCGATTTTAGTACCGTTGACAGTAATCTTACCTGTGCCGATAATATTGTTTACGTTGACATTTTTAATTTCACCGCCGTTAAATGTGACACTTGCGTCTCCGTTAAGCCTACGTGAAAGGTCACCGGCTACGTTAAAATCTTCAATATAGCCGCCATTTACCGTAATAACAGCACTTGTGCTATACTGATACCTCACAGAGCCGCCAAAAACATTTGCGATTCTGCCGCCGTTTATCGTCATGTAATGTGTACCTGTAAAATAAAGGGGCGTCTTGTCAAATGAATCTCTTGTTCCGCCGGCGACAATATAATAGTCACCGTCTTCAATTGTTACATGTGAGTCCTTTGTAACGTCAGCGTCAGCTTTGGGTGCCTGATATCCGCCAAGCACCAGAAGTTGGCTTTCCTCGCTTGTGAGATTAACCGTTTTAACCCCCTTACCCATTCTGATAGGATTATACTGGGCGATAATGTTAAGTGACTTGGAGTATTCAATTGTTATATTTTCAAATGCCGTGTCACCGTTCAGATAATAGCGAAGTGCCGAGCCGAAAACAAGCTTTGCACCGTTTTCCTTTGCATAGTCGGTTTTACCGTCATTAGTAGTAAAAATAATAGGATAATCATGTGCTACTTCTGACGGAGAAGAGTTAAAATGATACTCATTTGTGAAAACCACAACAAGCGTACCAACCTTCTCTTTCTGACCGTATTTTATTCCCCATGTCCAGGTTTTAAGTGGATTATCCGGAGAGTCACCGTTGCCAGAAGCATCAATGCCCGTTTCGGAATTGACATAAACATACGTGTAGTCTTCTTCTAAGGCATTAGCAACAACTGTTGCTCCGCAAAAAAGCGAAGCAAGCATTACCAAAAAAGCCATGCGAAAAATATTTTTCATAACTATACCCCTTTGCATATTGATTATTATAACTATAGTATCATTTTTCTATAAGCTTTTCAATATAAACTACACAAAGTAAAGATAAAAACAGCCTTACGGCTGTTTTTATCTTTATTTAACTCTTTCGCTCTTAAGTGCAATTCTGGTAAATATTACGCATGCTTCACTGCGTACAATTTCGTCATGTGGGCGATAAGTTCCCTTTCCTGCATCGCCGCTTACAATTCCTGCTTTATAAAGCTTGGAAACTGCATTATAGCAAGCCATGTCACTTGTCACATCAGAAGCAGCGCCGTCTTTGACAATCTCATACTCACTGTCAGGAAGAATGTTTGCAAACACAATAGCCATATCGCCTCTTGTGATATTAGCGTTCAGATCTGCAAACTGCCCCTCTGTGATAATGCCATTCTGTACACAGTATTCAACATAAGGAACATACCATGCTTCTCCGCTCACTGCCGAACGAACATTATTACCATAATAAACTGTATGGATGTTTGCTGCTGCAGTCAGCGCCTGTGCAACAGTAAACTTGCCGTCAGGTGAAAACTTAGTAGCGCTTGTACCGTTCGCAAGAGCATATTCATAAGCAGTCTTTACAAAAGGAGCAAACCATTTATCCGAAGTAACATCGGTAAAGTTATCATTGTATGTACGTATTGCTTTAAACTCAGACTTTG
Source organism: Clostridia bacterium (assembly GCA_017399305.1). GTDB lineage: Bacteria > Bacillota > Clostridia > Oscillospirales > CAG-272 > UMGS902. Next base: position 1,854 of record JAFQDK010000007.1, read on the forward strand.
TATCAAATCCAAAAATTCTCTCGGATACAGGCATTGGGTTTACAGAATACTCAAAGACTGTTTCAAGTGGCGGAGGTGCACCGAGATATGGCAAACCGTTTTTATAGCCAACCGGCTGAATGAAAATTGAGCGGTTATAGCGGTTCATCGCATGGAGCTTTACATGGTATATTGCATAAATCGAACCGTCCGGCATCGGCGCAAACAGAGTTGCACCCGGTGCAAAGATTTCATAATTTGAGTCACGTGCGCCGATAGGTGCCGGGAGCTTTTCCCAATTCTCCATTGATAGAATATCGCCGCCGCTGAAAGTGAGAAGACCTGTACAGTAGTCCTCGCCGTCCGCATAGTTTGCACAGTAGATAAGGCAAAGAGATTTGCCATCCTCAGCATATACCGCATACGGACCTTCCATAATGTCATACGCCTCAAAGGATTTATCGGGGACTGCGATAATTGAAACTCCGGTTGCAAATTTTGTCGGAGATTCAAGCTTTGCTATTGCAAGCTTCTGCTTGTGATTTCCACTTGTATTATCGGATGCTTCAACAAACACGCTACTGCAGTAGTAGAGCTCACCGTTATGTTCAAAAGGACGAGGTGCAAGCCATGAATAGATAGAACTGTCGAGGTTTTCAAACATTTTTGGGGCGGTAAAACCGTCAAACGGTGTGTCGCCGAGAGCTGTCATGGTATACGGCATACGTTGTACACCCGCATTTTCAGCAGAAGCACCCGTAAAGTAGAGATACCACTTGCCGTCAAAATTCTTAAGCTGAGGTGCCCATATGCTCTGAACAGGGCTATCCTTGTCCAAAACGTATACGTTGACAAACTTAGCGCTTGCAATATCGGCAAGGTTCGGTGAACGGGAAATAGCGATCGCCTGATAATTGCCGACGTACTTAACGGTAACGTAATAATACCAACCGTCATGATAACAAACACTCGGATCCGCACCGACGTCAACCGTCGGATTCTGGAAAGTGGACGTACCTGTGCACTCGGCGTCAAAATCATAAGAGCCGCCGATAGTAGCGGTGTTATCTCCCCAGACGTCCTCACAACCGCGGATCTCACCAACACAACGCAGGTCTCCACTGTTGACAGTCAGGCAGAATTCGCCGTTTAAATATGTTCTGTCGTTTCTTTCAACGGCGTGAATTTCACCGTGATATTCTCCGCCGTTTATGTTGATGTAAACGTTTCCGTTTACGGTATTGCAATCAGGGTCAATGTTTACGGGGGTTGCGATTCCATAGATTGAGCATAGGAATTTGCCGCCTGTGATGTTGACGGTGGAATTTCCTTCATGGTGATTCATTCCGACAGCCTTGATCGCACCGTGGAAGCAACCACCGGAAATTTCAAGATTGTTTTCGCCGACCGTGGTGCGGAAAGAGTTTATGCCGCCGTGTACACGGTAATTACCGAGTACAACGTTTTCAAAGTCGCCGCTCTTGATAGTAACGTCGGATGCAGCTTTACCGGGAAGTTCCGGTGCATTCGACTGTAGTCTGTCACAACCGTAAATACTGATATACTCGGTAATGCCGCCGTCCATATGCCTTGTGCCGGTTATACCATCGCCAAACAGCGTCTTGTGACCGGCGCAAAGTATCATTGACGTAAGTCCGCGCGATTCAAGCGTGATATTGCAGAATTCGGTTTTGCCGCCGAGCACAATATAGTTTACAAGCTCAAGCTTTGCACCGGTTTCCTTTTGAAAGTCAATGCCGCCGTATACACTTGTGATTTTAAGATTATCGTATGCCGCAAGGGTCTCGGTATCAACACGAAGAGGCGCGCAAACGACTATAGTACCGCCGCTCTCACCAAGTGCCTTTACGGCCGCACCGAGTGATGGCATAGGCAGCTGCGAAGTACTGCCGTCACCGTCATTTCTGCCGCCGACAAACACAACGCCCTCAGATGCGCGCACAAGCGGTACTACCGATTTTTCAGGGAACTCACCGCCCATTGAGTCAAAGTCGGACACGACAACGTTATCTACTGCCGAACCAACGATCTTGCAAACCGCTTTTCCCTTTACACGAGGTGCGGAAATGCTTTCAAGCGCATTGAAGCTTCCGCCATATATCTCGAGTGAATAGTTGCCACCTACCCATGATGCTTCTTCATTCTGCGTAGTCGAAATTACTGCGCCGTTGAACGTGCCGCCATTGATAACAATGGAAACATCACCGTCATAATACGCCGTATAGCGCAACGAATTATCACCGGGGCGCTGGAGTGCATAGATAGGACAGTTGAATATACCGTCATTGATTTCGAGATAATAGTCACCGTCCTGCGCATTCATGCCGCCCGGAGTGATCATAGCATCAGCTTGATTTGCCGCTTTACCGAGATATGAACCGCCATTTATGATAATTCTCACATCACCGGTGGCACCCATTGCCGCTGCGGTTGTGTCAGCACGCTTGTTGCCGCCGTAAATACCGTACCACGTGCCGCTATCCACTGTAATGGTGTAGTCATAAAAGCTAGCAGCAGCTGTGCCGATATTTGAATTGACTAATGTTCCGCCGTAGATCGTAAAATATAAACCGTAACCGTCAGTGCATGTCACCTCTTCGCCGACAGTGAGTGAATGTCCGCGGCATAGAATAAAGTTGAAATAAAAGGGACTTGCATCATTTATTGTAATATCCCGGAATTCTGTATTTCCGCCGAGATATGTATATCCGGACAGATTAAGTGAGGCGGAATCAGTCTTTGCATAATCCACACCGTCCCATTTGCTTGTAAATGTAACCCATCCGTCATTTTGCGGCATTTTGAGTGCATCGTCTGCGAGTGTGAGCTTACCGCATACAACTACGGTTCCGCCGTCAGCACCGAAGCGATCATACGCCGCACCGAGCGTTTTCAGAGGGGCTTCAGCACTTGCACCGCTATTCATGTTATCACCGGCATCACTGACGAAGACAACAGGGCTCGCAGCACTTGCGATGCAGACACAAAAGATTGAAAGAGTAAGCACAGTTATGAAATATAACAATTTTTTCATTTGCATTATACCTCCCTTTATGTACAGCACAATTTGTACACTTCTACATTATATTATAATGAAAATGTAGCAAAAAACAAGACAAAACGTATGTGCGCTCTAGCCAAAAATAAACATGTATTATGCATATAAGCATCTCTTGATTTTTAAGTTGAAGATCAGATATAACAAAAAGCAACGCAGTATTGCGTTGCTTTTTGTTATTAGATTAACTTTTTAAATACTCTGATAACATTCACAAGTGAAATGCTCTTAAAACTGTAGAAATCATGAATTTCAGTACCATCATCATGTTCAATTGCAAGTTTCAAAAGATGCATTGCGTCTGCCATAGTAACCTTATCGTCACCGTCAAAATCACCGGTGATAATAGGAGTTGCATTTACGCCTTCGCCAAAATTCATCACGGTAGTGCCTGTGTTGTTGCTTTCGTTAAAGACATTAACAGTATTCTGTGCGCCTATTCTCGGATAGTCACGACAGAGCTGACCGGAAGGCCATGAATCAATATTTGCAGTTACAGTACCCTTAAGGTAGTTCTGACCGCCGATACCGTTGTAGCCGTTTGCCTTGATTGTAGCACCCTTGCCGATATTGAGTGTCATGTTACCAGAATATGTTCCGAACGGACAGTCTGCACTCATACGCCAGTTGCCGCCCACAAAGATATAATATGTACCGCCGTTTACAGTAACAGTGATATCCTTGTCCGAACTTGCGGTCACGGGCGAATCGTATGCGGTCTTTGAAATATCGTTGTAATAGAGTACCTGTCCTGCGAGGAAGCGGTAAACTGCGTTACAGTCAAAGGTTTCTGTAATCTCAACGTTGTTCCAATTGAATGCAAGATAGTTTGCATTTGTGTATGTTGTATCAAGCATGAAGTTGTCAAGCTTTGTATCGGAGAGGAAGCTTACGGTATTGCCGTTGATATAAAGCTTTGCACCGCTGCCCTCACCTATGATAGTGAGCTTTTCCATAAATCTTGGTGTAACTATCTTTTCAGGATAGGTGTATTCGCCGATGATGTGGAGAGTACCGTCAGGAGCAAGTCTGCCAAGTGCTGTGGTAAGAGATGACATAGGATCAGCAAGTGTTCCTGCACCTGCAAGTTTTCCGCTTGCACTTAAGTAAACGTCGCTCATCTCAAAGTTTTCTACAGTGCGTACATCGTTGAAAATAGCATCGTAAATAGCCTGTGCGTAGATAACGTAGCCGCCGTCATCGGGATGGAGCTTATCTCCTGCAAAAAGTGTATCCGTAACTGCCGCATCATAAAGAAGCGCGTAGAGGTCGATGTAGAAATACTTGTCTGCTTCCTCTGCTACAAGTTTGTCCATTACGTGCTTCTGTGTGGGGCGGACAACGCTTACTGCACGAACGTCAGCGGCCTTCTGCGAAGTGAGACGGTAAATCGCACTTGTGGTGAACACTTTTTCTGTATCCGGAAGATCACCGAAAGACTTTACAAAGGTTTCATACTTTTCGGTGAAATTCATCATCTGACCAACAGTGCCGCCTGCGGCAGATGCATCGTTTGTACCAAGAGCGATAAGGACATAGTCACTATCCGCTTCATTGAACGCTATAGAGTATGCAAGAGTCTTGTTGTAATAACCGTTGCCGTAAGAAAGAATTGTTGAACCACCAACTCCGTAGTTACCAATGATAACTTCTTTGCCTGCTGATTCGCAAAGCAAAGCGAACTGTGCAGAATAAGACTTTGTAAGCTGGTCTGAGGAACCTGTGCCCTGTGTGATAGAATCGCCGATAAAGGAAATACGTAGAGGCTCGTCATACTTTACGGTCTCGCCGTTAACCTTGTCAAAACGAACTACTTCGAACTTGCTTGCATCAGGACATGTGAGAGTAGCCGCCTTGTTTTCACCGTCATATGCCTTAACCTGTGTTGCATCAAGTACTGTGCCGCTTGCAAAGGTTGCATTCTCGGAAATTGTAAGGTTAAAGTCACCTCTTAAACACTGTGTATATGCAACATCGAGTTCATATGCACTTATAAGACCGCCGCTGAAATTACCGTCATTAATAGTGATATCGATATCACCGTCAACAGCAAAATACTTTTTGTCGGTCATTACAAATCTTGTACAATAGCTTGCATATCCGCTTATAGGACCGATGTTTGCCTGTGCGTAAACTGCACCGTTAAAAGTACCGCCGTTTACGGTTAGGGTTGCATCGTCAGCAAGAATAGAATTGCCCGAAAGGCTGAATGTACCGTTGAATATACCGCCGTCTATTTCCACAGTAAGAGGTGCGGAGATAGAGCCTACAAGGTCGGAATCTCCTTTATACGCACTATCTGTAGTATCATTGTACGCACGCTTGTTACCGCCTGCGAATACATTAAATGTACCGTTTTTTACAGTAATTGTGTAAGGAAGTTCAGTCACCATAGTGATATTGAGTGCATAGTTTGCATCGTGTTCACCTTGAGTGCCGGGGAGAGCGTCAACGCCACCATAGAAGTCAAGGTTTCCTGTCACCTCAAAGTTTTCGCCGAAAACAATCGAGTTGAAACCGCCAAAAATGCTTGCACCATTCGATGTTACGGGCAAATCGAGAGTGATTACATTTGAATTTGTGTTCTTTGCAAAAGCAACATCGCCGTTCAAGGTAAGTGAGCCACCACGGATTGTTACATCACTATAAGCCTCAGGCAAAGTCGTTGCAGATACAGTGTAATTGCCAACAATCACAATTTCTCCGCCGCCTGTAAGTTTAGCATATGCATCGGAGAGAGAGCTCATGGGGCTATCAGAAGTAAGGCCTGTACCTGCTCCATTCTCTGCCACATATACAGTAGAAGGAGTGGTGTTATCTGCGTTTGAATCAAAAGCAGCGCTTGTGGCACTAACACCGCCGATGCTGTAGGTGTTATTTACCGGGAAAGCACGCACTGTGAAGGTATAGTTTCCGTAACCCAATGCTTCAAAATCCGGAACATAAGAAGTCTGGCAGGTAAAATAAGTCTTTGCCTCGGTACCGTCGATATAGAATGTTACTTTGTATGCGCCTGCATTTTCAACAGCATCCCATGCTGCAGCGCTATTATTCCATGTAAGGTTAGTCGGTGCCGGAAGTGCTGCACCTTTTGCACCCGAAAGTGTATTCTTGAAAGAATCATTGGTCTGCGCAAAGAGCCAGTCTACAACACCGGGAGTATCAGCCGCAATTTTCCAGATATTGCTGTGATTTCCGCCGACAACCTCGGTGTATGTAATATTTCCGCCAACCGCTTTTATAGCCGCCGCCATAGTGCGTGTTCCCTCCACGGGGCTACCTGAAGCGCTTGTATCGAGATCACCGTGGAATGCCCAGATAGCAATATTCTTCATACGGTGAGCAACAGCATGAACATAGTCATCTTCTGCACGTGAGCCTGAAACAGGTATAGCCGCCGCAAAAACTTCGGGATAAAGAGTCATAAGATTCCATACCGCGCCTGTACCGTTGGAGGATCCTGCAAGATATACCTTTGAGGTATCTGCACGGTAGTCGGTAAGAAACTTATCGAGGAGTTCTGTTGCTGCACAGAAATATTTACTTCCGTAAGGTTCGCCGCTTTCAAGGAACTTTGCATATTCTTCACTTCCGGGATAAACATTCTTTCCTACAGTTGAATAAAGTGTCCACTCGTATGGACTTGACGGGCATTGCGGAGCAATCATAATACACTCATAATCGCTCTCATAAATTGCTGTATTTATACTGTATGAACCAAGCTGTGAAGTATTGTTTGTTCCGCGAGAACCGTTGCCGTGCATATACAAAACTACAGGATAATCCTTGCCGCTTGTTTCGTAACCATCAGGCAAGTAGTAACGGTACGGGAGAACGGTGCCATCTGATGCAGTAAAGCTTCCGTAAAGAAATGCATCCTGTATCGCCAGCTTCTCATCAGGGAGTATTTCTCCCTCATCCGTTATTATCTTTTTAAAACCTTCCATTTTTTCCACTACTGTACTATAGTTTGCAAGTCCTCTTACGTCTGCTACAGATGTTGCGCTCTCGCCCGTAACACTGCCGTCAAAACGTGTCAAAGTTGTTGCACTAAAATCGCCGCCGGTGATTTTAACATTTACATTACCGGTAAGTTTGCTTATTTTTGCATTGGAATAAATGTTGTATATAAAAGTACCGCCGCTGATATTCATTTCTACATTTCCACCGGAACCAACATCAGCACCCATATAAATATTGTAAAGCGTACCGCCCTCAATATTAACATGTGCAGTTCCTGTAAACGCTTTGTCTACGTTTCGGCAAAAAGATATAATAATCGCTTTACCGCTCTTAATTGTAATATTGGTATCATTGCCAAGCAAAGTGCTATCATCATACACTCCTTCGCCGGAAAGCACGCCACCAACGATAACTATACCTTTAGCTATCGAAGAAAAATCGCCAAATCCGGTAACGGTAATTCCCTCACCGAAAACAACAGGGTTAAACTGTGCAATAAGGCTTAAGTAACTTCCGTTGCCATGCATGGTGAGATTTTCAAACGTGGTTGCACCGTTTAAAACAAAGCGTATACTGTTAAGTGCGAGGGTTCCACCGGTAATTGTAACCTTGCCGCTATGCGTAGGCTCTACAAACTTAGATGTGAGCGTAACTTGGTCAGTGATAACGATTTTACCGCCATCATCGCCAAGAGCCGCATATGCATCCGCAAGTGTGCCTACAGGTGCGTCCTTTGAAGAGCCGTCACCGGTTCCGCCGTCAGTAACATATACAGTGTCTAAATTGGCAGTTGTAGTTTCTTTATAAGGAATTACTGTAGTAAAACTTTCAAGTTTAGATGCTACAACGCTATAGTCCTTATATTCGCTGAAATCCACTACAGAGGTTGTACCTGTACCTGTCATACTACCGTCAAAGCGTGTAAGAGAGGTAGAACTGAAGTCACCGCCAGTTACTTTTATATTAATGTTTCCTGCAACCTTGCTGGACTTTGCACTCGAATAAATGTTGTACATAAATGTACCGCCACTAACATTCATGTTTACGTTACCGCCTATACCGGTAATAGCACCGGTATAGATGTTGCAAAGTGTGCCGCCCTCAATATTGATGTTTGCAGTACCTGTATAGTTTTTGTTTACGCCGTAAGAATAGCCAACAAGAATCGCCTTGCCGCTTTTGAAAGTAATGTTTGTATCTTTGCCAATCAAAGTATCATCATTGTACTTGTCAAAGTTTGCACGTGTACCGCCGAGAATACTTACACTGTTCAAAAGTGTTATAAAATTGCCGAATCCGGTTACAGTGATACCCTCGCCGAAAACAACAGGATTAAACTGTGCAACGATAAGCAAATACTTATTGTTACCTTTGAGTGTAATGTTTTCAAAGGTTGTCGGCCCGTTAAGCATATAGTGCACATCTGTTGCCGCAAG
>JAFQDK010000044.1 GCA_017399305.1 Clostridia bacterium
CAGTTGGAAATGGATACAGGGACCCTGGCCCTGGGAAAGAGAGGCTAACTAAATGTGGATTTATGAGAAAAAGCTACAGTTCCCTGTAAATATAAAAAATCCTGACCCTAAGGCTGCAAAAATTATTATTTCACAGCTTGGTGGTCCTGACGGTGAGCTTGCTGCTTCGCTACGTTATTTGCATCAAAGATACGCAGCACCGTATGATGAAGTTGTAGGAATTTTGACGGATATAGGCACAGAGGAACTTGCACACCTTGAGATGATTTCGGCAATACTTTATCAGTTAACAAGAAATCTCACACCTGAGGAAATCAAGGCTTCAGGCTTTGATACTTATTTTGTTGACCATACCACAGGCGTTTACCCTGTAAGTGCTGCAGGTGTTCCCTTCACTGCCGCATACTTCCAGTCCAAGGGCGATGTAATAACCGACCTTGTTGAAGACCTTGCAGCAGAGCAAAAAGCAAGAACCACCTATGATAATATTCTTCGTCTTGTTGATGACCCTGATATTAAGGAGCCTATCAAGTTCCTTCGTGCAAGAGAAGTCGTACACTTCCAGCGATTCGGCGATGCACTTCGCATAACACAGGATAATCTCGACGCAAAGAACTTCTACGCACACAACCCATCATTCGATAAATGCGGACGCGTAATGCCAAGAGGCAACAACTACCGCAGAAACGGATAAATATTAAAAATATAGCCACCGGAAAACCGGTGGCTATTATGCAAATTAACTCAGTTTAGAATATAAAAACATAACTATATCTGCTCTAGGAGACGGAGCTTCTGCATCCCATTTTTCAGGCATATGCTCCAATAATCCCTCTACCGTAGCCCACGCTATAGCATCAGAATAGTACTTATTTTGTTTAGAAATAGGCAAAATGGTCGTATCTGCCTTTTGACTACCTAAGGCTCTCCAAATCAGTGTAAGTACTTGTCCAATCGTGCATGTTTTTTCCGGCGAAAACTCAGTTGCACTTGTTCCGGCCACTATACCATTTTCATAAGACCATAGTACAGAGTTATAATAATATTTGTTTTCGTACACATCCTTAAATGGATTGTGGTTGTTTTCCGGTTCGGGGCATCCTAAAGCGCGCCAAATAAAAGTCACAACTTGTCCCCTCGTACATGTCATATTTGGACTAAAAGTAGTTGCAGATGTTCCAGAGGTAACTTCAGTTAAATTGGCCCAAACTACCGCATCATAATAATATGAATTAATTTCTACATCTGTAAACGGCATTATTTCATATACTTCTGTGCCTAGATTATCTGTTATATAATCTTCGTCATTATCTTCGGCTGTATCTGCATATATCGATATTGAAAACAGAATAATTATAACTAAAGGAATTAAATGTTTAACTCTCATACTTTCTCCTCATAACTATGATTTTATTAGTTAATATTTACATAATCCAAAGGATCAACACGTGTGCTAGAAGAAGATCCGGAGCGCATTTCAAAATGAAGATGTGCCCCATCTGAAGACCCTGTCGAGCCAACAGTACCAATTTTTGTGCCCTTACTTATTCTCTGACCGTTAGAAACAATTATCTCTGTCATATGTGCATAGTAGGTTCTCATGCCATCATCGTGCTGAATATACAAGTAGTTACCATATCCGCCACCGCAACCACAATCTTTCTTCTTGCCGTAATTATGTGTACAACTCGTGCACATTACTTTAACTACTCCTGCCTCCGCGGCATATATAGCTGTCCCCTTTTTAGCAGAAATATCTATTCCGCTATGGTTGTTGGGTTTTCCTGTTAATGGATGTATACGACCACCGTAATAACTTGTTATGTACGTATTGCCTGGCAAGGGCCACATATAGTTGCATTTGATTTTTTTTACAATAAATTTATTATTAACTAACTCTACAGTAGTTCCCGAGCTATCTTTGGCAATAACTTTAAAATAATAAACTATACCATCCTCGTTACCGTTAAGTTTCCCAAATTTAATATAATTATCGACTTCTTTTATATTATAGCTGGTTGTGTTCGGCGAAACTTTTTTTACATATTGCGTTTCTGAACTATCACTATTATAAATACCCACGATAACTTGTGTCAAAATATTGGCAGAAGAAATATTACCACTAATAGAATATGTAGTTCCTACAATTAATTCTTCCGGATTATATTTACCTTCACTGATTTTAATGTTGCTCACTTCAATTTCTGTTGTAACAACCTTAAATGACTTATCCACAAGCAGAACACATACACGGTCATCATTGGCAGTTACTCTAAAATAATACTTTGTACCTTTGGATGAACCGGACAAGGTATCAAATCTAATATAGCTGTTCAGCTTGCTTATATCATATCTATCAGCATTGGTAGAAATAGTTTTTGATTGAACTTTTTTACCGCTCGCGTTATATATGCCGATAGTTATTTCGGTAAGCGGGCGTGTAGAACTAATGATTCCGCTAAAAGAGTAATCTTCCCCTTCGGTTAAGCTGCCAGGGGCATACTTGCCGGAGGCGATCGAAATCTTACTATCGGGTTCTGAAACAGTAGTAGAGATTATCGCATCAGAAACAACCTTGAAAGAACTATTTACTAATGTCTTAACAGTACCGGACGCATCTGAAGCAACAACCTTAAAGTAGTATGTAGTACCACTTTCACTTCCTGAAAGCGCTCCAAATTTAATCTTGTTGTCAACAGAATTAATATTATAACTTTTTGCATTGATATTTTTAATTATCTGCTCTACCATTACACCACCATTAGCATTATATATACCAACAGTTACAGAAGTTAAAACATAATTAGAAGATATAAGGCCACTTATAGAGTAGGAATTTCCCTCTTTCAAAGTACCGGGGGTATACTTACCACTTCCTATTGAAAGTGTACTAGCAGCAGCTTCTTCTTTGAGTTTATTAAGCGTTGCAGAATTTAATACACCCGTGACGCTTAAACCATTATCAGATTGAAAACGTTTTAATGCCGATATAGTATTAGGCCCTGCTACACCGTCAACAGTATCTGTATAATATCCTTTTTCTTTGAGCATATTCTGAATATCTGTCACTTCACTTTTCAGCTTGCTTTGAGTAGCGGGCCCAGCTACTCCATCCACTGCAAGACCTCTTGAAGACTGGTAATTCTTAATTCCCGTGACTGTTTTAGAACCGCAATCACCATCAACAGCGCCAACATTGAATCCCAAAAAGTTAAGATTATACTGAACCTGTCTAACTTCTGCACCTTTGCTACCGTTTTTTACTACCGCACCAACGTTAAAAGAAAAACATCCAAATAATGTGCACAATACTAAAAATACCGTAATAATTTGTCTTGCGATTTTCATAATACTTACTCCTTAACGTTATTCTTCTGCGTGACAAATATAAAGAATTATATTTAGTCATCTTTGGGATAATATTATCACAAAATTGATGTTATTGTCAATATGATTTACTCATTTTTGGGATAAAAGTAAGGAGGCAAAGATGAAGATATATAAACCAAACGGTAAGTGTAATATTTCCGGTACAAAAATAAAATCTGCGCGTGAACAATTAAAGATTTCGCAAGAGCAACTTGCAGCAAAAATTCAATTAGAGGGATTAAGTATAACTCAAAAAGCCATCAGCAGAATTGAGACCGGTGAACGTGTAGTTGCCGACTATGAACTCCTATATTTTTCTCATGCACTTAGTATTTCAATATATTCGCTTTTAAACCTCGAAGAACTGTAAAAACAGCCGCCCTATAGGGCGGCTGTTAAACTATTATTTCTTAAAATATTCAACTGCGGATTTGAACATCTTGATGTCATATTCGCCCGGAACATTCTTATAAAGTCCTGCGCCGATACGCTCACTATGTCCCATCTTACCGAATACTCTGCCGTCGGGAGATGTGATACCCTCGATAGCGTACATAGAGCCATTGGGATTGAAGTGAACGTCATTTGTGGCATTGCCGTCAAGGTCAACATACTGAGTTGCAATCTGACCGTTCTCTGCAAGCTTCTTTATAAGTGCTTCATCTGCGATAAAGCGACCTTCGCCGTGGGAAATCGGCACATTGTAAATATCGCCAACTTCGGTAAGTGCAAGCCAAGGTGACTTGTTAGAAGCAATGCGAGTTCTGACAATGCGGGATTGGTGGCGACCAATAGTATTAAAGGTCAAAGTAGGACAATTTTCATCAGTATCGATAATCTTGCCATAAGGAACAAGACCGAGCTTGATAAGAGCCTGGAAACCGTTACAGATACCGCAAATAAGTCCGTCACGCTTGTCGAGAAGCTCGGTTACGCCCTCTTTGATTTCAGCATTGCGGAAGAATGCAGTGATAAACTTGCCGCTTCCGTCAGGCTCGTCACCGCCAGAGAAACCGCCCGGGAAGAATATCATCTGTGTTTCTTTAAGCTTGCTTGCAAAGCTTTCTACGCTTCTCTTGATACCGTCAGCAGAGAGATTGTTTATTACGAAAATCTCTGCCTCAGCACCTGCGGCACGGACAGCCTTTGCACTGTCGAACTCACAGTTTGTGCCCGGGAATGCAGGAATAAGCACACGAGGCTTTGCAACCTTAATAGCAGGTGCGACACGCTCGGTAGCCTTAAAATCAAAGTTACATACGGGAGCATCAGAAGTAGGAATGTTACAACTGAACACGCTTTCAAGCTTATTCTCATAGATGTCAAGGATTTCAGCAAGATCAAGTACTTCGGTGCCCATTGTAAGCTTACCGTCATCGGTAACAGTACCGATAAAGAGTGCGTCGATATCTTCGGTTGCTTCAACAACAAAGCTTGCATAAGAGTAGTTGAAAATATACTTAATTCCGATATTTTCATACTTAAATCCAAGCGCATTACCAAAGCACATCTTCATGACTGCTTCTGCGATACCGCCCATGCCGGGAGTATAGGCAGACACAACCTTGCCACTGCGGATAAGAGTTGTTACCTTATTGAATACTTCAACAAGAGAATCGGTCTTCGGAAGCCCGTTTTCATCATAATCGGGTGTAATAACGTAAACCTTATTGCCTGCCTTCTTGAACTCGGGAGAAACAACATTATTTACCTTATCGGTAGTAACAGCAAAAGAAACAAGTGTCGGAGGAACATCAAGGTCTTCGAAAGAACCGCTCATAGAGTCTTTACCGCCGATAGAGCCGATACCGAGTTCTTTCTGTGCTTCGAATGCACCGAGAAGTGCAGCGAGAGGCTTGCCCCAACGCTTGGAATCCTTACCGAGTTTTTCAAAATACTCTTGGAAAGTAAGATATACATCCTCGAAAGATGCACCGGTAGCAATAAGCTTGGAAACAGATTCAACAACTGCGAGATATGCACCGTGATATGGGCTCTTTTCTGTGATAAAGGGGTTATATCCCCATGCCATAAACGAGCAGTCATCGGTCTCCTGCTTTTCAACAGAAACCTTCTGCACCATCGCCTGTACAGGAGTAAGCTGATGCTTGCCGCCAAAAGGCATAAGCACGCCACCTGCACCGATTGTAGAGTCAAAGCGCTCTGAAAGTCCACGCTTTGAACAGATGTTGAGGTCATCTGCGAGTGCTTTATAATTTTCAACGAAACCGCCGCTAACTTCCTTGTCATAAGACTTAGGAGCCGCAGGGGTTACGGTTATATGCTTTTCCGCACCGTTGGAGTTGAGGAACTCACGGCTGATGTCAACAATCTTTTTGCCGTTCCAGTGCATTACAAGTCTTTCTTCCGCCTGAACCTCTGCAACCTTGCATGCCTGAAGATTTTCACTGTTCGCAAGTTCAAGGAAACGTTCGAGATTTTCGGGCTCAATTACTACAGCCATACGCTCCTGAGACTCACTGATTGCAAGCTCGGTGCCGTCAAGACCTTCGTACTTCTTAGGAACTGCGTTGAGGTCGATCACAAGACCGTCAGCAAGCTCACCGATAGCAACGGATACACCGCCTGCACCAAAGTCGTTACAACGCTTAATCATGCGGCACGCCTCAGCATTGCGGAAAAGGCGCTGAAGCTTTCTTTCCTCGGGAGCATTACCCTTCTGAACCTCTGCACCGCAAGTTTCAACAGAATGAGCATTGTGTGCCTTGGACGAACCTGTTGCACCACCGATACCGTCACGGCCTGTACTACCGCCGAGAAGAATTACAATGTCACCAGGAGCAGGACGCTCTCTGCGAACATTTGCAGCAGGAGCAGCCGCAACAACTGCGCCGATTTCCATACGCTTTGCAGCATAGCCATCATGGTAAATCTCATCAACAATGCCTGTTGCAAGACCAATCTGGTTACCGTAAGAGGAATAACCCGCCGCAGCAGTTGTAACTATCTTTCTCTGAGGAAGCTTACCCTTGATAGTTTCGCTAACCGGCTTTAAAGGATTAGCAGCGCCTGTAACACGCATAGCGCCGTATACATATGCACGGCCAGAAAGCGGGTCACGGATAGCACCGCCGATACAAGTTGCCGCACCGCCGAAAGGCTCAATTTCGGTAGGATGATTGTGTGTCTCGTTCTTGAAAAGAAGAAGCCAAGGCTCGCTCTTTCCGTCTACGTCGATATTGATTTTAACAGTACAAGCATTGATTTCTTCGGACTCATCAAGCTTATCGAGTTTGCCGTGCTTTTTAAGATACTTTACGGCAACTGTTGCAAGATCCATAAGGCAAATAGGCTTTGTTCTGCCAAGTTCCTTACGAACTGCGATATAGTCCTCATATGACTTTTGAAGAAGCTCGTCCTCAAACTTAACATCATCAATGATAGTCTGGAAAGTGGTATGACGGCAATGGTCAGACCAATATGTATCTATCATGCGAATTTCGGTGATAGTAGGATCACGCTTTTCGCTGATAAAATAGTTCTGACAGAATGCAATATCCGCCTCGTCCATTGCAAGACCGTAATCTTTTACGAACTTAGCAAGACCATCACTGTCAAGAGAGGTAAATCCGTCAAGTGTCTTTACCTCGGTAGGAACGGTATACTGCATTTCAAGCGTTTCGGGCTTGTCAAGTACTGCTTCACGAGCTTCTACAGGGTTGATAACGTACTTCTTAATCTCTGCAATCTGGCTCTCTGAAAGTGCGCCGTAAAGTGCATAAACCTTTGCAGTACGAACTCTCGGACGGTCACCCTGAGAAATAATCTGTATACACTGCGCCGCAGAATCGGCACGCTGGTCAAACTGACCGGGGAGATATTCAACTGCAAATACAACAGCATCGTTTATTGCAAGCTCATCGTAAATATTATCTACCTGAGGCTCGGAAAAAACTGTTCCTTTTGCATAGTCAAAAAGCTCAGCGGTGATGTTATCCGCATCATAGCGATTGATTACACGAACTTCTGTAAGCGTGTTTATACCAAGAAGAGTGCGGGCATCGGAAAGAAGCGACTTTGCTTCATTGGCATGTTCTTTTTTCTTTTCTACATAAAGTCTGTATACCATTTTATCTCTCCTTTGCTTTGAGAGCTCTTGCACCAATATCATGGCGATAAAAAGCGTTATCAAAATGTATCTTTTCTACAAGTCTGTAAGCAGACTTAACCGCATTTTCAAGAGTATCCTCAACAGCTGTTGCACCAAGTACACGGCCGCCGTTTGTTAAGAGATTACCGTCCTTGACTAAAGCGCCAGCAACGTATACATTATTGCTGATTTCGGCGGGAATTGCGAGTTCAAAGCCCTTTTCATAGCTTGTGGGATAGCCCTTAGAAGCCATAACAACGCAACAAGCGTTTTTGTCTGAGAATTTAACCTCGGTTTCTGCGAGTTTGCCGTCTGTAACAGCACGCATAACGGTGAGAAGGTCGCTTTCAAGAAGCGGAAGAACTACCTGCGTTTCGGGATCGCCGAAGCGACAATTGTATTCAATAACTTTAGGACCGTTAGGTGTAAGCATAAGTCCAAAGTAAAGGCAACCTTTAAACGTTCGGCCCTCGGCATTCATTGCATCGATGGTAGGCTTGAAGATTGTATTCATACAAACTTCGGCAACGTCGTCTGTGTAATAAGGATTAGGAGCAACAGTGCCCATACCGCCTGTATTAAGACCTGTATCGTTATCACCTGCACGCTTGTGGTCCATAGAAGAAATCATAGGAACAACAACCTTGCCGTCGGTAAACGAAAGCACAGAAACCTCGGGGCCTGTAAGAAATTCTTCAATAACAATCTGGTCGCCGCTCTTGCCAAACACCTTGTCCTGCATCATGGATTTTACCGCATCTTTTGCAGCTTCTCTGGTTTCGGCAATTACAACACCCTTGCCGAGCGCAAGACCGTCAGCCTTGATAACTGTAGGAATTGGTGCAGTATCGAGATACTTAAGTGCTGCTTCCATATCGGTGAAAACTTCATAAGTAGCGGTAGGAATACCGTATTTTTTCATAAGGTCTTTGGAAAAGACTTTGCTACCTTCGATAATTGCCGCATTTGCACGGGGACCAAAGCAAGGTATCCCCTTTTCTTCAAGTGCATCAACCGCACCGAGTACAAGCGGATCGTCGGGGGCAACGATTGCATAGTCAATCTTGTTTTCAACAGCAAATTTTACAATGCCGTCTATATCTTTTGCTCCGACGTCTACGCAAGTAGCATCAGCGGCAATGCCGCCGTTACCGGGGAGTGCGTAAATCTCGGAAACTTCTTTATTCTCTTTGATTTTTTTGATGATGGCGTGTTCTCTGCCGCCACCGCCAACGACTAAAACTTTCATTTTGCCTCCAAAGAATTAATGATGGAAGAGACGCATCTTAGTGAATGCCATTACCATACCGTACTTGTTTGCGCAGTCGATAACAAGGTCATCACGGATAGATCCGCCGGGCTCAGCGATATATTTTACACCGCTGCGCTTTGCACGCTCGATATTATCGCTGAATGGGAAGAATGCGTCAGAACCGAGTGCAACACCGTCGATGCTGTCAAGATATGCACGGATTTCAGCATCAGTAAGAGGTTCGGGCTGCTCTGTGAAATAGTTCTGCCAAATGCCGTCAGCGCAAACATCTTCTTCATTGCGGTTGATGTAGCCGTCAATAACATTATCTCTGTCAGGTCTGCCGAGCTCTGGCTTAAAAGGAAGTGCAAGCACCTTTTCATGCTGACGGAGAAACCATGTGTCAGCCTTTGTACCTGCAAGACGTGTACAGTGAATTCTCGACTGCTGTCCTGCGCCAACGCCGATAGCCTGTCCGTCAACTGCATAGCATACAGAGTTAGACTGAGTATATTTAAGAGTAATAAGAGCAACAATGAGGTCGCGAACTGCACTTTCAGGCATATCCTTATTTGCAGTTACGATTTCGGAAAGAAGCGTAGGATTAATCTCAAAATTGTTTCTTCCCTGCTCAAATGTAATGCCGTAAACCTGCTTGTGTTCAATCTCGGCGGGAACGTAATTAGGATCAATCTTTACAATGTTATAGTTTCCGTTTCTCTTGGACTTAAGAATTTCAAGTGCCTCAGGCTCATAGCCGGGGGCTATAATACCATCAGAAACCTCACGCTTGATAAGCTTTGCGGTGGTAACGTCGCAAACGTCCGAAAGCGCTACCCAGTCACCGAAGGAACACATTCTGTCGGTACCTCTTGCTCTTGCATACGCACAAGCGAGAGGAGATGCATCAGGGTCAGCAATATCGTCAACAAAGCAAGCCTTCTTGAGTTTGTCGGAAAGCGGAATACCAACTGCCGCAGAGGTAGGGCTCACGTGCTTAAAAGAAGTTACTGCAGGAAGTCCAAGAGCCTCTTTAAGCTCCTTTACAAGCTGCCAGCTATTGAATGCATCAAGAAAGTTGATAAATCCGGGGCGGCCGCAAAGTATCTCGATAGGAAGCTCGCTTCCGTCGTGCATAAAAATCTTTGCAGGCTTCTGATTAGGGTTACAACCGTATTTAAGTTCAAATTCTTTCATTTCGCACCTCACACATTCTTATTTACAATTCTTGTTTCGC
>JAFQDK010000045.1 GCA_017399305.1 Clostridia bacterium
GCCGTCGGTTTTTATCAGAAGAACAATTTTAGTATTACAGAATTCTCTGAAATTTATGACGGTGAAACGGTTATCCGCTACAAATGTGAATTAATCCAATTCCAATTTATCGAATAGGAAGACTGTTAATCATGATGTCTCTTGATGCAGTTAGCGCTACAAGAATTTACCGAGCAGAGCGACAGGTTGGAAAGCAAAAATGCGGAAGTGCGCAAAGCCGCAGCCGCCATAGTCCTCCTTAGCTCAGTCGGTAGGGCGAATGTAAGGAAAACACAACAAAAATTTCCTTGCCTGAAAGCGAAACTAAGAGGTAAAAAATGCGGAAGTGGCACAAGCCGCAGCCGCCATAATCCTCCTTAGCTCAGTCGGTAGAGCGCATGACTGTAATTATAATATTGCTTGATAATTGTACAGCAAAATAGCCATTGCATTCGTTGTTGTGCAAGTGTTATTTCTATATGTTTTTCAATAATAAACGGTTTTAATGTTTGTGCAATAAGGTGCAAAAAAATCTTGCTTCTTTTGAAATGCATCCTCTTCTTCTCCACAGTAACGGAAAATAACAACTTCCTTTAGGTGGTGGCAGGAAGAAAGGATCTCGGCTAAGAATTTTTTGTCAGCCTCTATTCCATGGCCCAGTATTACTATTGTTTGTATTTGAGAATAATCAATGTTGGGAATTGGGTGTTCTCGATATTGTTTTACAAATTTGTCTATTAGTTTATAATAGGGAATAATCTTTTTTATTTCGTTTTCGAGACCTCTACCGGAGTTTTCCCAGTGCTGATAACTTTTCAAACTTGAAACAAGTGTTTTGTATTTGTCACTATCAGGTGTTAGTTTTAATTTTTTTGATAGAAATCTTCGAAATTCAAGAGCCTCTCTGCAGAATGTTTTTGACCAACGCATATCTTCGTATTGGGCTAAACATGCCTCATCACGATAATCATATCCGAGAAGAATATCTTTTTCTTTAAGTGATCCGTGCACATAGAATATTTGTGGAGTGTATGATTCGGCGGTTTTGGTGTAATTGAAGTTTATAGCAAGAGAATTAATATTAAGGTATTGTTCAATTTTAGAGTTTTTAATCATCGGCCGGTCTGCTGTTTCGGATTCAATGTATTCAATAAGAAGGGCATGTATTTCTCTAAAAGTAGTTTCGAGGGCTTTTACCTTTTTTCTATTGCTTTCATAGTTGCATTCTTCCGTCATAGATTGCTGAAACATTTTTTCGGAAAGGATGTTAATATTCTCCTCGAACAAATACCATGTAAAGATTGATGTTTCATCATCACAAAATGATTTAAATTCATCTAAACATGGGGCGTTTGTATTTTTTGAAAAACTTTTATAGTCCGTGCTGTATCCGTGCGACAGGTCAAAACCGTTTCCTATTATGGCGAGGGTTTGTAGTTTTTTTCTTTTGCATCTAAACATATATTGAAGTTCTTTCTTTTATATTCAGTCGGAGCGACCGAGACAATATCCTTAAAGTTTCTGTTAAAACTTCTGAGGGAAGAGTATCCGCACTCGGCGGCACATTTTACCACAGAGGTGTCGGTCGTTGACAAAAGCTCGCATGCCTTGCTTATTCTGAAATGATTTACATAGTCGTTAAAGGTAATACCTACATTCCGCTTGAAGAAGCGCGATAGATATGCATAATCATAGGAAAGCTCATCCGAAAGTTGTTTTAGTAAGCAGTCTTTATTGTACTCCCTTTCGATAAACTCAAAAATGCGGTACAGTAAATTATTTTTATCACTTGTTTTGTTTGTGTATTCGCTTATCTTGTCAAACGCGGCACAGACAGAGTACAATGTTCCTTTTTTCTCTACGGTCGTGCTGTCTTCATCGGTTTTTCTGAGTAGAGCGAGTAAATGCTTATCAATAACAAATTTGTTGCTTATGGGTATTTTTTGCAGCATCTTTGAAGAGTAGGCCTTTATAATTTCAGGCGAAAAAATATATAGAATATGCTTGCTTTGCAGGCTGCTTAACGAATGAAGCTGATGTGGAAAAATAAACACGGCTTCATTTTTGTTTAACGTATATTTATTTGTTCCTACGGTAATATCCATGCTTCCCGACAGTATAATAATCAGTTCAAAAGAGTTGTGCATGTGTATTGGAAAACTGAAGTTCTCGCCTGTCTCCCTGCAGAAGTGTTCTCCTCTGCCAAAATGCTCAAATTGATAAAACATAAATCCACCCATAAAGTCAAATATTGTCTATATATTGTACAACGAATGGCGAGCAAAGTCAATATCGGTATGGTAGAATAAAAATGTAGTATTGTAGGAGTAAGTGAAATATGAAGTATTATATAGGTGCAGACCTCGGCACGTCCTCTGTAAAGTTGATACTGTGCGACGCAGACGGCGAAATAGTAAAAACGGTAACAAAATACTATGACGTAAGCTATCCTCATCCTGGCTGGAGCGAGCAATCGCCATCCGATTGGTGGAATGCTTTTTCAGCGGGGGTAAAAGAGCTTGCAGAAGGGATTGACGGTATATGCGGAATAAGTGTAGCAGGGCAGATGCACGGGCTTGTTATACTTGACAAGGATGACAACGTGATACGCCCCGCGATTCTTTGGAATGACGGTAGAACATTCGCAGAAACCGAGTATCTTAATACCGTTATCGGAAAGCAAAAACTGTCCGAACATACTGCAAATATTGCTTTTGCGGGATTTACGGCACCGAAGATTCTGTGGGTGAAGAACAACGAGCCTGAGAATTTTGCGAGAATCGCAAAAATAATGCTTCCCAAGGATTACATAAATTACCGCATTACAAAGGTACATGCAACCGAGTATTCGGATGCGGCAGGAATGCTTTTGCTTGATGTAAAAAACAAATGCTGGTCAAAGGAAATGCTCGATATCTGCTCGATAGACGAGAGCAAAATGCCAGAGCTTTTTGAAAGCTACGAATGTATCGGAACGGTATCGTCTGATGTAGCAAAGAAACTCGGACTTTCCCAAAATGTGAAAGTGATTGCAGGTGCTGCAGACAATGCTGCGGCGGCAATCGGAACGGGAACTGTCGGCAACGGCAAGTGCAACATATCACTCGGAACAAGCGGAACGGTTGTAATCTCCTCGGATAAGTTCAGCGTGGATGCAAACAACAGTCTGCACGCATTTTGCCACGCAGACGGCGGCTACTATCTTATGGGATGTATGCTTTCGGCGGCATCCTGCAACAAGTGGTTTTGCGAAGAGGTTCTCGAAACCGAGGATTTTGCGGCAGAGCAGGCGGCTATCACCGAGGATATGCTCGGCAACAATAATGTTTACTTTTTACCCTATTTAATGGGAGAGCGCTGCCCCGTAAACGATACTAACGCAAGCGGAATGTTTATCGGTCTTCGCCCCGACAGTACAAGAGCAGATATGCTACAGGCGGTGCTTGAGGGAGTTGCGTTTGCCATTCGTGATAATGTTGAAGTAGCGAAGAGCCTTGGCATAAACATAGAAAGATCCACTGTTTGCGGCGGCGGTGCAAGGTCGGAACTGTGGCTTAAAATTATAAGCAATGTTTTGAATATTGAGTTGCAAGTGCCAATGGCTGAAGAAGGTCCTTCCCTCGGTGCGGCAAGACTTGCAATGGTAGGCTGCGGTGAATACGCAAGCGTAGCGGAGTGTGCAACGGTTGAAATCAAGAACACCGTAAAGCCTGACAAAATGCTTGCAGAGCGCTACGAAAAGAAATATAAAAAGTTCAAAGAAATATATCCTAATACCAAAGAACTGTTCAGAACTCTTATGGAGGAAAACAAATAATGAGCGAAATCTTTACTAATATTCCTCAAATCAAATACGAGGGAAAAGACAGCAAAAACCCCTTTGCATTTAAGTTTTACGATGCAGAAAAAGTTGTGCTTGGCAAGAAGATGAAAGAGCATCTGCCTTTTGCTATGGCATGGTGGCACAACCTTTGTGCGGCAGGCACGGATATGTTCGGCAGAGATACTGCGGATAAGTCCTTCGGCGCAGAAAAGGGAACAATGGAGCACGCAAAGGCAAAGGTCGATGCCGGCTTTGAGTTTATGCAGAAGCTCGGCATTGAATACTTCTGTTTCCATGACGTTGACCTTGTGCCTGAGGCAGAGGATATTAAAGAAACCAACCGCCGCCTTGATGAGATCAGCGATTACATCCTTGAAAAGATGAAAGGTACGAACATCAAGTGCCTTTGGGGTACTGCCAATATGTTCTCAAATCCGAGATTTATGAACGGCGCAGGCAGTACAAACTCTGCGGAGGTTTACTGCTTTGCGGCGGCACAGATCAAAAAAGCACTTGACCTCACCGTTAAACTCGGCGGCAGAGGTTATGTTTTCTGGGGTGGCAGAGAGGGCTATGAAACGCTACTCAATACCGATATGAAGTTTGAGCAGGAAAACATTGCTCGTCTTATGAAAATGGCAGTTGAATACGGTCGTTCCATCGGCTTTACAGGCGATTTCTACATAGAGCCAAAGCCTAAAGAACCCATGAAGCATCAGTATGACTTCGATGCCGCAACCGCTATAGGTTTCCTTCGTCAGTACGGTCTTGACAAGGACTTCAAGATGAATATTGAAGCAAACCACGCAACTCTCGCAGGCCATACATTCCAGCATGAGCTTCGTGTCAGTGCAATAAACGGCATGCTCGGCTCTATTGACGCAAATCAGGGCGATATGCTTCTCGGTTGGGATACTGACGAATTTCCGTCCGACGTATACAGTGCAACACTTTGTATGTACGAGGTGCTGAAAGCAGGCGGACTCACCGGTGGCTTCAACTTCGATTCCAAAAACCGCCGTCCGAGCAACACATACGAGGATATGTTCCACGCTTTTATCCTCGGCATGGACACCTTTGCACTTGGTCTTATCAAAGCGGCGGCAATCATAGAGGACGGCAGAATTGACGCATTTGTAAAGGAAAAGTACTCAAGCTTTGAAAGTGAGATTGGTAAAAAGATTCTTGGCGGTGCAAGCCTCACTGAACTTGCAACTTATGCTGAGAACCTCGGCAGTACAAAGGAGCCTCAAAGCGGCAGACAGGAATACCTTGAGGGCGTAGTGAACAGCATCATGTTCGGAGGAAACTGATATGAATAATCTTGTAATCCGGGAAAACGAAATTCTATTCTCAAGAAGCGGAGAACTTATAAGAATAAGCAGTTGTGGAAATAACGCAATACGTTTTCAGTCGTTTCCCGATTGTCAGGTTATAGACGAAAACTATACATTGATGCCAAAGGATAACGTACCTTGTGAAATTGTCGAGGAAGAGAAGTGTGTATTTTTAACTTGTGGAAAGCTTAAGTGCAAGCTTGAAAAACATGGCAAAACGGTATTTTATATCGACGAAAAGCCTGTTATTGCTGACAAAAGCCGTCACACATTCGAAGGGAACGGCGACTTTCGCAGATTTGTGAATAAAGGAAACGAAAACTGGTCGGTAAGCGCCAATTTTGAGGCACATGACGGCGAGCATTTCTTTGGACTCGGTCATAGCTGGGATAATGAGTTTGACCTCAAAGGCTCGACAATTGACCTCTGCCACCTAAATGCCAAGGTTACCATACCCTATGTTTATTCCTCGCTCGGATACGGCTTTATATGGAACAATCCGTCTCCCGGACTTTGCGAACTTGCAAATAACAGAACACGCTGGACAAGTAATAACGCAAAGTTTATGGATTATGTAGTTATTGCGGGTAATCTTAAAGAGGCATGTACAACGCTTGCCGATCTTACAGGATATGTACCGAAAATGCCTGAGTGGGCAACCGGCTTCTGGCAGTGCCGCCTTCGCTATGAAACGCAGGATCAGCTCCTTGAGGTAGCGAGAAAATACAAAGAACTCGGAATTCCGCTTTCGGCAATCATTGTAGACTACTTCCATTGGACAGAGCAGGGCGACTATAAATTCGATCCGAAGTATTGGTCTGACGTTCCTGCAATGACAGAGGAACTTCATGCAATGAATACAAAACTTTTGGTTTCTATGTGGCCGACGATAAATGAACACAGCGAAAACTACAGTTATATGAAAAGCAACAATATGCTTATGCGTACAATGCGCGGCTCTGATAGAGTATTTCAGTTTTATGGCTGGCAGGCACAGATAGATGTAACCAACCCTGCCGCAAGAGAATTTGTATGGAGCAAACTCAAGGAGAACTATATCGACAAGGGCGTTGATGCACTTTGGTTTGACGTTGCAGAGCCCGAGATATGGCCATCACACTTTGACAATCTCCTTATGCACGCCGGCAGGGGAGATATGGTTGCACTCCTGTATCCCTATTACTATGCAAAGCTTGTTTACGACGGCTTTAAATCTATGGGCAGAGAAGAGATCATCACGCTGACACGTGCGGCATATCTCGGAAGTCAGAAGTTTGGCTCGCTTGTGTGGTCGGGCGATATTGCCTCTACATTTGAGAGCCTTGCACATCAGGTCAAGGGTGCAATGAACATGGCGGTGTGCGGTATTCCGTGGTGGAATACCGATATCGGCGGCTTTTACGGCGGCGATACTACCAGCGACTATTTCAGAGAACTGATTGTGCGTTGGTTCCAGTTTGGACTTTTCTCGCCTGTAATGCGTTTGCATGGCAACAGAGTAAGACATGGCGAAAAAAACAATGTAAAAGAACCTACCGGAGATCCTAACGAGATCTGGAGCTTCGGCGAAAAGAATTTTGAGATTCTCCGTGACCTTGTTATGCTTCGTGAAAGACTTCGCCCGTATATCCAAAAGCAGTTTGATGAAGCATCCGAAAAAGGATACCCCATTGTGCGTCCGATGTTCTTTGAATACCCTGATGACGAGGTGTGCTATATTCTGGACAGCCAGTATATGTTCGGTGACGATATACTCTTTGCACCTATCGTAAAGCAGGGGCAGACGGTTAAAACAGTATACATTCCCGACGGTGAGTGGATTCTTACAAAGGACAAAACCGTTTACACAAAGGGAACGTATGAGATCCATGCAGAGATTGATGAGTTTGTTGCATTTGTCAAGAAAGGCTCTGATGTGATTGCGTGTTTTTAAGGTAATTATAATGACAGGAACAAAAAGGCACCGACAGGTGCCTTTTTGTTTTGTAAAAACCTATGATTTTCTTGACAAAAGGAATAACAGCAGTATATAATAATACTACACAAATTGTGCACGTGCACAAAAGAGGTGGAGCATGAGAATTTCACAAAAAATGATAGCAGATATTTCGGGCGTTTCAAGAGGAACCGTTGACAGAGTGTTGAACGGAAAGCCCAACGTAAAGCCGGAAACAAGAGAAAAAGTGCTTGCTGCAGCAGCAAAGCTTAATTACAGTCCTAACATGACAGGCAGAGCCTTGGCGCTAAGCAAACGAGCGTATTCTATCTGTGCGGTCATGCCGAATACCCCCTTTTTTGAAGATGTAATCAAAGGCATTGACAAAGCATTAGAAGAGCTGCAGGATTACAACATTTCAATTTCCTATGTTTTCACTGATCGCCAGAGCAGTGATAATGTAGTTAAAGAAATAACGGACAGTGATTTTGATGCTTATATGCTTGCAGTAGAGGATACGCCTGCGATCTGCGAATGTATAAAGAGAAAAACCGACAACAAAGTGCCGGTAATTACGTTTAACACGGATGTAAGTGCATGCGGCCGCCTTTGCTTTGTGGGGCAGGACCTTTACAAAAGCGGCCGTATTGCCGCTTCACTCATGCTTAAGATGACCGATTTGCATTCCAATATGCTTGTCGTGACGGGTAGCAACAAGTTTAAAGCGCATAGAGACCGTGTGCAGGGCTTTGTTGATGTTATAGGGGATAAGGCCAATATTGTTTCGGTAATCGAAACGGAAGACGATGCGGCTCTTACGTATGAAAGAGTAGAAAAGATTCTTTCGACAGAGGACAGTATTTCGGGCATATATGTGGCGGCAGGTCATATAAATGCTTTTTTGTCCGTTCTTCGAGAAAAAGAGAAAAAATACAGTGTTGTAGTAAATGACCTGCTCCCTGAAATCACCGAGGCGCTGAACAGCGAGAGTATTGATTTTACAATTTTTCAGGATCCGGCAGAGCAGGGGTACAGATCTGTAAAACTTCTGTTTGAATACCTGTTTTGCGGAAAGAAGCCCGAAAGCGAGTATTATTATACAGGCAACATAGCAATTACAAAAGAAATGCTTTAATTTATGGAGGAAATAGAATATGAGTTTTGAAGGATTTGTATGGCATTCGGAACCGCCGAAGGATATTCCGTTTAAGAAGTCAGATTTGTGGAGTGAGATCCGTTTTACGGGACAAAGCCGCCATTATAAGGTAGGGGATACATTCTATCCGTCGTGGGCGAGTGATGATAAAATGTATTCTCCGTTTACAGACGGCACAACCGACGGAGTAAATTCATCTTCGCAGATACGGGGATTTACGGATGAAAACGGCCATTATCTTATAGATACGACTTCCACAACAGGGCAGGCGATACTGGAGGGGGACGATCCGCTGAATCTGAAAGTGACCGCGCTTGCGAATCACTACGCATCCTCTCATCCATATGCAGGACGTTACCCTTGTGGCTCGCTTGTTCATAATGGCATATGGTATTACGGTACATATTGCCTTGGTCCATATTCCACTACTCGTTATGGCGGTTATGTTTACAACTGGCCTCACCTCGGTCCTTTTGTAGGCTTCAGAATTTCACGCGACTTTGGAAAGACCTGGGAGGATTGCCCGCATACACCAAAAGAATCTATTTTTAACGAGTGCGGACTCGGGGGATATCCTGTAAAAATCGGTTCGCCGCACTTTGTAGACTTTGGTAAGAATATGGAGCATTCGCCTGACGGCAAGGCTTATCTTGTTGCACACGGCTCGGACCTCAAATTCTATCCTGTTGCTGTAGAGGATTTTGCACACAACAGCTGGATCACGGGAGACCAGGTCTATCTTCTCCGCGTGACACCTTCTCCCGAAACTATAAACGATCCCAAAGCATATGAGTTTTATGCAGGCAAGGATGAAAACGGCGAAGCAATCTGGACAAACAGTTTTGAGGACATCCAGCCGCTCCTTGAATGGAAGAATAACATGGGATGCGTCACAATTACGTACAATCCCACATTGAAACGCTACTTTATGGCAGTAACCGATGGCCAGACAACTGTTGCCAAAATGAATACGTATATCCTTGAAAGCGAGTCGCTTACAGGTGAGTGGAAGTTGGTTGTTTATATGAAGGATTTTGGCGAGCAGGCATATTTCGTAAACTTCCCGTCTAAGTTTATTTCTTCCGACGGTGAAAAAATGTGGATATGCTATTCGGGCAATTTTGCGAAAGGCTGGAACGGAGAGGTGATAAAATCAAATCCTCCCGAAAGTGCATACGGTATGGTGTTGCAGGAGATAGAACTGATCAAATAATTATACGTCGTTGAAATCTAAGAAAGGTCTTATTATGAAAATGAAAGATTATGTAAAGATACTGTTTGCATGGATTTTAGCGGTTGCTTTACTTATGTCAAATGTGTATACCATCGCGGCAACCGAGCCTACCGATGTTTCGGTTGGCTATAACGGATATACGCACGCCGAGGATCACATTGTCGGTGCATGGGGTGATGCCTGTGCCGATTCTACGCCTTGTACTTCGGCTGACGGCACTCCGATTTATTGGTCTGACCTTGTGCCTGCCGGTTGCCCGTTTGAGGAGTCGGAATACGAAGGTATCGTTTTCACAGGCAAGTATGCAAACTATACCAATGCAGATACCTGGTATCCCTCCTGGGCAGAGGACGGACACCTCTATTCTCAATGGACGGATGGTAGCATTAACGGTATCGGTATTATGTCTATTGATAATAACTCCGGAAATGAGTCGAGATATGGCATTGCGGATGCAAGAACCGGTCAGGCACGTATCGAGGGCGATGACCCAATGAATCTGAAAGTTGTAAACCTCGGTAGTTTGCCGCAGTCGGGCGTTCCCACCATTACTGGTAGATATCCTTGTGCGAATCTGGTATATAACGGCACATGGTATAACGGTAGTTATCTTCTTACCTATAACAATCAGTCTGCAGACGAGGGCTGCGATATCTGGAACTGGCCGCAGGTGGAAGGCTTTGTAGGCCTCCGCACGGCTACAATGCAGAATTGGGAAGAAGGCAGCACGATAACCAAGGCGGATTATCCGTGGAACAGATACATTACTGCTTGGGATGAAGAAGCAAACTTTGATGAGAATGGCAATCAGATATGGGTAACCGAGGACCGTGACGGAACTACACCTCTCTTTGGTGAATATCATGATGTTACCGGTGAGATTCGTTTTGGTGCACCTCATTTTGTCGATTTCGGACAGAATATGGAATACGCTCCCGTAGTAGACGGGGAGAAGAAAGCATATCTGGTTGGTCACGGCTCCACGCAGTACGGTGCATTCAACTCATGGGTACAGGGCGATGCTATTTATCTGGCACGTGTTACTCCCGACCCCGAGACGATCAACGATATTGACGCATGGGAGTTCTATGCAGGTCGCGATACGGACGGCAACGAAGTATGGAGCAGTGATTTTGCAGAATGTGAACCCATCGCACAGTGGGACAGCCATATGGGCAACGTTGCAGTCACCTACAATGCGCCTCTTGATAAATATTTCATGACCTATTCAAGAGGGATCACTCAAACTCGCTATGATTCTGCAATTCTGGAGGCGGATAGCATCACCGGACCGTATAAGATGATCCATTATCTTGAAAATTTCGGTCCAGTGACATATTTCACCAATATTCCGTCCAAGTTTATCAGCGAAGACGGTCTTACCATGTGGCTTTGCTCTTCGGGCAACTTCTATAACAAGGCAAGCGGTTATCCGGAACATAGTCATTATTCGATGATGTTCCGTGAATTCAAGTTGGTCAAGGACGGTGACGATACTCCTGTGCAGGAGGCGGCGCCCGTATACTATGCCGACACCGAAAACCCCGAAAGCATTATTCCTTACGGTGTTAGCAATATAGCATTGAATGCAACTGCTACTGCGAGCACGACCTACAGCGGCTATAAAACGACTGCCATGAATGACGGCAATCTCGGCGGCTACGGTGCGACATCTCCGCTTGAGGCGAAAAGCGCATACGAGTGGGCATCCAAAGGTCAGGGCGTCGGTGCATGGGCAAAGCTGGAATGGACAAGCGGACAGACAATCGGTGCTGTGCGCCTGTTCGACCGCCCGAATACAAAAGACCATATTCTTATGGGTACGCTTGAGTTCAGTGATGGCACTAAAGTGTCGGTGGAATCCTTGCCGGATGACGGACACACAGGCCGTGCGATAAATCTTGAAACACCGCTTAAAAACATCACATGGGTGAAATATACTGTTGATGCGGTTGGTGTCAGCGAGAATATCGGTCTTTCCGAATTTGAGGTTTATAACGGCGCACTTTCTATCGGTACCGAAAATCCCCAAAGTGCAGTTCCCGGAGATGCCACGAATATAGCACTGTCCGCAGCGGCTACTGCGAGCACGACCTATAACGGTTATCAAGCGACTGCCATGAACGATGGCAATCTTGGCGGATACGGCGCGACATCACCGCTTGTAGCGAAAACTGCATACGAGTGGGCATCCAAAGGTCAGGGCGTCGGTGCATGGGCAAAGCTGGAATGGACAAGCGGACAGACGATTAGCGCAGTTCGCCTGTTTGACCGACCGAATACAAAAGACCATATTCTTATGGGTACACTTGAGTTCAGTGATGGCACTAAGGTGTCGGTGGGATCCTTGCCGGATAACGGACACACAGGCCGCGCGATAAATCTTGAAACACCGCTTGAAAATATTACATGGGTGAAATATACAGTGGACGGTGTGCGTGTAACGACGAACATCGGACTTTCCGAGTTCGAAGTTTACGACAAACCTCTTTACATCGAGGATCTGCATTTTGATCCGAATGAAGAAAATCTTGCGCTGAATGCTGATGTTACAACCTCGCCCACTATGGTGGGTTATCCCGATAATGTCGGTATTAACGATGGCGTTGCAGACGGCTGGCCGAGAAATACTGCATATGAATGGCGCAGCAACGGTGATACCGAGGGTGCATGGGTAGAACTTAGTTGGGATGAGGCGCAGACGGTTTCTACGGTGCAGATCTATCAGAACCAAAAGCGCGGCGAACGCATTGCGAAGGCAAGACTTGTATTCAATGGTGATTACGCAAATACGATACCGGTAAACTTTGATATAAATTCTATTGAAGCGGTAGCACACTTTGAGAAGAAGAGCAATGTCAAGAGTATTCGTTTGATTGTCGATGCAGTGCAGAGCGGAGATGCGAATGTAAACATTACCGAGATTTGTGTTTACGAAGATTTTAACTTCAATTCCATTCCGAGTGACGGAGTTCTTGAGTCCGAGTTTGCTGTATTGCAGGGAACACAACTCGTAGCGGACGAGCGTGCGTCGCTTGGTTATACTGCTTTGATGCAAGATGCAGAAAGCAGAATTACATTTACCGCAGCTGAGGATTGGGAGTCATTTTCCATAGTTTATATTGCAAAGACGGATGCTGTTTGCAATCTTTTGATTGACGGAGTGGAAACTGCGGTTACGCTTCCCAAGACCGGAACACTTGGCTTCGCTGCATATCCGGTAGTAACTCCGGTGAAAAAAGGTCAAAGTATTGTTATAACTACACCCAAAGCGGCAGGTCCTGTCACTGTAGACTGCCTGAAAGAGGGACATACCGTTATTGAAGATTCCGAAATCACAGCAGAAACAAATCTTGCACTCGGCAAGCCTGTTGCCGGCAGTTCGAATAATGTGGTGGGCAGCCTTGTGTATAACTGTGCATATCTTGTAGACGGATCGCAAGGTTCGCGTACGCAGTTCTGGCAGCCTAAAGAGTCGCTTGGCGGTTGGGCAAAGATAGATCTTGGTGATTGCTATAAACTCAGCAAGTTCATTTTCAAACTGCCGAGCGTGTGGCCGGAGCCCCGTGATCTTGAAATGGAGATTCTGGTCAGCGCAGACGATGAGAATTATGCAACTGCGGTAGAAAAAAACTTATATGTTTTCCACCCCGCAGATAACTCAAACATTGTCGAGGTCGTTCTCCCTGAAGACGCCAATGTATATGGAAGATATATCAAACTTGTTCTGGGCGCCAGCAAGTATTGGACTGTAGACAATCCCGAAAAGACTTTTTCGCTTAACGGTCAGCTTTCGGAGGTTGAGGTATACGGCGAAGAATTGGACGCAGTGACCGACATAACCCTTAGTGCAGAAAGCCTTGCGCTGAAAGCAGGACAAAAAGCAACAGTGACGGCTGACATTGATCCTGCTACTGCTATCGGTAGAGAACTGTCGTGGTCTTCGGATGATATTTCCGTAGCAACGGTAGATTCCTACGGCAGTATCACTGCTATCAAAGCAGGCACGTGTACAGTTACGGTTAAAACTAAGCAAGGCGTTTCTGCAGAATTAACGCTTACAGTGCTTGAGAATAACATTGAGAGTATGGAACGGTTTGATTGCAAGAGAGTACCGATCGGAACCCATATCAATAACATCGTACTGCCTACAATGGTAGAAGTAACTCTTGACGGTTCAAAAACCGAGCTGTATGTTGCAGAGTGGATTTGCGAAGATTATAATAGCACGAAGGCAGGAACTTATACTTTCTATGCCGGTCCTGTTCTATTAGATGGCATTACCAATACAAGCGGTTTGAAAGCCGAATTGCAGGTTGAAGTTTATAGCGATGTTTACGGCGATATAAACGGCGACGGCGGCGTTACGATCGCAGACGTACTTACGCTGATCAAAGCACTTCTCAATGATACTTCCCTTGAAAACGGCGACATGAACGACGACGGTAAAGTCAGCCTTATTGATGTACTTCGTGTTATGAAACTGATTATAAAGTAAAATAATTTATTCAGAATACGAGAATCGTATCGTTAAATGACAAAACCTCCTATGGTAGGGTATAAAACTATCATAGGAGGTTTTTATGTTTAGGTTTGTTAAGGATGACAGTTGCCACACGGATCGTAGCCCATCGGAATGAGCTCATCGCGCGTACCAGTATAGTAGCCCTTGCTTTTTTCTTCATTTGCTTCACAGATTTGCAGGAATGATTGTGGAGTGAAAAAACAATTGTACCGATAAAAAAAGATTACTCATAATATTAGGGCAAAGTCGTAAAAACAATAAATAAAGTAGCATTTCACTCGTGAAAACAGGTATTCCCACGGAGTGACATGCTGCTTTTGTATTTTAAAAAGCTCGCAAAGCCTTGTGGCACAAGCGTTTGCGGAGAAAAAGTAAAAGCACGCTAATTCTATCAAAATTAGCGTGCTTATCTGGTGGAGGCGGCGTGTAACTGCCATCTTTCGCGTCCTCGACTATATGGCTATCTTTGCTATCACGGACACAAAACCCATGATAGCCGTGAGTTTCAATCGCTATTTTTTGAGGTACAGGAGAATATTTTTGTAAGTATAGATGCTAATTTTGATTTGAAATTTTACAATTTTGCACTTGCAAAGCAATATGTATGATGATATACTAGTTTAGAAAACCGAATAGTCACACAGAGTGTCGGGTGTGCCGTATGGGTGCACTCGGTGAAAAGGGAACGTGGTGAGAACCCACGACGATACCAGTCGCTGTATGCATCGAAGAGTTTATGCTCGTCGGCGAAAGCCGGTCATTGGGAAACTGAGAAGGCAGAGTATAAAACCGTTTGGAAATCCATATAAGATGCGAGTCAAAAGACCTGCTCTGATGTTGCTCCGTCCGTGTATTTTTACATAGGAGCAATAGTTTTGTTTTGCACTGCATAGCTTCGCAAAAAAGCGGGATTTTGCAGGGCTTTGTTGTGCTTGCTGCAAAATGTGAAAGACACAGAAAAGCTGCTGTGGTAATTCTTAGGAATTACCGCAGCTTTTTTGTTTATGTGACTATCGGTAAAAATTTTTGTTTCAAAAGGAGAAAAACAATGAAACACTTAAAGATTGTAACATTGCTACTGTGTATGGTAATGTTACTCTGCACACTGCCCATTATCACAAATGCGGCAGAATTACCGATAAACGGTAACAAATTGGACATTATCGACCAACAAGTCGGCCCGTACACCTTGAAGTATCTTGAAGTATATCTGCAGGGTTCATATGCGCCGGTATCCATCATCAGCGCCGAGCAAAGCGGCACAACGATTGAGATAGCACTGTCACCGGATACTGATCCGTCTGCAAATTTGCAAGCCGGATTTAGCGGAGCAGGTAATGCCACATTGTCGCACGGTGGCAATAAATGCACACTGTCTGACGGCAACGGAACGATGGACTGCACGGTTACTGCATTTCAAGGGCGACCTGTTGCCAATATAAGATATACTATCCATTTTAAACTGTCGGCACCGTCAGGACCTGCTGTAAAGTTTACTTCCAATCTTTCCAAAGCGGAATCTGTATACGTACAGGGCAAACCCGCAGAGCCCTTGACCGTTTTGGCAGAGTATGTTGGCGGAGAAACCGAAAAACCTGTTACATATCAATGGTACAAAAATACCGAAAAGACTACCGAGGGCGGTACAGAGATTGAAAATGCAACCGCGGCAAGCCACACTCCCGCAACCGATGAAATCGGTACTGCTTATTATTATGTGATTGCCGAGTGTGACGGTTTGAGCGCAACAAGTGCAATTTCTACAGTCACCGTAAAGGCTCCCGAAGTTATATTCACATCCGATCTTGGTGTAACTGAAATCAAATGCACGCAAGGTAAGACGGTGCCCACGCTTACCGTAGCGGCAGAATATACGGGCATTACAGACACACTTATCACATATCAGTGGTATAAAAATACCATCAAAAGCACAGAAGGCGGCGTGCTTATAGACGGTGCAACCGAGGCAAGTTTTACACCGAGTTCCAAAACCGTTGGAACTGCATACTACTATGCCGTAGCGACTTGTGGCGAAATAGGCGCGATAAGTAAGATCGCTACAGTTACCATCGAGGAGCCTGTCGTTAAGATTACAACCGAAATTGACGAAGAAGAAAAGTTCTGCATTTTCGGCAAGAGTGCTCCGACTTTGTCTGTGGGAGCAGAATATACAGGCGTTACAGATAGTGCTATAACGTATCAATGGTATTCGAATGCAACCAAGACTACCGAGGGCGGCACGGCGATTGAAAATGCAACCGAGGCAAGCTATACTCCCAAAACCGATGCAGTGGGTACAACCTATTACTATGCGGTAGCATCTTGCGAAGGCAAGACCGTTACAAGCAAAATTGCTACGGTTACGGTTTCTGCAGACCTTTCACCAAAGAGTGGTTTGTGGCTCGGAATTGAAACGTCAAACGGTAGCGTAAACCACGTAAAATTCACCGATGCAAGCGGCGAGGAAATTGACGGTCTTTATGCTGAGCTTGACGGCGCAAAAATTACAGTTACCTTACCGCGAAGCTATGATATAAACGGAAAAATCACCGCTACGTTTAATTTAACGCAGACAACCACAAGTGACGGAAAACTGCCGTTTATTTCGGACAGCAACAGATTTAATCAGGGGGTAGGAACAACAACGGCATACGCCTCCACACTTGCAAGCGGAAGAGCGACCAAGACGCTGTATCTTTATAATTCCAAGCCCCGTGCAACAAGCAACAATCCCGCTGTTTATACAATAAATTATGCAATAGCCAATGAGATCCCCACACTTGCGGATGCGCAGAATACGACAGGTACTGCCGAGGTCGTTGCCGGCAATGCGTATACGCTTGACCTTGCACCTATCTTTACCGATACAGACGGCGATGCACTTACCTATAGTGTAAAGATAAATGGCGAAGCGGCAGTCGCGGCAGATGCAAATTACAGTTTTGCTCCCAACCTAGGTGGAACGTATATTTTAGAGTTTTTCGCAAGCGACTTTATGGCGACCTCTGCACAGTCGTACACCGTTACGCTGAATGTCATCAACTCCACGGTAACCTATGATATGACCGTTTTACTTCCGAGTGATGTAACGCCCGCATTTTACATCACAAGCGGATATGAAAACGGCGTGGATATTCTCGGCGATGCACTTGCAAGTGTGGCAGGCGAAGCGGCAGATGGGTACACTTCGTATACTGTTTCCGTTCCCGAAAACATTTCCGAGATTTCGGTACGTGATGCTGCCTTTGGCGGTATGGCATTTTCTGCGGCAAGCGGAAGTACCGTAACACTTCAAAAGGTGGACACAGAGATCGTAGACTTTAATGATGATGCGATTTCGGGTACGGTAGGTGTTTCCTGCGGCGAGAAAAAGGCCGTAGGTGTAGATGGCAGGTTTATGCTTGTTCCCGAAAAAGAGTATACCTTCACCGCTTCTCCCGAAAACACTTCCGTATATAACACAAAAGCAGAAACGCTTACTGTAACAGCGGATATTACAACAGTAACAGTTAAAGTATCATATAATAACCCAAAAACTGTTATTACAACCACGGGAGCTATTGCAAAGCTCTTCAAATATACAAACAATTACTTTGTATATACCGTCTATGAGCCGCTTGCAACCGTGGATAACGGCAACGGCACATCCACACACTATTTTGCGGCAAGCGGTGACCTCAGCTACCGTGTGTCGATGGACGGAAAGCTCACCAAGGCAGGATATATCACGCGCGGCAACTCCGTAACCGTTCTGTATAGCGAGGGCGATAAACTTCCGACCGACAGAGTGGATTACACTACGGCAGGAACGAATGCCGCCGAGGTCGGCGACGACAGCGTACTTCTGAATATCAATCAGCAAAACCACCTTTCTTTAGCGGTCGGTCAGTCCAAAACCATTAAAGCATACAGAACGTGGCAGATCATCACATACAGCTACCAGAATCATATCATTGAACCTGATTTCCATTTTAATATTGTTTCGGGCGATGACGTAGTCAGCCTTGCGCCTTATGCAAATCAGCCCACGACCAACGCAAGCGGCAACTGGCGTACCCTCACCGCTATAGGAGAGGGCACTGCGGTCGTTGAGGTTACATACGATGCTATTGATGTTAAAGGTGGCTCGTATGAGGGCTTTTACGGTGCTATCGACCCTGCAAGAAAAGGACTTTTTGTTGTAACGGTTGGTGATGAGGTGCCCGATGTTGATTTTGGAATCGAGTGCAAAACCGGTGTAGGCAGCATTGTATATGCTCCCTCAAATGCAAGGCATTGGGATGCCGAATTTGACACTCTGTATTTCCTTGGCGAAAGCGGCGAGATCATGCTCTCTCCTACACTTACAGACGGCACTGTAACAGAGGTTGCAGTATCTTCGGATAAGGGCGAAAACTATACCGTTCTCAATGCAACAGACGGCGTTTATACCGCACCTATCGTATCGGGTAATAACATTCTCCGTGTTACCACTGATAAGGGCGTGGCATATCAGGTAGTCCGTGGAGACAAGGTAGAGCTTGTTATAAAGAATGAAACTCACCCCGACAGACCTATTGTAAAAGGTGATACGGTGAGCCTTATGCTTGTGGGCGTGCATACGCCTATTCCGAAGATCGCAGGCACGTATAACCCCGGATACAAGAGCAATTACGACGGCGACGGAAGCGTGCATCTCCATTACAATTTTGGCGATGCCACTGTCAAAAGTGAGGGCAAGCAGTACAACTTCTCAAAGTACGGTACTACGGTAAAATTCACGGTTCCCGTGGACAGCGAAGCAACCGAATTTACACTGACAGACGGATATATCGGAGTTGGTGTAATGGGCGTTACTGCTTTCCCAGATGACGGAGAGAGCCACCGCAACATTCCCGATGCCGGAGGTACTACAAGAGGAAGCAAAACCACCTTCAACACACGAAGCTTGCTCCCCGACATTACGGTAAGCATAGGTATGCTCCCAAGCGGCAATACTGCGCCCTTTATCCGTGAAAATGCACCGAAAGCGGCGAGCGTGAGCCTTGGCGGTACGTATGCCATCAGCATGTCAAGAATTTTCTCTGACCGTGACGGGGATACACTTACCTATACCGCAAAGGTCGGAGCTGGAGAGGCTGCACCTATAGATGCATACTACACCTTTACTCCTGCGGCGACCGGGACTTATACAATTACCTTGGTTGCAAATGACGGCAGAGCGGACAGTGATGCACACACTATCACTCTGACTGTCAAGGAAAAGGAAACAACTTCAAAGCCCACTCTTGATTTTGACATTGATGAGGATGATATTGCAGGTTATGTAAAAATCAGCTTCGTTGATAACGGCAAGAGAGTGGAGGGCGAGGAGAATATAACGTATCCTAAAGCGCTTGGTACGATTATCAGTACAAAGCGAGTTCCGTTTGCAAACGGTGATACCGTAGCGGATGTTACTATACGTTTGCTTGATGCGCTTGGTTACAACTATCAGTATACCGGTACAACCAAGGACGGCTTTTATCTTTCGTCTATTGGCGGCTTTACGCTGAGAGGCATTGAGTATGATGCACTTGGCGAATTTGACGCAGGTAGCGGTTCGGGTTGGATGATAACGCTGAATAAAACGTTCATTGAATACGGAGCATCCGAGTTTGAAGTGAAGAACAATGATACCATCAAGTGGCAATACACCTGCCAGCTTGGCGCGGATATCGGCGACCCGTTCTACTCCGATTCTTCTACAAGTAAGCCAAAAGAGGAAAAGAAAGAAGATACCAAAAAGTTTACATTTACAAAGGACACCTATTCCGATGTTTCCACAGATGCTTGGTACTATGAGGCGGCAAAATACACCTATGAGTACGGACTGATGCAGGGGACAGACGGTAAATTCGATGCAGACGGTGAAATGACAAGAGCCATGCTCGTGACGGTGCTTTACCGCCTTGACGGAGATAATAAGGTGGATAAGGCGAGCGGATTTGACGATGTTCCCACGGATGCGTGGTATGCAGATGCGGTTGCATGGGCTAAAGAAAACGGTCTTGTGTTCGGCATCAGCGAAAGCGAATTTGCACCCGATGTAAATATTACCCGTGAGCAGCTTATGGCGGTAATTTTCCGCTATGCAAAATTCAAGGGATTTGACACAGAAGGCAGAGCAAACCTTGCAGGATATATGGATTCTGATGAGATAAGCGACTATGCGGCAGAGGCTTTTGCTTGGATGGTTTCAGAAAAACTCATCGGCGGCACAAGCGACTTTACACTGTCACCGAAAGATGTGGCAACACGTGGCCATATCGCTAAAATCGCAATGAATGTAAGAGAAATGACAAAATGAAAAAGCTTTTATCTTTATTTCTGTGTGCCATAATAACACTCGGCATGATGCCGAGTGTTACAGCCGCAGATATTGACACTACCGCAAATTACATATTGAAAAGCACAAAAAATCCAACCGTCGCCTCAGTAGGCGGCGAGTGGGCAGTGCTTGGTCTTGCCCGTGGCGGCAAGGCAGACGGTGAGTATTTTGAAAAGTACTATGAAAATGTCGAGACTTACGTCAAAGACAAAGAAGGGGTGCTTCATTCACGCAAATATACCGAGTATTCCCGTGTGGTCATTGCTTTAACCGCAATCGGCAAGGATGCAACCAACGTTTGCGGCTATGACCTTACCAAACCGCTTCTCGACTTTGATAAAACCGTGTGGCAAGGAGTAAACGGTGCGATATTTGCGCTGATTGCTCTTGATAGCGGTGATTATAAGTGTAGCATACGCAATAAGTATGTTGACCACATTCTTGAAAAGCAACTTGAAGATGGCGGATGGGCGCTCTCGGGCAAAAACGCCGACAGTGATGTTACTGCAATGGCTTTGCAGGCGCTTGCAAAATATCTGGACCGAAAGGATGTAAGCGAGGCGGTTGAAAAAGCGCTCACGCTTATGTCAAAAAAGCAGCTTGCAAACGGCGGTTTTACAACACAAGGTGAAGAAACCGCCGAAAGTGCGGCGCAGATGGTGGTTGCACTAACAGAACTCGGTATTCCGCTTGACGACAGTCGCTTTGTCAAAAACGGCAAGACCGTGCTTGATGCAATGCTTGCTTTCCGCCTTGCAAGCGGCGGCTTCAAGCATACAAAAGAGCAGACGGGAGCAGACGGCATGGCAACCGAGCAATGCTTTTATGCACTGGTTGCCGCCGAGCGTGCAGAATCGGGTAAAAGCAGTCTTTATCGCATGAGCGATGCAAAGGACATCGCCTTGCAGGGGCTTTCTCAAAAGCACCCCGATGTGCAAATTAAACCTGTTGCAATAAAAAAGACTTTCTCCGACATTGCAAATCACAAGTACAAAAAGGCAATCGAAGCACTTGCTTCAAGAAAGATAATAAATGGCAAAACGGATACGCAGTTTTACCCGAATGCCGCTATTACAAGAGCCGAGTTCGCAACGATTGTTGTAAATGCTCTTGGTCTGCCATTCAAAACGGGAGGAAGCTTTAAGGATATAAAAAAGAGCGATTGGTTTTACAGCTATGTAAATACCGCTTACTGTTACGGCATTATCAAAGGAGTTTCAGCTACAGAATTTGATCCGCACGGTACACTCACAAGAGAAGAGGCTGCGGTAATGGTTGCAAGAGCAGCAAAGCTTTGCGGCGTTGATACCGAGTATTCTGAATTCGATGCGAGAAATGTTCTTGCCGGATTTTCTGACTATGTAAAAGCGTCAGACTGGGCACTCTCCTCACTTGCGTTTTGCTATGACAAGGGCGTTTTAGACGATAGCGTACTTAAGATAAATCCAAAGCAAGGTGTAACAAGGGCGGAGGTTGCCGATATGCTTTACAATGTCCTTACACTTGCAAAACTTGTTTAGGAGAACTATGAAAAAGAAGGTTTTAATCGGGATAGCGATTGTAGCAGTGCTTGCTTTGGCTTTCTGGTGGGGCGGTGATGCCCCCGGGCTTCGTGGCTTTGAAACAGACAAAAGTACCCCCACTGTTACCGATAAATACAAGACCGACCCGACACCCGAGGGCAAGCCTAAGCCTATTGAACCGCAGAATGTAAAACTTTCCGATAAGCAATGCACTTGCACGCTTTCGGTGCGTTGCGATACGATACTTGACAACATCGAATGGCTTGATAAAGACAAGGTAGATCTTGTACCAAAGGACGGTGTAATTTACGCCGAGCGGGAGGTCACATTTTACGAGGGCGAAAGCGTGTTCAACCTCTTGCTCCGTGAAATGAAGCAAAACAAGATCCATATGGAGTTCGTAAATACGCCGATCTACAACAGCGCGTACATTGAGGGGATAAACAACCTATACGAATTCGATTGCGGTGAGCGTTCGGGATGGATGTACAAGGTGAACGGCTGGTTTCCGAACTACGGCTCTTCGCGTTACGGACTGAAAGAGGGAGACAGAGTAGAATGGGTATATACCTGCAACCTCGGCGAAGATGTGGGCGGCGGAAACTCTGCAGGAGAACAGCGCGATGAATGAGTTTAAAGGATATCACCCGATAGTCAATTTTGCATACTTTGCATTGGTTATAGGTTTTTCCATGTTCTTTATGCATCCCGTTTGCCTATGTATTTCGCTATGCGCGGCATTTACATATTCGGTAATGCTGAAGGGCGCTTCGGCTATAAAAAGCAATCTTTTATATATGCTGCCGATGATGCTGGTTACTGCAATTGTAAATCCTGCATTCAACCATGAGGGAGTCACGGTACTTGAGTATCTGCCAAGCGGCAATCCGCTAACTCTTGAATCTATCCTGTACGGTATATCGGCTGCGATCATGCTCGTGAGCGTAATATGTCATTTTTCCTGCTACAATGCGGTAATGACAAGTGATAAGTTCGTTTATCTTTTCGGTAGAGTGATACCGTCGTTTTCGCTGATACTGTCCATGACGCTCCGCTTTGTACCGAGGTTTTATGAGCATCTTAAGCAGGTTGCAAACGCACAAAGGACGATAGGTAAAGATGTGTCAAGCGGCAGTATTTTTCGCCGTGCAAAAAATGCACTCTCGGTGCTTTCCGTTACGGTAACCTGGGCGCTTGAAAATGCTATAGAAACCTCGGACAGTATGAAGTCGAGGGGATACGGCGGGAAGGGGCGCACTGCATTTTCCAATTTCGTTTTTACAAAGCGTGATGCGTTTGCACTTGTTTATTCTTTGGCGCTTGGAGTCTATGTTTTTATCGGCGGAATATGCGGCGGACTTTCTTTTAGGTATTTTCCGTCGGTTAAGTTTGAAGCAAATCTGCTTTTTACTTGCAGTTTGCTTGTTGCATATTTCTTGCTCTGCATCATGCCGATAATTATTGAGATTTGGGAGGTGATAAAATGGAAACTTATCGAATCGAAAATTTAAGCTTTGCATATCCAAACAGAGAAGAAAATGCACTCCATAATATCAACCTCACCGTAAACCAAGGAGAGTTCATAACGCTTTGCGGCACATCCGGATGCGGAAAAACCACACTTCTGCGACTATTAAAGCCGATCATCTCTCCGCACGGAGTTAAATGTGGCAGCATCCTTTTCTGCGGCAGGGAGGTAACCGAAATGGATGCCAAAGAGCAGGCGTCAAAAATCGGCTATGTAATGCAGAGCCCCGACAATCAGCTTGTCACCGATAAGGTGTGGCACGAGCTCGCTTTCGGACTTGAAAGCATGGGACTGCCAACTGCAGAAATCCGTGCAAGAGTTTCGGAGATGGCGGCGTTTTTCGGCATTGACGGCTGGTTTTACAAAAGCGTCACCGAGCTTTCGGGCGGACAAAAGCAGATATTGAATCTTGCTTCGGTTATGGTCATGCAACCCAAGGTGCTGATACTCGACGAGCCTACAAGTCAGCTTGACCCGATTGCCGCAGAGGAGTTCTTTGGAGTGCTTGAAAAAATCAACCGAGAGCTTGGTATAACGGTTATTTTGTCGGAGCACCGTCTTGAAAATGCTTTTGCCGTTTCGGACAGAGTTGTTGTCATGGACGGCGGGAAAATTCTAATGCACAGTTCTCCGTGCCGTATTGGCAAAAAGTTGAAAGAAATAGGGCATCCGATGCTTTCGGCATTGCCTGCGCCAATGCGTATTTATACTGAAGTGGAAGACGGCGAAGAGAGCCCTGTCAGTGTGCGTGACGGCAGGGTGTGGTTTGATGCATTTACAGAGAAGCATGCCCTTGACACAAGT
The DNA here is from genome assembly GCA_017399305.1 of Clostridia bacterium. Lineage (GTDB taxonomy): Bacteria > Bacillota > Clostridia > Oscillospirales > CAG-272 > UMGS902. Next base: position 24,195 of record JAFQDK010000045.1, read on the forward strand.
GCAATTCCGAGAGATTTTGAACTTTCCCAAAACGAGGTTGCTATTGAAATCAAGGATGCTTGGTTCCGCTATGAAAAGAATCTTCCCGATGTGATCAAGGGGCTGAGTCTTACGGTGCAAAAAGGGGAGTTTTTGACAATTCTCGGCGGCAACGGCACGGGAAAAACTACAACGCTGTCGCTTCTTTGCGGACTCGGAGCACCGTACCGTGGAAAGATTTGTGTTCATGGTACACTTGGTGCATTGCCGCAGAACGTGCAAACACTTTTTACCCAAAAGACGGTTTATGCAGACCTTTGTGAGATGACCGACGACAAGGAGCGCATAACGCAAGTCGCAGAGCTTTGTAGGATTACCGACCTGCTTGAATTTCATCCGTATGATCTTTCGGGCGGTGAGCAGCAGAGAGCAGCGCTTGCCAAGGTGCTTTTACTTAATCTCGATATATTACTGCTCGATGAGCCTACAAAAGGCATGGATGCACAGTTCAAAGAGGAGTTCGCTATGATTTTGCTGAGCCTTAAAAATGGCGGTGTTACGGTGGTCATGGTGTCGCACGATATTGAGTTTTGCGCCGAGTATGCCGACAGATGTGCACTGTTCTTTGACGGAAATATTACTTGTGCAGGTACTCCGAGGGAGTTTTTTGCAGGCAAAAATTTTTATACCACTTCTGTAAACCGTATGGTGCGGGAAAAACTGCCGAGAGCCGTTTTGCTTTCCGATATATTAGCGGCACTCGGCAGAAAAGTGCAAAAGAAAAGCGGCAAAAAGCCGCCTGTATATACGGTAAAAGAAAAGTCGCAAAAAAACGCAAACGAACAAATTCAGCCTTTGCAAAGCGATAAAAAACTCACAAAACGCACGCTTTACGCAATGCTTGCGATTCTGGTTTTGATTCCGCTTACCGTTTTTGTCGGTGTGTATTATCTTGGCGACAGAAAGTATTATTTCATTAGTCTGCTTATTATCCTCGAAACGCTGATACCGTTTTGCATGGTGTTTGAGGGGAGAAAACCGCAAGCACGAGAGCTTGTTGTAATCAGCGTGCTGTGTGCAATTGGCATAGCAGGCAGAGCGGCATTTTTTATGCTTCCGCAGTTCAAACCCGTCACGGCGATAGTCATTATTGCCGCAGTTTGTTTTGGCGGTGAAACAGGATTTTTGGTCGGTGCAATTACCGGCTTTGTTTCGAACTTCTTTTTCGGGCAAGGGCCATGGACTCCGTGGCAGATGTTTGCATTCGGTATTATAGGGTTTCTTGCAGGAGTGCTTGCGAAAAAAGGTTTGCTTAGAAAAAGCAAACTATCGCTTTGTATATTCGGCTTTGTTGCAACACTCGTCATCTACGGCGGCATCATGAACCCGGCTTCCGTGCTGATATGGCAGGCGACACCCAAGGTTGAAATGTTTGTTTCTGCATCTGCACTCGGACTTCCGTTTGACCTTATCCACGCAACCTCAACGGCATTCTTCCTCTTTTTCGCTGCCGAACCGATGATAGAAAAACTGAACCGTATTAAAATAAAATACGGAATAGTAGAGCGGTAAGATGGAAAGGGTGGGGCAGGGGTATATCGTTATCTCCTCCACCAACCCACGTCAAAAGTTTGAATTTTTGATTAAAATATCCCTAAAAACAGTTATTTTATAGATGAAAAGCACCTATTCAGCTTGGATATTTTAGCAAATCTTGCGAATTTATTATGCACCTATAACTGCAGTTACAACAAAGCAAAGAACCGTATGGCAAGCAAAGCTTGACCATACGGCTCTTTTGCTAAATTCACGTTTTCCGTGATATTGACTGTGTGAGAACGCATATTTTGATAGAAAAAACAGGGGGTGCAAATCGCCCCTTTTTTGAGGGGGAGGGGGTGCAAATTGCACATTTTTCGCTCAAAGGGGGTGCAAAATTTACGGCTTAAAAGAGGGGAGGGGGTGCAAAATAGGGTAATCGTTTTTTTATTGATATTTTTACAAATTTGCTGTCCAATTAGCAAAAAAACTCGGAAGCATTGATATGACAAGTAAAAAACGGAGTTCAACCTCAAACATTCCAATAAAAATGTTCAAAAGTTAACTCCGTTTTAGATTGTTTATAACAGCAGCAGTGGTGTGGTATAGTTTCACACATAAATGTAAATTGGGAGAAAACCCTATATTTTTTTTAAAAACTATTTGGTATAATCAAAGTGGATTATCACAACGGCGGAAAGGAGAAATGTATGTTAAAATATACGCAACATCCGAAATGGATTAAAAAGTCGGAGATTCTCAGAAATGTTCCGCTCCGCTTTGATACTTTGTGCTGCGATACGGTTTTACCGACCGAGTTTGTATCCGAACAACTTGTTTCAAATGAGGTTTTCGAGATTGATATTATCACAGAGGGAGGCGGAATTTGCCAGATATTCGGGCAATCCATTCCTTGCCGCAAGGGAGATATATTTATCATACCGCCCGATATTCCTCATAATTGCTATGTTAATGAGTCTGCAGATAAACTATACATTTCTCGAGTTTTTTTGGATATTAATGATTGGTTTTCGGGAGACATTTCCGATATGGGAAACCAGCGCTTTTGTTATGGCGTTTTTTGCGGAGGTTCTGTAATTGCATATGCTACTTTGAACGCATCGGCGTATGAAAGCGTTATGCAAACTTTAGGCGCCATTTCAAGTGAGGTAGCCGAAAAACGGCAGGATTGGCAAGAAGTCGTGCGTGCAGAGCTTTCTGTGTTGTTTATTACTCTTAAAAGGTATATAGAAAAAGCAGAGCATGTTCCGTTTGAAACGGGTAAAGAATGGCATTATGCAAGCGTGGCGGTGCGAATGGTTATGGAAAACTTTTCGGACAGTGAGCTGAAACTTGAAACACTTGCCGAGAGTTTATATATAAGCAAATCGCAGTTTAGCAGGTTGTTCAAGGATTTCACGGGAGAATCCTTTTCTGAGTATTTGCGAAGAGTGAGAATGAATCACGCTTGCAGGCTTTTGCGTGAAACGGACATGTCTGTTGAACAGATTGTAAAAGAGTGTGGAATGCGTGACGTGCGTTCTTTTTACAAGAATTTTCAAAATTACACAGGCAAAACCCCAAGTCAGTATAAAGAAAATAAAAAAACATTTAATATAAAAGGAGATAAAATAATGGTATTATTGAGTGACATTTCCGAAAAAATGCAGCAGGGTAGAGGTAAGGTTGTAGCAGAACTTGTGCAGGCGGCACTTGATGAGGGATGCGCCCCTGAAAAGATTCTCAACGAGGGTTTGCTTAGCGGCATGGGCATTATCGGTGAAAAATTCAGAAACAATGAGATTTTTGTCCCCGAAGTGCTTGTGGCTGCAAGAGCCATGAATATGGGAGCACAGATTCTGAAGCCTTACCTTGCGGCAAGCGACGTAACCAATATTGGTAAAGTTTGCCTTGGCACCGTTCACGGCGACCTCCACGATATCGGCAAAAACCTTGTAAAGATGATGATGGAGGGCAAGGGCATTGAGGTCATTGACCTTGGCACCGACGTTCCTGCTGAAACTTTTGTAAAAACTGCAATTGAGCAAAACTGTGATGTTATCTGCTGTTCTGCGCTCCTCACCACTACAATGGGTGTAATGGCGGACGTAGTAAAGGCTGCAGAGGCGGCAGGTATACGTGATAATGTAAAGATTATGATCGGCGGTGCTCCTGTAACCGATGATTTCTGTAAGCAGATAGGTGCAGATGCATACACTGCAGATGCGGCAAGTGCGGCGAATCTCGCTTATGAGTATTGTAAAGCAAAATAAAGAGGTGAACTATGAAAAAACTGTCAGCCGAGGCACACGCATATTTGAATGACAAAGCACTTATCGCAAAGAGGGATATGTGGTTTGACCGAATGAATGCACTTTTTGACGGCAAGAAAGACGAGTACAATAGCCGCAAGGTGTTTACCTTGCATGGTATAGTGCCACGTCCTAAGGATAATTGGTATATGTACACCGAGCCTGAAAATTGGGTAATCGATTGCCTTGAACTTATGCTTACGCAGAGAGGCTCACAACCTGACGGGTTTACACCCGTATGCGTTGAATATCCGCCATACGGTGTGCATTACATAGATAAAATGCTCGGTGCAAACGTATATCACCATGTAGGACAGTGGAATGCAGATTATTTAAAAACTCCTATCGGCTCACTTGAAATGCCCGATCTTGATAAAGATGAAACATGGCAGCTTTCAAAGCGTGCGGTCAATGCGTTTTTGGATGCAGATGTAAAACTTCCGCTTTTTGGTTTGCCAACTCTTTCAAGCTCTTTGAATATTTTACTGAATCTGTACGGTCAGGAGGCGCTTATTGCAATGTATGAGGACGAGGACGCCGTTCGTCACGACCTTGATGTGATAAACATCCTTATACGCACACTTCACAGATGGTATGTAAACAATATTCCGAAAGAGCAGCTTCAGCCCGTTATTTCATGGGAGAGAACGCAACCTCCGGGATACGGTCAGCTTTGCGGATGTACAACTCAGCTCATCGGTACTGCGATGTACCGTGATTTTATTGCAGACCTTGACAATGATATTCTCGGCGAGTATGAGCATGGCGGTATGATACATCTTTGCGGCTCGCATGCTCAGCATATGGAAACTTTCCGTAATATGAAAAATCTCCGTTCTGTTCAGCTTAATGACCGTGCGGCAGAGGACCTTGAACTCTATCTTAACGGACTTCGTGACGATCAGATTATATATGTTAACCCATGCGAAAAA
>JAFQDK010000046.1 GCA_017399305.1 Clostridia bacterium
CATGTCGCTCACCGCGACCGCCCCTTTAAGGAGTAAAAAAGCCGGGGAACCCGTCTTTTTTACAGATTTTTAGGCTTCCCCTTGAGGGGAAGCTGTCAGCGTAGCTGACTGATGAGGTGTAGCCGCATCGCGGCGTTAATCGCGTAATCATTAATTTAGACTATTATTTTATATTTTGCCCATACTAATAATGCTTGCCAAAGCATTATGGGAAAATTATTTTTACAAGGATTTATAGTCGGACTTGTTGCGGCGATAATTTTGATGATAATTTTTGTCGCATGTTTAAGCCGAATGTTTTTTATGATATAGTTTTATGAGAATAGACAAATTTTTATCGGAATGTAAAATTGCAACTCGCTCGGAAACAGGCAAAGCCGTGCGCCGAGGCGAGGTGCTTCTTGACGGAGTACCTGTCAAACGGGCAGATACACCCGTTGACCCCGAAAAGAACACAGTGACATATTGCGGAGAGGTAGTTCGCTACCGCCGCAATACATATGTTTTGCTCAATAAACCTGACGGATATGTAAGTGCTACCGAGGATAAAAAAGACAAGACAGTGCTTGACCTCTTGCCCGAAGAAGTGACAAAGTTTGACGTGTTTCCGTGCGGCAGACTTGATAAGAACACGCTTGGGCTTATGCTTATTACCGATAACGGACCGTTGGCGCACACATTGCTTTCACCTAAGCGGCATGTTGAAAAGGTATACCGCTTTGAGTGTGCGAGAAAGCCGAGTGAAGCGGACCTTTGTATGCTTCAAAATGGCGTAGACATAGGCGGATATGTAACAAAGCCGTGTACAGTAAAAATGATTGATGATACTTCAGGGGAGATAACACTTTCCGAGGGCAAATATCACCAGATAAAACTGATGTTTAATGCAGTGGATAACCGCATACACTATCTCGAACGTATCCGATTTGCGTTTCTTACGCTTGACGGACTTCAGCGTGGTGAGTGGCGATATCTTAACAATGATGAAATAAAAAAACTTGAAGGTTTGGTAAAATAGAATGGACATTATTAAGAAACTGACAGAAGAACTTGGAATCAAAGAGTGGCAGACTCAAAAGGCGGTCGAGCTTATTGACGAGGGAAATACAATACCATTTATAGCACGTTACCGTAAGGAAGTAACAGGCAGCCTTGACGACGTACAGCTTCGTGATCTTTATGAGCGATTGGATTATCTTCGCCGCTTTGAGGAGCGCAAAGAAGCGATCCGTGCATCAATAGAAGAGCAGGGCAAGCTTACAGATGAGATCGTAGCAGCACTTGAAGCGGCTGAAACGCTTAATGAGCTTGAGGACATATACCTCCCTTATAAGCAAAAGCGTAAAACACGTGCATCTGTTGCGCGTGAGCGCGGGCTTGAGCCACTTGCAATGCTTATTTTTGCGTGTGAAGCAACTTATGAGCCGTCAATACGCACTGCGGCAGAAGAATTTGTCGATGCTGAAAAAGAAGTTCCGGATGTTGATGCCGCCCTTGCAGGAGCATGCGATATCATTGCAGAGGACATTGCGCAGAATGCAACTTTCAGAAAGACCATCCGTGAGGGAAGCGCGCGTCTTGGCATGCTTACTACTACTGCGGCAAAAGAAGAAGACTCGGTTTATTCTATGTATTACACCTATTCCGAGCCTGTAAACAAAGTTCGTCCTCATCGTTATCTCGCTATCGCGCGTGGCGAACGCGAGGAATTTTTAAAGGTTTCACTTGATGTTCCTGAGGAAACTGTATACGCATACCTCGAACGTGAAATAATTACTAACAAGGAAAGCGAAGCGGTTCAGTATCTTCGTCCCACAATAGTTGATGCATATAAGCGACTTATTGCTCCGGCAATCGAGCGTGAAATACGCTCCGACCTCTTTGATACTGCATCCGATGGTGCAATTGACGTTTTCGCAAGTAATCTCCGTGGCCTTCTCATGCAGCCTCCGGTACGCGGTAAGGTTGTAATGGGCTATGACCCCGGCTACAGAACAGGCTGTAAGCTTGCGGTTGTTGACGAAACCGGCAAGGTGCTTGAAACTGCGGTTATCTATCCAACAAAGCCGTATGAAAAAATCGAAGAGAGCCGTCGCAAGGTGGTTGACCTTATCCGCCGTCACGGTGTCGACGTTATCTCTATCGGTAATGGCACAGCGTCGCGTGAGAGTGAGCAGTTTATAGCTGATACGTTAAAGACTATTCCGCAGGATGTAAAATATGTTATCACCAGTGAAGCCGGTGCATCTGTTTACTCTGCATCAAAGCTTGCGCAGGACGAGTTTCCTGACTTTGATGTAACTGAGAGAAGCGCAGTTTCCATTGCACGCCGTCTTATCGACCCACTTGCAGAGCTTGTAAAGATAGAGCCAAAGGCTATAGGTGTAGGTCAGTACCAGCACGATATGCAGCCAAAGAAGCTTGATTTTGCACTTGGCGGAGTTGTAGAAGACTGCGTAAACGGAGTAGGTGTTGAGCTTAATACCGCATCGCACTCGTTGCTTTCCTATGTCGCCGGCATCAGTGCGGCATGTGCAAAGAATATTGTAAAATACCGTGAGGAGAAGGGCGCATTCAAAAACCGCGAAGAACTGAAAAAGGTATCGCGTCTTGGCGATAAGGTGTTTGAGCAGTGCGCCGGCTTCCTCAGGGTAAGCGGTGGCGAGGAGATACTTGACTGCACGGGCGTTCACCCTGAATCATACACTGCGGCACGCGGACTTCTCAAAATGTTTGATTACACCGAGGACGATGTGCGTGCGTTGCGACTTGGTGGACTTTCCGGCAAAGTTCAGCGCGAGGGAGCAGCAAAGGTTGCAGAAAAACTCGGTATCGGTGAGCCTACCTTGATTGATATATGTACCGAACTTGAAAAGCCCGGTCGTGATATCCGTGAAGGCTTACCGGCTCCTGTACTTCGCGCCGATGTAATGAGTTTCGAAGATCTTAAAGAGGGTATGGAGCTTCGCGGAACAGTGCGTAATGTTGTTGACTTTGGTGCGTTTGTGGACATTGGGGTGCATCAGGACGGTCTGCTTCATATATCTGAGATTGCCGACAAATTTGTCAAACATCCAAGTGATGTTCTTACCGTTGGCGATGTAATCACCGTAAGAGTAAAAAGTATAGATGCCGTAAAGCATCGCATAGGGTTGACTATGCGCTCTAAGAATGATTAAATTCTAATAAATTAGAACAAATATTGTCAAAGCCGAGGCGATTATATCACCACGGTAAAACGAGTTGTGCAAATTTCACAAAGCAGGAACATAAAGTTTGGGAATTTCCCCACTATGCTTTTTGTTAAAAGTTTGATATAATACTATATGTAAAATTTCGCCTAAAACCAGGCACATAAACGGAGGATGCTAAAGAATGGCAAGCTTATCCCTTAGACATATTTATAAAAAGTATCCCGGCGGTGTTACTGCAGTTAAAGACTTTAACCTTGAGATCAAGGACAAGGAGTTCCTTATTTTCGTAGGTCCTTCCGGATGCGGTAAGTCCACCACTTTGCGTATGATCGCAGGACTTGAGGAGATTTCCGAGGGTGAACTCTTTATCGAGGATAGACTCGTTAATGACGTTGCTCCTAAGGACAGAGATATCGCGATGGTTTTCCAGAACTACGCTCTTTATCCTCACATGTCCGTATTTGAAAACATGGCATTTGGCCTTAAGCTCCGCAAGACTCCCAAGGAGGAGATCAAGCGCCGCGTTGAAGAGGCTGCTCGCGTACTTGACATTGCTCACCTTCTTGATAGAAAGCCGAAGGCTCTCTCCGGTGGTCAGAAGCAGCGTGTAGCGCTCGGTCGTGCTATTGTTCGTTATCCTAAGGTATTCCTTCTTGACGAGCCTCTCTCTAACCTCGATGCTAAGCTTCGTGCACAGATGAGAACCGAGCTCACCAAGATTCACAAGAGAGTAGGTACAACCTTTATTTACGTTACTCATGACCAGGTCGAGGCTATGACCATGGCATCTCGTATCGTAGTTATGAAGGACGGTATCATTCAGCAGGTTGATACTCCTCAGAACCTTTATGATTCTCCTTGCAACGTATTCGTTGCAGGCTTCATCGGCACTCCTCAGATGAACTTCCTTGAGGGTAAGCTTGAGAAGAAGGGCGACGAAGTATTCTTCTGCTTCGAAGAAAACAGAATTAAGCTTCCTGCAGAGAAGACTGCTGACGGTGTTCTCAATGATTACATCGGTAAAGAAGTTATCGCAGGTCTTCGTCCTGAGTGTCTCCATGACGAGCCCATGTATCTTTCCAGCCTTGCTGACAGCGTAATTGAAACTGATGTTGAAGTTACCGAGCTTATGGGCGCTGAAATCTATCTCTACCTCACCGTTGGTGAGCAGAAGATGATCGCACGCGTATCCTCTCGTAGCCAGGCAAGAGCAGGCGACAAGATCAAGATCGCTCTTGATACTGCCAGAATCCATCTCTTTGATAAGGATACTGAGCGCGCAATCGTTCACTAATTGTCTTTATTTCAGCCGTCCTACATTGGGACGGCTGATTTTTTAGTTTATAGGTGTACTATGTCAAAACTCAAATCTGGAAATATTGCATCCCTCATGCTACTTATGTGGCTATGTGTGAATTTTGCCTTCGCTTTTTTTCTTCCTAAGTGGGTTGCATTTGCAGGCATAATATCATGCACATTGCCAATGCTTTTGTTCAAACAAAAGTACCGCGGCAAAACCTTTGGTTCAAGAGATTGTAACACTGTCAAATACAAGAAGAAGGATTATGCACTTTTCTTTGTGCTTTGTATCTCAGGATGCGCGATTTTATCGGCGATCAGCTTTTTGTTGTTCTCGGATGGGACACAGGCAACAACTGCCGCACATCGCAGTCAATTCTTGTATCCACTCGTATTCTCTTGCATCATTCCGGCTTTCTTTGAGGAATGGTTCGTTCGCGGTGGCATACTCGGTTCATTTGCAAAATACAGCGGGCTTGGTATATATGTGACAGCACTTGTCTTTGCGGCAATGCACAGCACCGCGCAAATTCTGTATGTAGCATTTGCCGGAATACTTATAACTTCACTTGTGTATGTTACCGAGTGCATATATCTTGGCATGCTTTTGCATTTTCTCAATAATTTTACCTCGTTGCTTTTGTCATATCTGTCCGGCGGAGCGCAGTATATCGCTTTGGCAGTAATACTTGTTGCTTTTGTGATAAGCGCTGTTTTGCTGAGAAAGAGTAATTTGCTTGCAGATATAGGCAGTGTACTTGTTACCCATAATAAAGAGGATGGAAAAGAAGTTATCACACCGTTTTTTGTCATAGCTTTGTTTTTGACTCGATTTTTCATTTGAGGAAACTTTTATGAATGACGATTTGTATTATATGAGCGAGGCGTTTAAAGAAGCGCGTCTTGCTGCTGAAATTGATGAGGTCCCCGTTGGCGCAATTGTTGTGCATGACGGTGAAATAATAGCGCGAGCACATAATCTGCGAGAAACTGCTAAGAATGCGCTTTGCCATGCAGAAACTATGGTGGTTGATGCTGCCTGCAAGGCGCTTGGCGGTTGGCGATTGCCGCGTTGTACGCTCTATGTCACTCTTGAGCCTTGCCCGATGTGCGCAGGAGCTATTGTCAATAGCCGTATTGAGCGTGTAGTGTTTGGTGCATATGATAAACGCGCGGGCGCGTTTGGCAGCGTGCTTGATTTAAACGGATATCCGCTCAATCACAAACCGGAAATAGTCGGCGGCATTATGGAAGAGGAATGTCGCACATTACTTCAAGAATTTTTCAAGAAAAAAAGATAGTATAAGAAAGAGGTGAGCGTGTGGACAGAACAATACTTCATTCTGATCTTAACGGTTTCTTTGCATCGGTTGAGACAGTGCTGAATCCCTCGCTTGCTGAATATCCGATGGCGGTTTGCGGTGATCCGGACAAGCGACATGGTATTATCCTTGCTAAAAATGAGAAGGCGAAAGCCTTTGGTGTTGTAACTGCTGAAACCATATGGGCGGCAAAACAAAAATGTCCGAATTTAGTGCTTGTGCCACCTCACCATGACTTGTACGAAAAGTTTTCACGCGAAGTTAATGAGATATACCGTGAGTACACCGACCTTGTAGAGCCGTTTGGTATAGACGAATCATGGCTTGATGTCAGTGCATCTGAAAAACTTTTCGGCAATGGAATCACTATTGCAAATACATTGCGTGAACGAATCAAGCGTGAAACCGGCCTTACTGTTTCGGTGGGAGTTTCATTTAATAAAACATTCGCAAAGCTTGGCAGTGATTTGAAAAAGCCTGATGCTGTAAGTGTTATCGACCGTGAGCATTTTAAAGATATAGTATGGAATCTGCCAGTAAAAGACCTGCTTTATGTTGGCAGAAGTGCGGCAAAAATATTTGCCGATATGCGTATAAAGACTATCGGAGAACTTGCAAATACAAGTCCGGATTTTCTCGAATATAAGCTTGGCAAACTTGGCAGAATGCTTCATTCATATGCTAACGGCAAAGATGATGATCCGGTGCGAAGTGTGTATGATAAGCATCAGGTTAAAAGTGTTGGTAATGGTATGACATTTTCGCGCGATCTTTACGGAATGGATGATCTCATGTGCGGACTTGATGCCGTTTGTGATCTTGCCGCGGCACGTATGCGTGCAAAGCATGTCAAGTGTACTACAGTGCAGCTTTCGATAAAGGATGAGAATTTTGTCACTGTACAGAGGCAAGCGCAACTTGCGATTCCCACTCAGCTTGCACGTGAACTTCGCGAAGCGGCAGCACAACTTTTGCGTAATGAATGGAATCCGCGTCTTGGCATCCGTGCACTCACAGTAACAGGAACAGGTCTTGTTCCGGAGGACACCGCTGAGCAGATTGGCTTTTTTGATGATGCTAAAACCGATGAGAAAATAGAAAAACGCGAACGTGTGATGGATGATATAAGAAAGAAGTTTGGTCATGGCTCGATAAAAAGTGCAGGTACGCTTTCTAACAATATTGGTATCGACAAAGAGAACTGACCAAAAATTTCATAAGCAAATTTGACAAAAAGACTTCCTTTTCGGCAACATATGCTGTATAATATAATCTGTATGTTACTTTAAATGGAGGTGCACATGAAAAAAATAATTAAAATAGTCGCATGCGTGCTTCTTGCGGTCGCTTTGGCATTTTGCGCACTTTGCGTTTATGCCGCTACATATTCGTCTGAAGACGACCCTTTGATTTCACTCAGCTATGTAAATGAGGTGCTTCTTCCTCAGATAAAAGACATGATAAATGATGCAGTATCTGGCGCGGATATCGGTGATGTTACAGTTACCGCTCCGCCTGAAACTACTGAGCCTGAACCCGAGGAGGAATATCCGGAGGGGACTGTGAATACTGGCTCAAGATACAATACTGTTAATCTTAAAGAGGGCGAAACGCTTTATGCATCTGTTAATTCCTGTGAGGTCATCGTTCGTTCCGGTTCGACAAAGGTTGTTTCTCCATTTACAGTAAAATGGGAAGAGCAGGGAGTTGCAGACACCACTGCCGGCACCGACATCTATAATGATGAGGCAGTGCCGAATAACCATACAATTATTATTCCCCGTGATGATGGCAGAGGAATCACTACGCTTGAGGGCGGCGCATGGGTAATGGTGCGCGGTGACTATATAATTAAGGATGAAAGTGGCGAGGTGATAAACAAGTGAGCGTTGGTATTATTGGCGCTGCCGATGGACCTACAGCAATTCTTGTTTCTTCAACGGCTAACCCTTGGTTAATTGGAGCTATTTCACTATTAGCTGTCGGTATAGTTGGTATAATAATCGCGGTTATAATAAAAAACAAATAAATAAACTATGAATCTTTGAAAGGAGGGCTCTGTGATGAAACACAAGTTTTGGGTAAAGGTCATGGTATGGATTCTTGCTGTACTTATGATCGGAAGCTGTGCAGGCGTTCTGTTCAGCAGCTTGTTTGGTGCAGGTGCGCTTACCGCATCCGCGGCCGAGGTAGAACCTGAGTACGTCACTGTCGGACTTATGTACGGCAGTGACGTTACTGTCGGCTTTGAAACTGTCAGCACGGTGGGCTTCTCCGTGCACGCAGTTACTGCGACAGATACAGAGCGTTCTTATGAGAAAATATTTACAGTAGAGTTACCAAAAGTTTCGGTGGTGTGCGACGATAATCTTTCAAAAACGGCGTACACCTATTCTATTTTTAACGGTTCTAAAGATTGTGTTATCGGTGGATATCATATTGAGGTCAAAGAAGATTTTGACACGCTTGAAAAGGCAGATGTGATGCTTTCGATAGTAAAAGAGTTCCTGACACAGGAAAAAAGCGATATGCACCCGTTTATTGCATATATAGACGGAGTATACAAGGTTCGCATCGGCGACTATTCATCGGCGGCTCGTATAGATGAAATGCTTGCAACAATTCCGATTTTGGCTGGTAATGTTGAAATGACAGTTGCCAAACCCTCGGATACAGGAGTTATGATAGTTGATCCGCTGACCGATGTGATTCATTTTGAGTTTGACGATGGCGGAAAGCGCAAACTGGGTCTGTCTGCACTTCCTAAAAATGATGAAAAACAGTATCTCAGAACTCCCGCCGGGCGACTTTACGACGGGGTGTTTGCATATGAAAGATATATCAATGGCAAAGTAGACGGTGTTTCACTTACCAATATGCTGCCGCTTGATGATTATATCGCAGGTGTAGTTCCGTATGAGGTAAGCCCACGGTGGCCTAAAGAAGCCCTTCGTGCATTTGCGATAAGTGTTCGCGGATATACCATAAAGAATAAAAACCGTCACTATTCAGCGTATGGCTTTGATATCTGCAATGCTACTCACTGTCAGGTATATCGCGGTATAAATGATGCTAATGATGCTGTGTTTGACGCGGTTAAGAGCACCAGTGGAATTGTTCTTTGCTATGGAGATGAGATAGTCACTACGTATTATTCGTCCTCTACCGGTGGATATACCGCCTCGGCAAAGGATACCTGGGGTGGCACGGATACTCCATATTTTGAACCGATATATACCCCCTGGGAGCGGTATTCAAAGTATGGCAACGGACTTTGGGTGACACAGGTCAGCGGTACTGATCTTGCCGCATATTTACGCAATCGCGGATACTCAAAGCTTACCGGCTCAACCATCGAGGATATAAAGATAAACAGTTTTTCCGGAAAGGGAACATATGTTTATTCAATAACGATCACCGATTCTGATAATAACAAGGTTACCATTGAGAGGTGCGATAAGATACGTACTGCACTCACACGGTATCTGTACAGCGCAAATTTCGTTGTTGGAAAGGGAAGCCTTACATACAGTTATGATGAAGTGGTAAATATAGATATGGATAACACTTTCAGCTTTACCACAGGTGATTATTCTGATATTGGCGATGGCAGACAAGCCCTCACTGCAAACGGGCTTGAAGATATTGACACAAGCCGCATACATGTTATGACCTCAAATGGAAAAACGCGCGTTGATACGGGCACAGCTCTTGTGGCTGACGGCGATGATTGTTATTATGCCGATGTCGATTCAAAGCCTGGAGTAATCTTAAAGCGTATCACTAAGACAGTTACTGCTGATGATGATACATTCATCTTTGCCGGTAAAGGTTGGGGACATGGCGTTGGACTTAGTCAATACGGTATATATGATCTTGCAAATGCAGGCGCAACCGCTGAGGAAATCCTGCTTTGTTACTTCCCATCACTTACCCTTCGCAATTATCGTGAAATAAAATAATAAAAATTTATTTTTAGGTGAGGATTTTTAAAAGATTCACCGACAAATGATAGAAACAAGCAAGAAAGGTATTAAAAAAATGAAAAAGATTCTTATCGCATTGCTCATTTTTACTCTTAGCATTGGTCTTGTTGCGTGTGGCAACAAGGACTCAGAAGTTACTACCGATGAGGTTGTAACTACCACCGAACCTGTAGAAGACGGCACTATCGCTCCTGAAGTTGATGAAAATACCGTTGGTGGTCAGCACTGGGCGGCTTTTGTAGAAGAAAAGACTGCTAACCCTGATATAACCGCTGAGGAGCTTGCAAACAAGCTCGTTACTCTTTCAATCAACCAGTTTATGGGTGGCGCAATGCCTATCGAAGAGGGACTTCTCTCCGGATTTGAAAACTATGAAGTAAAGGGCTTTGAGTCCGGCGCAATGTTTGCTCCTATGATTGGTTCTATCGCATACGTTGGCTATGTATTTGATCTTGCTGACGGTGCTGATGTAAATGCATTTATAAGCGGTCTTACCGAAAATGCAAATCCCCGTTGGAACATCTGTGTTACGGCTGATCAGACTGTAGTCGGTGCAATTGATAACACTGTATTCTTCCTCATGTGCCCCGAAACCTATGAAATGCCTGAAATGGGAGAAGGCGAAGAAGAAATCGGCGGCGAGGTTGAGACCGAGGCAGTGGAGACCGAAGAGGTTGCCGAAGCTACCACCGCTGTTGCTACAAAAGCAGAAACAACCACCAAAGCTCCTGCAAAGACCGAGGCTCCTGTAGAAACTACCACTGTTGCAACTACTAAGGCTCCTGTAGTTCAAGAGGTTGTTGTTAAGCCTGTTAGCACCACCGAGCCTGTTGTAACAACTACCGTTGCTACAACAACTGTAGCTCCCGAAACCACAGTAGTTGTTGAAACTACTAAAGCACCTGCAGAGGTAACTACCCCTGCAGTGAACATAACCGCACCTAAGATTGACGGCGATTCTGTTGGCGGACAGCACTGGAACGCATTTTCTTCTGCAAAGCTTGCAAATCCCGGCGCAACTGCTGAAGAACTTGCAAATGCGGCTGTTTCTCTTCCTATCAACCAGTTCATGGCAGGTACAATGCCTATCGAAGAGGGATATCTTTCCGGATTTGAAAATTACGAGGTAAAGGGCTTTGAGTCCGGTGCAATGTTTGCTCCTATGATTGGCTCTATTCCTTATGTTGGTTATGTTTTTGAGCTTCCTGAGGGCGCCGATGTAAACGCTTTCATGAAGGGACTCACTGACAATGCAAATGTTCGTTGGAACATCTGTGTTGCAGCTGATCAGACCGTATGCGGCGCAATTAACAACACTGTATTCTTTCTCATGTGCCCCGAATCATATGACGCACCCGCTGAGGGCGGCGATATGGGAGGCATGGCTCTCGATTAATTGCTGACAATAGAATGGCATGGCAATGTTGACCATGCCATTTTTAATGAAAGGGAACCACAATGCTATTTTCAAGTATTCCATTCTTATATTATTTTTTACCGATAGTAATCGCGCTTTATTTTATAGTACCGTTTAAGCTGAAGAATTTTATTCTGCTTATTTCAAGCCTGTTCTTCTACTTTTACGGAGAGCCCGTGTATGTTATTCTCATGCTTGTTGCATGTCTTTCAAGCTATATTCACGGTTTGCTTATTGATAAATGTCGCGGCACCAAGTGGGCAAAGTTCTGGGTTGGTTCTTCTGTTACGATCAGCCTTTTGATGCTTGGATTTTTCAAGTATTCTAATTTTTTCATTGAGAACGTAAACGCCATTTTCAAATCGGATATAGCGCTTCTCGGCATAGCATTGCCTATCGGTATAAGCTTTTACACGTTTCAGACTCTCAGCTATACAATAGATGTTTATCGCGGCGATGCCAAGGTGCAAAAAAGCTTTGTTCGTCTTGCGACATATGTTGCACTTTTTCCGCAGCTTATTGCAGGTCCTATCGTGCGTTATACCACAGTTGAAGAGGATCTCACCGAGAGAAAGCATTCGTTTGACAACTTTGGCACAGGCGCAACCAGATTTGCGATAGGTCTTGCCAAGAAAGTGCTTATTGCGGACGTGCTTTATGAGTTTTGCAATGCTTTCCGTGCATCTGATGATAAGTCGGTGGTATTCTATTGGCTTTATGCACTTGCATTTTCCATGCATATCTATTTTGATTTTTCGGGCTATAGCGATATGGCAATAGGTCTTGGCAGAATATTTGGATTCAGATTCCTTGAAAACTTCAATTATCCCTATATTTCCAAAACCGTTGCTGAGTTCTGGCGCAGATGGCATATGTCGCTTGGCACGTGGTTCCGCGATTATGTCTACATCCCGCTTGGCGGCAACCGTGTTTTAAAGTGGCGTTGGCTTTTCAACACACTTGTTGTATGGTTGCTTACCGGCTTTTGGCACGGTGCGGCTTGGACTTTCATCATTTGGGGACTTTATTTCGCGCTTTTCCTGATGCTTGAAAAGTTCTTACTAAACAAGTTTTTTGAGAAGATACCGCGCGTTTTCTCGCACATATACGTGCTTGTCGCAGTTATGATAAGCTTTGTTGTGTTTAATGCTGCAGACCTTGCTGAGGCACTCAGCGATATCGGTGGTATGTTCGGTACGCTTGGCGTTCCGCTTTGGTCAAAGGAGACCGCATACTATCTCTCAAGCTATGGCGTAGTATTTATCGTTGGTATTATCGGCGCAACTCCGCTTGTTAAAAATGCAGTGCTTAAGCTTAAAGAGAACAAAAAAGCATGCACGGTTATTGATGTGATTGAGCCTGTGTTTGTTGCAGTGCTGCTTATAATTGTTACAGCATGCTTTGTTAACGGCTCATTTAGCCCATTCTTGTATTTTAGATTCTAAGGAGGTAAATATGAAAGTTAAAAATATAGTGACCACAGTAGTATTCTGCCTCTTGATTTTTGGATTTTTTGTGCTTTGCCTGCTTCATAAACCTGTTGAAATGTCAGAAAGTGAGCGCAGACCGCTTGCACAGTTTCCCGAGATTTCATGGCAAGGCGTAGCAAGTGGCGAGACCATAGGCGATTTTGATGATTATACCGTTGACCAGTTCCCATTCCGCGAGGCTTTCCGTAAACTGTATACATGGTATCGCTTTAATGTGGTAAACATTAAGGAAACAAACGGATTTGCAGAAGAAGACGGATATATTGCAAAGGTTGATACAGAACTCTGCCAGCCGTCACTTGACAAGGTTATAAACAAGTTTTCGGCTATATATGAACAGTTATTAAAGGATAGCAACGGCAAGGTATATCTCTCAATCATTCCCGACAAGAATTATTTCTTCTCAAAGGAATATGGGCATCTTTCCATTGACTATGATAAATTGGTTACTGCAATGCGCGATGGACTTCCGATGATGGAGTATATCGACATTTTTGACACGCTGGCGCTCGATGATTATTATAAAACCGATACACATTGGAGCCAGGAAAAAATTGCCGAAACAGTCAATCGTATTGCTGCGGCACTTGGATGTGCAGACCGCATCAGCGGCGATTATAAAATAAATACTCTTTATCCTTTCTACGGTGTTTATCATGCGCAGTCAGCACTTGATCTGCCGGCAGATACTATTTACTATCTCACAAATGAGATTATTGATGCTTGCACTGTGTTTGACTATGAAACAAATCAGACTTTCCCGATATACACACTTGAAAAGTTTGAGTCTAAGGAGCCGTATGATATCTTCCTCGGCGGAACAAAGGCATTGCTTCGTATAGACAATCCTAATGCGACTGAGCAAAAAGAACTTGTGGTATTCCGCGATTCATTCGGTTCAAGCCTTATTCCTCTGCTTGCTGAAGGATACAGCAGTATCTATGTCGTGGATATTCGCTATGTAGATTCATCACTGCTTGGCATGATGGGTATCAATTTTGAAAATGCTGATACGCTTTTCCTGTATAGCACTCTTATCATCAATAGCAATCCATCGTTCAAAGAATTCGGACAATAATAAAAAACGGCTGATTATTCAGCCGTTTTTTCTATTATTGTGTTAGCCCAGAATCCGCTTTTAAGCATTATCAGACCGATAGTCATTTTCAGCGCATCCGAAAGTTGAACAATAAGGTATACAGGGATGATACCAAGTGTTGTAAACTTTACAAGGCACAGAGCTATCATAGCAGGGACAGCCCAAGTATAAACACTGTCGAAAAGGAAAGTTATAAACGTTTTTCCGCCACTGCGCACGGCAAAGTAAATACCGTGAACAAGCGAGTGCATCGGCAATGCACAGCCCGAAACTATGAGCAGGGATGTTGCAATTTCGCGAACCTCAGGTTCCACTTCGTAGAGTAGGGGGATGTATTTTGCGGTCAACACCAGTATGCCGCCCATTACGATATGCACCACGACATTGAAGAACTGCAGCTTGTTATTGAGATCGATGGCCTTTTCGCGCTCGCCCTTACCAAGCTCGCGGCCAAGAATAATGGATATTGCTGTACCCATCGCAAACATTATGATGCAGAAGAGATTCCATGCGGTAGTGTTTATGTTTGTAGCGGCGTATGCATACATACCCTTTGTTGAATAGCACTGGTTGATAAATGTTGTGCCGAGAGACCAGACTATCTCATTTATCATAAGTGGCGAACCGGTTATTGCAATCTTTTTAACCAGTTCAAACGGAACATAAAGTGATTTGTATGCTCTGCGTGCAAATATGAATTTTGATTTTCTTATGTGCGTGTAGATAACTACCACCAGCATTTCAACATATCTTGACAGTACAGTTGCGATAGCCGCACCTTTGACTTCAAGGCGCGGGAATCCGAAAGCTCCGAAGATAAGAAAATAGTTGAATGCAAGGTTTACTGAGATTGCGGCAACGCTTGCAATCATCGGGATAACAGTGTCGCCCATTTCGCGTAGTGTGCTGGCGTATACCTGAACTACCATAAACGGGAAAAGCCCCATCAGCATTATCATAAGATATTCGCGTGCATTGGCTAAAACAAGAGAAATGTCAAGCCCCTCGTTAGCTTCATTTTCGAGAAAGAGCATTGTCAGCGGGTCGCCCCAAAAAATCAGAATAATAATTGCAATGACGGTTGCCGCTATACCGAACAGCATCTTAAAGCGGAAAGTGTGACGCAATCCGTCATGGTCATTAACTCCGGCAAACTGTGCGCCGAAAATAGAAGCACCCGAAATTCCGCCGAAGATTGCCAGGTTGAAAACAAATATCAACTGATTGACAATGGCAACGCTGTTGATTGCTTCAGTTCCTAGCTTGCCTACCATAATGTTGTCAAGCAGGCTGACAAACTGAGTCACACCCTGCTGAACGATAAGTGGTAACACCAGCAGGAAAAGCATTTTATAAAAAGCTTTATCGCCTATAAATTTTTTTCTTAAACTCATATGTTTTCCTCACGTGATTTACAAACGTCAACCCACATTGTGTAGCCTGAATACTTTTCAAGCTCGGGTATGGTCAGTTCAATTGCACTGTTTGATGATCCGGCAGCAGGGAAGACCGTTTCAAACCGTTTCATCGATTCATCAAGATATACTTTTACGCCTTCATTTACAGCAAAGGGGCAAACACCGCCTGCCGCGTGTCCTATGCGTGCTTCACATTCATCAAAGGGAAGCATTTTTGCCTTTGTGTGGAAGGCTTCTTTAAACTTATGGTTGTCGATTTTAACGTCACCTGCTGCAACGATGAGAATGTCACCGTCTGGAGTGGCAAAAGACATGGTTTTTGCAATTCTCGCACCCTCACAGCCAAGTGCGGTTGCGGCAAGTTCAACGGTTGCGCTGGATACGTCAAACTCCTGTATTTTGCTCTCTATACCAAGCTTGGCAAAATAAGCTTTTACTTTATCAATAGCCATTATTGTGCTCCTTGTAAAATACATACTTTAGCGATTTTATCACATTTTATATTGAAAGTAAATAGGAAAGTCTTTTTATTTCATTTAAAATGTGTTATACTGAGTATATCATTTTCTGAGGATAGTTCTATGAAACAAAAACTTATTTCACTGATTCACGCAACAACTAAAAAGGACAAGCTTGTGCTTCGCATATTGCTTGCGGCATTTGGTGTTTTCACAATGGGATTTGGCATGTCAGTTCTTGAAAAGCTGAACTTTGGTACCGATCCGTATACATGCATGAACAACGGTATTTCTTTGGCAAGCGGTGGTTTTATATCGCTTGGTACTGCGGGTTTGCTGGTTTCGGCAATAATGCTTATCTTTGTTGTTATTTTTGATATCTCCGGTCTTGGACTTGGCACGGTATTTAACATGGTCGGCTTTGGTTATTCAATTGATCTTTTTCGCTTTATTTGGGGAAAGGTTGGATTTGAAGGCGTACAAAACCAAGCTTATCGTTACATATTGCTTGTCGCTATGCTTGCTATTTTTATTCTTGCAGTGTCGGTCTATCTTGCGGCAGACCTTGGCAGCGCGCCTTATGATGCACTGCCGGTAATTATTTCAGAAAAAGCAAAGATACGCTTTGTATTTGTTCGTATGTGCTGGGATATCTGCGCTGTTGCTATCGGATTTTTGCTAAGCAGTTCGGTGGGAATTACAACGCTTGTCTGTGCATTTTTTGTAGGACCCGCCGCAGCGGTAGTTCGCCGCGCGGTTGACAAAATGCTGGCGTAATGGTAGAATGAATATATCAAACTTTTGGAGATAATCATGAAAAAAATAATGCTTGTCTTCGGCACTCGTCCGGAGGCTATAAAAATGTGTCCGCTTGTCAATGAGCTTAAGAGCCGTAAAGAGGTAGAAACTGTTGTTTGCGTTACCGGTCAGCACCGTCAGATGCTTGATGCCGTTCTTGGCGCATTTAATGTAGAACCTGATTATGACCTCTCCATCATGAAGGATAAGCAGACTCTTTTTGATATTACTATTAATATTCTTGAGCGCATCCGCGAGGTGCTTGAAAAAGAAAAGCCCGATGTTGTACTTGTTCATGGTGATACGTCAACCACATTTGTCACTGCGCTCGCTTGTTTCTATTTGCAGATTCCCGTTGGTCATGTTGAGGCAGGACTTCGTACATATAATATCTATTCTCCGTATCCCGAGGAGTTTAACCGTCAGGCAGTCGGCATCGTTGCAAAGTACAATTTCTCACCAACCGAGCTTTCAAAAGAGAATCTTCTTCGCGAGGGTAAGGACGCAAACAGCATTTATGTTACAGGTAACACCGCTATTGATGCACTTAAAACAACCGTTCGCGATGAATACACCCATCCCGAGCTTGATTGGGCAAAGGATAGCCGTCTTATCATGATTACCGCGCACCGCCGCGAGAATCTTGGCGAGCCTATGCATAATATGTTTCGTGCTATCCGCCGCATCATTGAGGAGCATCCCGATGTCAAGGCAATTTATCCTATTCATATGAATCCTGTTGTTCGCGCGGCCGCAAACGAAGAGCTTGGCGATTGCGACCGTATTCGTATAATCGAGCCGCTTGACGTGCTTGATTTCCACAATTTTCTCTCACGCTCCTATCTCATTCTTACTGACAGCGGTGGAATTCAGGAAGAGGCACCCTCTCTCGGCAAGCCTGTGCTTGTAATGCGTGATACTACAGAGCGCCCCGAGGGCATTGCCGCAGGTACTCTTAAACTGGTAGGCACAAGTGAAGAAGTTATCTATGAAAACTTCAAAATGCTGCTTGAAGATAAGACAGAGTATGACAAAATGGCAAAAGCGTCTAATCCTTACGGCGATGGCTTTGCCTGCAAACGTATAGCAGATATTCTTGTTAAATAAAACTTGCGACTACATTTTTTGTAGTCGCAAGTTTTTTATATATAAAGATGTTTGCAATGCTTATTGGTTTCCGTTATTGTGTAACTTCTGATTCGGTACCTGAATTTGTCAAGATTGCCGGTATGCGTTGATTTTTGTAGAATTTGATGATATACTGAATCTATAATTAAAAATCCAAATGAAGGTAGTTGCATGATATGAAACGACATACATTATTTAGAAACTTCTGCATGATATTAATGGTTATTATTATGTGTATTTCAGCTTGGGCGGGTGAAACCAGAGTTCACATCGATGAAGTGGGGGTATCCCTCACTATACCATCCGGATACGAAATATTTATACACGGAACCAAGGCAAATGATCCGAGATTTGAAGCGATGGGACTTGATGGTCAAACTATGGAGAATATGTTGAGCACAGAACTATATTTGACTGCTTTGACAAATGATCTTACATCGGAGATTGCAATCACCATGGCTCCGAATGACTTTTATGAGGATTATAATCTTTTAGGAATAAATGCTGTTAAACTTCTTGTAGAGTCTTTGTATAAAGATTTGTTTGAAGAAAAAGGTATGGAATTTATTGATTATGATATTTATCAGCACGAGCAGGCACTTTTTGTAAAATATCGTTTTAAAAATCCTGCTACAGGAGGTAGTGCAATACAATATTCCACTATATATGACGGTAAGGATATAAATATCACATTTTGGTCGTATGACGGTGATGTATCATTTGGGGATTGGCTACTGGCAGAAAGGGTAACTGAGACAATAGTTTTTGATAAGGAACCGCAAAAGATTCCGGAAAAAGCCGATACACCGTCATTTATATATACAGATAAGAATGCAGGTATTTCGTTTACCGTTCCACAGAATTGGGTAGAAGAAGATTTCAAAAAAGAGAGAGAATACATTACCGCAAAATTTGCATGCAACACTTATCCGGGAACGCTTATCATGTATAGCGGGAGTGACATGTGGGAGGAGATGCCCCCAAGTGATCGTGTCGGACTTTGTCGAGCAGACCTGTCAAACGAAGCGTTAGGAGATGACTTAATGTACTCACTGCTTGAAGAGATGGGGTGCAAAAGAAGCGACATCTCAAAAGTTACTTTTAACGGTTTGACATATTATCAATCAAAAATAAAAGGAAATTCAGATTTTTATGGTGTTGATTTGATCGTGGAAATGGTGGTTTCTGTTCGGGTAAAAGATGGGTGGATTTATCAGTTTTATTTTGGCGGTGATAATAGAAGCGAAGCTTACAAAGATTATCTTTCACTTCTTCAAAGTGTAAAATATCCGGTGTCAACGGTTGTTGATACTAATCGCGGTGGTGTTGAGAAAGTTGTAAAAAATGATATAGATGATTCCAATAATGGCAATGTTGATGGTTTTAACAATGGCGATGTGATTTTGCCGATTGTTTTGGTGGCTGTAGTTTGTCTTGCGGTATTCTTGATATATCGCTATGCTGTGCAAAAGAAATTTGTAAAGAATAGCAACATACAAAATGAGAGCGAACCTGTAAACAGCACAACTAATTGCTGTAGGTATTGCGGAACACAAATACCTAGTGAGAATAGTTTTTGCCATAAATGCGGTCATAAGGTTAAAGGAGAATGAAATGAAGTTTTTGATTTGGGCAGGCTGTATACTTGCATATGCAATCGTTGATGTTATGTTTAAATCGAACGGAGTATTACTTGGTGCTATTCCTGCTGTTGCGCTTTTTTCCTTAGTTCTTTTTGCAGCAAGAAATCTGTGTAAAATGTTGGACGAACACAGGAATTATGAAAAAGAAAGCGAAAAATATGTTAACAATCGAAGCGATTACAAGTGCGGTAAATGTGGGCGTAAAGGATCGTATGAAGGCGATTGCCCTGAATGTCGCGATAAGCATAATATGGTAGCAACAGCCAAAGCTACGTTAGATACTGATGGAAATGCCTATAAAATAATGTTTTGCAGAATTTGCGGAGCAAAATTGGTTGAGAATAGCGATTTTTGCGGCAAATGTGGTACAAAAGTGAAGAGAGACTTTAATATATGAAATGTACAAAATGTAACAATTTACTACCAGATGATAGCATATTCTGCCATTATTGCGGAGTGCAACTCAAGATTACTATAGTAAAAAATGATGTTAGCAATGCAAAAGAAACATCACATGAGCCTGTACTTGGTATTCCTGTGAAGTTTGTTGATAATGTGGAGCCTATAATTACTACTACCGCAAAATCAGAGTTGACAGACGAGTATATGAACTCGCAATTTGACAAAGGCGTTTCTCAAGCAAACAGCGTGGATTCTACTGCTTTTCATGAAGTGCAAAAGAAACAAAGGAGCCGTTATTGCAAGAAATGTGGCACTATGATAGACTCCATGACGAAGAAGTGTCCTAATTGCAGTCCGCTTAAGAAAAAAAGATTTTGTAAAAAATGTGGCATGGAAATTCCGGTAGGTGAAAAGAAGTGTCCAGCCTGTAAGCAAGAGGGGAAAGCAGGGCGGATAGGTAAAGTTTTGTTTGCTTTTTTGGCTATTGCTGTGATTATTGCGTTGGTCTCTATTTGCATTCATCAGCACATACAAATAGGCGAGCTGTATAATGAAAGTAGTAAATTGAACGATAGAATAGTTGATTTGAAAAACAAAGAATCAACTTTGAAAGATGAAATTAATACCCTTAGAACAGAAAAACTGAATTTGAGCATAGAAAAAAAAGAATGTGAAAAAAAGTATGATTCTTTATTGGATGAGTTTCTTGGCGTTACGGATGAACTGATATTTTATCAGGCTCACGTAGTATTTGTCTCTGATGACGGAACCAATAAATATCATATGTATGAATGCGAAGATTTTGATGATTATTCTTTTTGGGCATATAATACTGAAGCCGCTATATCAAAAGGTTATAGGGCTTGTAAAAAATGTATAGAATAGCACAGCGGGTTGGCTGATAAAAACAATCCACTGATATTCTTGTTAAATAAGAAAAAAGCGTTGCGAAAGCAACGCTTTTTTTAAATGAAATTTGCAAAAATCGGGGCACCGATTACTGTTAACAGTCCGGCAACTACGATTGACAGACTGCTCATTGCGCCCTCTATCTCGCCGAGTTCAAGTGCTTTAGTTGTTCCTATTGCATGTGATGACGTACCAATGGCAACGCCTTTTGCAATCGGCTCGGTAATGCCGCACAGCATGCAGAACGCCGGTGCAAACATGTTGCCCAGAATACCGCTGAGGATTATTGCGGCAACTGTTATCGGCACATATCCGCCAAGTTCTTCTGTGACGCCGATACCTATTGCGGTTGTAATCGATTTTGGCAAAAGAGTAACATATGTAGCATGGTCAAGCTTGAATAGAAACGCCATTATAAACACGCTTACAAGACATGTTAGAATACCGCTTGCTATTCCGCAAATGACTGCTTTCCAGTTCTTTTTCAGCAGTTCGAATTGTTCATAAAGTGGAATAGCAAGGCATACTGTCGCAGGGGTAAGCAAGAAACTGATAAAAGAGGTGTTTGCTTTATAGCTTGTGTAGTCGATATCTAAAAGCAACAGTACCGCCGAGGTGATGATAATAGCGATTAGAAGGGGATTGGCAAGTACATGCTTCAGTTTTTTCTGTAGCATAAGACCGATGCAGTATGCGCCAAGTGTCAGAAACACGCTGAAAAACATGGAATTTGTAATAAACTCATGCATTTTTCTTTTCCCCCTTCTTTGATAGGGAGATTACCGCTTGTGTCATTTTCCCTGAAATCAGCATTACAGCAAACGTCGATACAATTATGACGACAGTATATGCTATCCAGTTCGGTACAAATACATCCCATGTGTCGATAAGTCCGACCGTAGCAGGTATAAACATTATCTGCATACATCCGACAAGAAACATACCCGTATCGCGCACAGCAGAGAGGGGAATTATCTTTGTTTCAAGGCAGATGAACATTATAACTACACCGTAAATACTTGCAGGGATTGGCAACGGTATCAGGTGATTAAGTGCTTCGCCAATCAGCGAAATAAATGCTATTATTGTAAATTGTTTTACGTATTTCAAGGTCACGCCTCGCTTAAAAGCTTTTCGAGATTCTGCATGCTTTGTGCTGTCGGCTCTGGAATATCTGCAAAGGGGAATGGAATGCCGAGCTTATCATATTTGACTTGACACATTTTTTTAAACGGTAGCAGTTCCACCTTATCAATGCAAGGATGTTCCGTTACGATTTTCTTTAATGCGATAATATTCTCCTCAGTATCGTTGAGGGTAGGAATAATTACCTGACGCATTGTTGTAGGAATTCCTTTTTCATTCAGATAGTCCAAAAATTCAAGAATCTTACTTATGTCGCAGTCCACATGCTTGCGATAAAGCTCGTTTTTTGTGTATTTGATGTCGAGCAGAACTCTGTCTGTTACATCAAGCAGCGCTTTAACCGCATCGTTTAAGATGCTTCCCGACGTGTCAAGACAGGTGTTTATGCCATTTTCGTGGCAGAGCATGAAAACCTCGCGAGCGAACTCTGCTTGAAGCAGAGGTTCACCACCCGAAATTGTAACTCCGCCATCCTTACCGAAATACTCACGGTAATGGGTAGCCTTTTCGACTATTTCGGTCGCCGTATATGGCATACCGCCCTGCGCTGACCATGTGTCGGGATTGTGGCAACAACCGCATTTGAGGTTGCAACCTTGCGTGAATACAACAAACCGTATGCCGGGTCCGTCAAGTGCACCAAGGCTTTGTATCGAATTTATCTTACCTGTGTGTGTTATCATATTACCTCGTGGAATGTGCGGCTTATAACCTCACGCTGCTGTTCACGAGAAAGTTTGTTGAAGTTTACAGCATAGCCGGAAACGCGGATAGTAAGGTTAGGATAAGCCTCAGGGTTTTCATAAGCCTTCATAAGGGTTTCGCGGTTAAGCACATTCACATTGATATGATGTGCCTTCTTTGCAAAGTAACCGTCGAGAATGGATACAAGGTTTGTGATGCGGTCATCTTCTGTTCTTCCAAGAGCTTCAGGAGTAATGGAGAAGGTGTTTGAGATGCCGTCTCGGCAGTCGTCATAGCTGATTTTTGCAACAGAGTTGAGCGAAGCAAGCGCACCGTTCTCCTCGCGGTTGTGCATGGGATTTGCACCGGGGGCAAACGGCTCGGATGCCTTGCGTCCGTCGGGAGTTGCTCCTGTGTTTTTGCCGTACATAACATTTGAAGTGATAGTAAGTACGGAGAGGGTGTGTACTGCGTTACGGTATGTAGGAGTTTTTCTGAGCTCGGTTATAACCTTGTGTGCCATGCCCTTTGCGATAAGGTCAACACGGTCATCATCGTTGCCGTATTTAGGAAAGTCGCCGGTGGTTTCAAACTCAGTGATAAAGCCGTTTTCGTCTCTTATAGGGCAGACATTTGCATACTTGATTGCGCTAAGAGAGTCGGCAACTACAGAAAGTCCGGCAATGCCAAATGCCATAAAGCGACCTACATCAGTGTCATGAAGTGCCATCTGAGTTTTTTCGTATGCATATTTGTCGTGCATATAGTGGATAACGTTCATGGTATTTACATACAGCTTTGAGAGCCATGCGATGTAAACATCAAAACGCTCCATAACCGTTTCGTAATTTAGCTTGTCACCTTCAAGCACTTCCATCTGAGGACCTATGTGCATGTTGCTTGTTGTGTCGTAACCGCCGTTTATTGCGATAAGTAAAAGCTTTGCAAGATTACAGCGCGCGCCGAAGAACTGCATCTGCTTTCCGACCTTCATTGCAGATACGCAACAAGCAATTGCATAGTCATCGCCGTATATGGGACGCATTACATCGTCATTTTCATACTGAATGGAATCGGTGTCTGCAGATACCTTTGCACAGAATTTCTTGAAAGTATCGGGCAGAGAAGCAGACCAGAGAACGGTGAGGTTGGGTTCGGGAGAAGAGCCAAGCGTGTAAAGCGTGTTGAGCATACGGTAGCTGTTCTTTGTAACAAGAGTTCTGCCGTCTTCGCCCATACCGCCGACTGCTTCAGTGATCCACATCGGGTCGCCGCCGAACAGTTCGTTGTATTCCGGGGTGCGGAGGTGGCGTGCTATACGAAGCTTCATTACAAAGTCATCCATAAGCTCCTGTGCGCCCTCTTCAGTCAGTGCTCCGTTTTTAATGTCGCGTTCGATGTAAATATCAAAGAATGTACTCACTCTTCCAAGAGACATTGCGGCACCGTTTTGCTCTTTGATGGCGCCAAGGTATGCAAAATAAGTCCATTGTATAGCTTCGCGAGCATTTTCGGCAGGTATGCTTATGTCAAAGCCGTACATCGCCGCCATCTCTTTGAGATATCCAAGAAATGTTATCTGCTGATATAATTCTTCGTCAAGGCGGATAGTGTCGGTTGTGAAAGCACCGTCTGCAAGCTTTGCCTTGTCTTTTTTCTTTTCTTCGATAAGGCGGTCAATACCGTAGAGCGCAACACGGCGATAATCGCCGATGATACGTCCTCGTCCGTATGCATCGGGCAAACCGGTGATAACATGGCACTTACGTGCGGCGCGCATCTCATCTGTATATGCGCGGAAAACACCGTCATTGTGAGTAGTGCGGTATTTAAACTCTTCTTCAACCTTTTGGCTGAGCTTGTATCCGTATGCCTCGCAAGCTTGGCGCACCATTCTCATTCCACCAAATGGGTTGACACCGCGCTTGAGGGGACGGTTGGTTTGCATGCCAACGATTATCTCGTTGTCCTTGTCAATGTATCCGGGGGAATAGCTTGTAAGGGACGAAACGGTGGCTGTATCAATGTCAAGCACACCGCCAAACTGTCTTTCCAGTGCGAAAAGGCTCTGCAGCTTGTTCATAAGTCCTTTGGTGCGTTCAGTAGCACCGCTTAAAAAAGCGCTATCGCCTGTATATTCGTTATAGTTTTGCTGAATGAAGTCACGGACGTTTATCTCGTCCTGCCAGACTCCGCCTTTAAATCCGTTCCAATTTTTGTGTTCCATTACGGTTCCTCCTTGTGTCTTTGCTGTTTGCCACAAAAAAAGGGCAAATCAGCTTGAAAAACTGACTTGCCCAGACGGTCGGCATTATAACCTTTACATTCCCCCGCGGTGATCCGCGAATTCCGTCAGTCATGTAAAAGCTGTAACTTAATTATACATAAATATATTTGTTTTGTCAATTCAAATAACTACACAATTTAAAAAATAAAAATTATAAATTTTGTGATAGAATAATGAAAGAATAAAAAGGTGATTGCCGAAGTTTGCGTGAAACCAGAAATTTCATAGTTTTTGGTGAAACGATTCGTTTTCGCTCACCTGAAAGGGTGGATTGGGTAAAAAAAGACAGATTCCAGTTGGAATCTGTCTTTTTGGCTGGGGATGAAGGATTTGAACCCTCACAAACAGAGTCAGAGTCTGTCGTGCTGCCATTACACAAATCCCCAATATTTGGTGTTGCTCTCTGCAACGGTTATTATTATAGCAAATGACTTTTGTCTTGTCAAGTATATTTTTGCAAATTTTTGTGCTTTTATTCAATTTTTTTGAAAGTTGAAATAGCGGTCGAATGATGTGTTTTCTCATCTTGATAAAAATTTACAAAACAAAAACGTAGAAAAAGTTGCAATTTATGAAATATTATGGTAAAATAAATTGATTACAAATAAATTCGATGAAAATGAGGTAGTTATTTATGCGTAAGCTTTCATTTGCATTGTGTATTATCATGCTTGTTTCATGCTTTAGCTTTTCGGCTTTTGCAGTGACAGACACAGCCACTATGCGTTGGGATGAAGAAGCTGTTGCCAATGGCGGCGGATATCCACGTATGGCTCAGCGTGCTGATGGCACTTTGCTTCTTACTACCGGTGGCGGTATTATTTTACACAGTACCGATAAGGGACACACATGGGTAAAACAGCCGCAGCGTACAGTTGCCAATGCCTCTACTTCGGCAACGATTACCAAAGATGGCGTGGAGTATACCTTTGATACTATTACCCGCGCAAATTTTCAGCCGTTTGTTGTAAGCGATGGTACAGTGCTTCTCGGTTACCGTTTCCATACATCAACCGGTAGTTACACTAAAGGCGATCCTTTTTATACCTCTATCCGTGTAATGACTTCGATCGACGGCGGTGTTACATTTGACGAGGAAGAAATTCTTGTAGAGGATGTTGCTACCGGTTCTAACGGTTTCTGGGAGCCTTTCTTTGTACAGATCGATGAAGATACCGTACTTTGCTACTATGCAGATGACCTTAATGTTTACAGTACAGCACAGCAGAGAATTGCGTATGTAACATATGATGTTACCACAAAGACTTGGGATAAGACACCCAAGATTGCAATCTACCGTGGTGGTGAAAATGGAAAGAATACCCGTGACGGTATGCCTATGGTGACACGTCTTGTTGACGGTACCTATGCAATGGTAGTTGAGGTGCAGGACTTTGCAAGCTGGATGAAGGTTGGCACAAAGACTGGTTTTGAAGCACTTTTTAATCAGGTATATACTGACTCTACTTTTGTAGTCGGTCTCTCGCTTTCCGATGACGGTATCACTTGGGATGATCCTATTCCTGTATTTGGTCCTCTTGATCTTACTGCAGGTGTTTTTTGCGCAGCCCCCTCTATTGCCACACTTCCTGATGGCAGAGTTATCATTACCTGTCAGACAGATGATACTTATACCGGTAGCTACGGTACAGGCTCTAATGTTCGTGCAATGGCTGTAGCAATTTCCGATTCGGCTATCACCAAGGACACTGTGCTTACTGCTATCGACCCCACAAATCCTAAGGCAGACGGCGCAGCTGTTGGCTTTACAAGAATCAACGACGTATTCACTTTTGCAGAAAATGAGTATTGTATCTGGAATGCTGCATTCAACTGTGGCAATGATGTATATGTTTTCGGCGGTTCTGCTGTAAACGCTGAAGATAATACAGCAGTCAGCGGCAGTGGTCGTACACGTATCCGTCATATCACCGCTTTTGCAAATGCAAACGAGGCTACAAGCTTTGACGATGCCAAGAGCCGTGCAGGCGAGAACGGATTCTCTGCAATTTATGGCACTGCTGAAAACAGTACAGTTACTATCGGTCTTCCCGCAGGAATGTCTACCGCAAATGTATATCGCATGGATGGCGGCAAGTTCCTTACAAAGATGGATGTTACCGTTGCAGACGGAAAGATTACTTTCGCTGATGAGGGCGGTTACTATGCAGTATCAGATGCAGAGCTTGTAACATACGGTGATGCAACAGGCGACGGTGATGTTACTATCAAAGATGCGCTCCGCATAGTTAAGTATATTGTAAATGACAGCATTACTGCTGATGTGGCCGCATCCGACCTTGATGGAAGCCTTACTGTAAATGCTGCTGATGTACTTGCAGTTATCAAATCTATTCTTAATTTCTGATTTTAAATAAATAAGCCCCTCGGGGCACCTTCCGGTGTGAAGATGTCCTGAGGGCATTTTTTGTGTCAATAAAGATTTATGGAGAATTAAAAATGTTTACAGCCTTTATTAACAGCATCTATAATTTTACCAGTGGCGAGCTTATTAAAATACCCCTACCTGGCGGCGAATATCTCGGACTTTCATTGCTTGTAATCGTACTGCTTGCAATGGGATTGTATTTTACTTTAAGACTTGTCTTTTTCCCTGTGCGTCTTTTTCCCGAAATGCTTCACGTTGTCACTTCTAAAGATGAGAAAAAGGAAAAAGGTGCACTTACCGGTTGGCAGGCACTTGTCGTTTCAACAGCTACACGTGTAGGTATGGGCAACCTTGCCGGAGTTGTTGCGGCGATTTCTACTGGTGGCGCAGGTGCTGTATTCTGGATGTGGATAACTGCGCTTATCGGTGCTTCATCTTCCTTTGTAGAGTCTGTTCTTGCACAAAAGTACAAGAGAGAAGACCCTCTTTACGGTGGTTATAAGGGTGGTCCTGCGTATTACATACATGCACTTGAGGAGCGCGTGAGAAAAAAGAAACTCAAGTATTCGATAGTTGCAATTCTCTTTGCGTTGTCAGGTCTTATTTGCTGGAGCGGTATCAGCCAGGTAGTAGGTAATTCTGTTACCGAAACTTTCCAGATAGCATTTAATATTAAACCTCTTTATACCATTATTGCACTGGTACTTATATCGGCGGTTATCGTTCTGCGTAAAAAAGCAACCGTCAAGGTTCTTGATGTAGTGGTTCCTATTATGGCGGCATGCTATTTTGTAATTACACTTTTCATCATCGGAAAGAACATTTTTCATATGCCCGGCGTTTTGTCCGACATTTTTGCAGAAGCTTTTGGTATTCGTCAGATCGCGGGCGGTACTATCGGTACCGTTATCATGATGGGCGTTCAGCGTGGACTTTTCTCAAACGAGGCCGGTTCAGGTTCTGCGCCTTGTGCGGCAGCAGCTGCTGATACTGATGACCCTGCAAAGATCGGTCTTACTCAGTCTCTCGGCGTGTTTATTGATACACTTGTTATCTGCAGCTGCACAGCATTTATTATGCTGCTTGTTCCTGCCGAAGTCAGAGAGGGACTTGGCGGCATGGCACTTCTGTATGCCGCAATGGAGTATCACCTTGGCGCATTTGGTGGTATATTTATTGCTATAACCCTCTGGTTGTTTGCTTTTTCGACTTTCATTGGCGTTTTGTTCTATGCACGCTCCAACGTGTCATATCTTTTTGGCGACAAGATGCTTCCTCAGACAATATTCAAAGTGTTTGCGCTTGGCATGCTCTTTGTTGGCGGTCTTGCGGCATACTATACCGTTTGGACAATCAGCGATATCGGAATTGCGCTTATGACGTTCTTTAATGCAGTGGCACTTTTCCCGATGTTTGGCGAGGCGCGTGATATGCTTAAGAGTTATGAGCAGAAGCGAAAGGCAGAAAAAGCTAAAAAATAATTATCTATTGACTTTCTAATACAAAGATATTACAATATATAAGGTCATCGGAGGACTTTTTCAAGCGTACTTGATAGTCGGATAAGATGTCGTATGCAACGGGTTTCGGAGAGTGTATTGACGTAGCAATACAGTCGGATAAGATTCCCGTCTGGCATATGGTTGTCTTGTCCGACTTTTTGTTTTGAGGAGATTAAAAATGCGTATACAGTTGTCAGATCACTTTAGTTATAAAAAGCTGTTGCTTTTTACTTTGCCGTCAATAGTAATGATGATATTTACGTCTATATACAGTGTTGTAGACGGTTATTTTGTATCGAACTATGCCGGTAAAACACCGTTTGCGGCATTAAACTTTATAATGCCGTTTTTGATGATGCTTGGCGCTGTTGGTTTTATGTTTGGTGCCGGTGGCAGTGCATTGGTTGCCAAAACGCTCGGTGAGGGAGATAAAAAACGAGCAAATGATTTGTTCTCGTTGTTCGTATATGTAACTGTTATCTGTGGCATTGTTTTTGCGGCACTCGGTATTGTTTTTATACGTCCAATTGCTGCATGGCTTGGGGCGGATGGTGAAATGCTTGATATGTGTGTAATCTATGGGCGGATTATTCTGCTTGCATTGCCCGTATATATGCTGCAGCTTGAATTTCAGACGTTTTTTATCACTGCCGAAAAACCGCAACTCGGACTTACTGTGACGGTTATATCTGGAGTTACCAACATGGTACTTGACTGGCTTTTTCTTGCGGTGCTACCTTTTGGACTGGTAGGTGCAGCAGCGGCAACTGCAATCAGTCAGGCTGTCGGTGGAATAGTGCCTCTGATTTACTTTGCCGGTAAGAATGATAGCCTCTTGCAACTTACTCGATGCAAATATGATGGCAGAGCTTTATTTCGTGCCTGTACAAATGGCTCGTCGGAACTGCTCAGCAATGTTTCGATGTCACTTGTAGGCATGCTTTACAACGTACAGCTCATAAAGTTTGCAGGGGAGGATGGCGTTGCCGCATATGGCGTTTTGATGTATGTAAACTTTGTTTTCATATCTGCATTTATTGGGTATTCAACCGGTATAGCCCCGGTTATCGGATATCACTATGGGGCAGGAAATCATACAGAACTGAAGAATCTACTTCGAAAAAGCATGGCAATAATCACTTTGTTTTCGGTGACAATGTTTGCACTTGCCGAACTGCTTGCAAGTCCGCTTGCCAAAGTATTTGCCGGTTATAACGCTGATTTATTGGCACTGACACTAAGAGGCTTTTATATTTTCTCCTTCTCATTTTTGTTTGCAGGCATCGCCATATTTGGTTCATCATTTTTCACAGCTCTCAATAACGGCATTGTGTCAGCAATTATATCGTTTTTACGCACGCTTGTATTTCAGGTTGCAGCAGTAATAATATTTCCTATGATTTGGGACATAGACGGTATATGGTTATCTACAGTTGCGGCAGAGTTGCTTGCAGCAATAGTGACAGTATGGTTTATTATTGTAAATCGAAACAAGTATCACTATTGACTTTTAATTCTTTAAGAGTTATACTTTTTTACAAAGGCGGTGACACAACATGAATAAAATTATGACTCCCGAAACTCTTTCAAGTTTTGCCTATACAAATGCTAACTTCATCAAAGGAAAGGTTCGTGGCGTAGTTCTTTCATTCCGCGGTCTTGGCGGAGCAAAGATGTTTAACGATGAATCCCCCGAGATCGTTGATAATGCACAGATCTATGGCGCGCGTGATATACTTTTTGTTATTCCTTATGCTAATCCGTGGGCGTGGATGAATGCTCAGGCGGTTAAGTACACTGATGAACTTGTGGATACTATTTTCAAGCGTTTTGAACTTCCGGATAATACTCCTGTTATTTCAACAGGTGGAAGTATGGGCGGACAGCAGGCAATTGTTTATACAATGTATGCATCACGCACTCCCAAGGCTTGTGTTGTTAACTGTCCTGTTTGCGATATGCCGTATCATTATACCGAGCGTCCCGACCTTCCCAGAACTATGTATAGCGCATATTTTGAAGAAGACGGCGATATTGAGGATGTGCTTAAAACGCGTTCTCCGCTGCATCTTGCAGATAAGCTTCCAAAGATACCGTACTATCTCTTCCATTGCAGCGAGGATAAGTCGGTTAATATCAATATGCATTCAGAAAAGCTTATTGCGGCTATGAAAGCGGCAGGGCATGAAGTTACATATCATATAGTTCCAGATAGAGGACATTGTGACCTCACCGATGAGGCAAAGGCGCTTTATGTCGAATACGTTTGCAAGCATATCTGAATAGAATAAAGAAAATGCACCGCGGTATTTAGCCGCGGTGCATTTTGGTTGCATTTTTTATACCAGAGCTTTCATTAACATCAAGGCGTCTACAAGGTTGCGTTTTCCGTCTTCATATACATCCGGCAAGTCGTCAGTATCAGCATTGAATACCGCACACGCATATTGCATCACGTCAATAAGCATTGGTATGTTATCACCGTTGATGTCGCAAAACTCTTTGTCGATCGGTGTGGACACGGTACCGTCATCGGTATTGCCATTATCCGTATCAACGTTGTCGTCATTGTCATCGGGGTCGGTGTTGTCGTCATCAGAATAAACTACGATATACTCACCGGAAACCCACCCCATTTTGCTGTCAGATGCAGTGACAAAATACCAACCGCTGCATTCTGCACTTATGTTTACCAAGGCATTTGGGGAAAGGTATGTGATTCTTTCGTATGTAGTACCCGGTCCGCTTCTCACATTAAGAGTACTGCTGACATCGACATAACCGCTTTTCTCGATAACTGCGCACTCTTTGCATCCGTGATAACCTTCCGGAGTGATGTAGCTGTTGTTTTCTTGCGGAGCGTCGGTCTTGTCGTCGGTATCAATTCCGGGTACAACTATCGGTGCGTCAGGTTCTTCTTGCGGAGGCGCTTCAATGTCCCAACCTTTATAGTGAGCAACCCAGCCGGTGTACTGTTGCCCATCTATTGCAGAAGGACCGCTTCCGAGTTCTTGACGCACGTATATCTTGAGAATATTTTTGTTTACACAATTATCCCATATAACAACATTGTCACCGTCTGCATTAGCATCGGTGTAATAGATGTCGTCGCCATCAATTTCTGTGATGAAAATAGAATGATAGCCGTATCTTACAATATCGCCGATATGCAGGTCGTCAATGGCATTACCGCCGTATGATATTTTCCATTCGTCTATGCAGTCTACGCCAGACATGTCGGTTGCAGGAAAGCTTCCGAAAACATAGTTGGAAAGAAAGTTTGCATATCCGAAACTCTGATAACCGACAGAATCGGCATCGTTGTTTTGATATTCAGAATCAGTGTCGTATAAATCTTTTCTGAAATCAGCAAGCTTTTGCGAAAAGATATCTTCATCAATATAATCCAAAAGCACTGAAGACTTGTCCAGAAAATAAGGCTCGCCATACCAATAATTGAGATCAACTTTGCCGTCTATACCGTTGACTTTGCCAGAAGAGGTATATTGCCAGCAGGAGTAATCGCCTTGATATGTACACGATGAGTAGTATTGCGCTACCCATTTTGTCCATTTTGTATTGTCAAAGGCACTGTCGGTCAGATAAGTATTCCACCAGTTTGTGTTTGCATATATACCAACATCATATCCGGCATCCGATACAGTGTCACAAAATATCGTAGCAATCTGACCGCGCATCTTTGCCGAAACATTTAAGAGCTTGCTGTCTTCCATATCAAAGAACACAGGCAAAGATAGCTTATATCCTTCAATAAGTCTTAAAGCGTGTTCGGCTTCGCTGTGAGCTTTTTCAAGTGAGTCTGCATAAGAATAGAGATATACTCCAAATGGGATTCCAAGTCTTGTGCACTCATCTGCGTTGTATGCAAATCTTGTGTCATCCTGATTGATAAGATCCTGACCGTATCCGCATCGGATGATTGCAAAGTCTACCTCGTTTTTAACTGTTTCCCAATCAATATTTTCCTGATGACTGCTGACGTCAATTCCTTTTGCAGAAGGAGTAGTGTAGTCGGTTTCTAGCGCAAATGCGGTGCACAGGCCAAAAACAATGGCAAAAGTCAATAAAAAAGCAAGAAAGCGTTTGAACACCGTAACATCTCCTTTCGGTACTATTTGTTTAAATGATATCATTATCTGCAAAAAATGTCAACGCGCAAAGATAGCTTTTGCAGTTTTTAATCTTTACTTTTAGTTGAAAATAAACTATACTTATAATATATAATGTTACGGAGGATAGTTATGGCAAATATTATTTTTCCTTTCGGCAAAGAAAAGATAAACTATGATATTGACGATGCAAGACTTAACGGTATTCTCACATCGTCACTTCATTCATATAAGGCGACAGACACCGAAGAGAATCTTGTCAAGTCTGCTATGGCGGCGCCGTATGGCTCGGACAAGCTTTCGACTCTTGCAAAAGGAAAGGACAAGATTGTTATCATTGCCAGCGACCACACTCGCCCGGTTCCTTCAAAGGTGATAATTCCTTTTATGCTTGCAGAAATACGCGAGGGTAATCCAAATGCGGATATTACAATTCTTATTGCAACCGGTTGTCATAGAGGCACCACACGTGACGAGCTTGTTGCAAAGTTTGGCGCGGATATCGTTGCAAATGAGAAAATATACGTTCACGATTGC
This sequence comes from Clostridia bacterium, assembly GCA_017399305.1. GTDB lineage: Bacteria > Bacillota > Clostridia > Oscillospirales > CAG-272 > UMGS902. The sequence continues at coordinate 33,239 of JAFQDK010000046.1, forward strand.
GAAGAAACAGAGATGCTTGTGAGTATCGGCACACTCCCGTCAGGCGGTGAGTGCATTGTAAATAAACTTGCTGTTGAAGCTGACCTTCTCGTTTCAGAGGGCTTTATTGAGCCACACTTTTTTGCAGGCTATTCTGGAGGACGCAAGAGCGTACTTCCCGGTATATGCTCAAAGCAGACAGTGCTTGCAAACCATTGTGCAGAGTTTATACACAGTGAGTATGCAAGAACCGGTATACTTGAAAACAATCCTATTCATCTTGACATGATATGGGCAGCAAGAGCGGCAAAACTTTCATACATAGTCAACGTTGTTCTTGACGAAGATAAAAAGGTAGTTTATGCTGTCGCAGGCGATGTTGAGCACGCGCATGAAGCTGGTTGCGCATTCCTTTCACAGTATTGCGGTGCAAAGGCAAAAGAGAGTGATATAGTCATCTCCACAAACGGCGGCTACCCGCTTGACCAGAATATCTATCAGTCTGTTAAGGGTATGACCGCGGCAGAAGCGGCAGTACGTGACGGCGGTGTTATCATTATGCTTGCAGCTGCAAATGACGGCACAGGCGGCGAGGAGTTTTATCGTTGCATGAATGTTGATAAAACTCCCGCTGAAATCTACGCAGAGGTAATGACACGCGGAAGAAATGAGACCGTGGGCGACCAGTGGATGACTCAGATACTTTCACGCATTCTTATGCGCGCAAGTGTAATTTATGTGTCAACCGCTCCCGATGAACTCGTTAAAGGTTATCATATGATACCTGCAAAAACATTACCCGAAGCAATGGCAAAAGCCGAAGAAATCCTCGGTGACAAGAACGCAAAAATCACCGCTATCCCCGACGGTGTTGCAGTAATGGTGACAAAATAAAGTGAGAATACAGTTGAAGTTTGATTTTGATGCTTATACACTCTATGTTCCCGACGGTTATATATTTGATATAAAAAAAGTACAAAGCTGTTTTCTTGAATGGATGCAAGAGCAGCCTGAATGTATAACGCAGAATAAAAGCGGAAATATAGGGTTTAGCTATGGTGCGAAAGATTTTTTGAAATATATAAACGATGTAATTCTTTGCGAAAGTAACGAAAAGGCATATTTTGTTCAAAATTCGGATATTAAACTGCAAACACTAACTTTTTGATTAAGCCTCCCTTTAGACAAGGGGGCCTAAATTGATATTCACGACAAGGAACTAACATGAAAATAATAGTAGCAACAGATTCATTTAAGGGAACAATCAGTGCAAGCGAGGCGACTGAGATTATCGCCGATGCGCTTTCTGAAAAGCTTCCCACATCAAAAATAATTAAAATGCCTATCGCCGACGGCGGCGAGGGCAGTACCGATTGCTTTGTCGATGCACTCGGCGGCGGCTATGTAGTGACCACCGTAAAGAACTGCTTTTTTGAGGATGTTCAGGTCAAAATCGGCATAGTCGATGCAGGTGAGACGGCAATTGTAGAAATGGCACAGGCGGCAGGTCTGCACTTTGCAGAAGGTCGCAAAAATCCGCTTCTCACAACCACATACGGAGTTGGACAAATGATCAGCGTAGCCGCAGGACTTGGCGTAAAGCGTATACTCTTGTGTCTTGGTGGCAGTGCTACAAACGACCTCGGATGCGGCGCGGCGGCGGCACTCGGCGTGCGTTTTTTGGATGCGAACGGCGAGGACACATTGCCTCTCGGCGGCACTTTAGACGAGGTCGCAAGCATTGACATGTTGTGCGTTCCTGACAACATTCGCGATATAGAGTTTATTTGCCTCTGTGACGTAAAATCAACTCTTACGGGAGATAGCGGCGCGGCAAGAATGTTTGCACCTCAAAAAGGGGCTTCTACAAAGGCGGTTGAATTACTTGAAGCAAATGCAATTCACATGCAGGAGATAATTAAGCGCGACGTAGGTATTGACCTTTCAACACTTGAGGGCGGAGGTGCTGCAGGTGGCTTTGGTGCAGGTGCTGTTGCTTTCCTTGGCGCAACCATACGCGGTGGAATTGATGAGATACTTTCGCGCATCGGATTTGAAAACGCACTTGAGGATGCGGATGCTGTTATCACCGGAGAGGGCAGAGCAGATGAGCAGAGCTCAAAAGGCAAAGCTGTAAGCGGTGTAATAACTGTAGCTAAAAAACATGAAGTTCCCGTTATTGTGGTTGCTGGCAGTGCAGGTAATACCGATGCGCTTGGTGCTGATGCTGTGTTCTCAACAGTCACTGATTTCTGCACCTTTGAGGATGTGCGCGATAGTGCAAAGGATAATCTTCGCCGTATTGCAAAAAGTATCGCTACCGCCCTTTCAATAGGGACAAACAAAGTGTAAAAAACACAATCGTTTTCTATATTGACTTTAAATTAAACTTATAATACTATTATATTAGCAATTAATAATCTTCGGAGGACGATATATCATGAAAACTCTTTTCGGTAAAATGCCTGATGGTAGAGAAGTGTACGCTTATACCATCGCAGACGGCGATTTAAGCGCAACTATTATCAGTTATGGAGCAACTCTTCAGAAGCTTGTTCACAAGGGCGACGACCTTGTTTGCGGCTACGATAGCCTTGATGAGTACAGAAAGAACGGCGGTTATCACGGTGCTATCGTCGGCAGATATGCAAACCGTATCAGCGGCGGCAAGATTACTCTTGACGGTGTTGATTATCCTATCGCACGCAACAACGGTGAAGCACATCTTCACGGCGGCAAGGTAGGCTTTGACAAGTACGTATGGGATATTGAGGAAGGTACTTGTGATAAGTGCGGCGCACCTAAGCTTGTTTGCACTATGACCTCTCCCGACGGTGACGAAGGTTATCCCGGCGAACTTAAAGTTACCGTTACATATGCTATTGTTAATAACGCACTTCTTATCAAGTACAATGCTACTACTTCCAAGCCCACATATATCAACCTTACTAACCACGCATATTTCAATCTCCACGGTATTGCAAACGGTGATAACCGCGACCACCTCGTTCAGATCAACTGTGATGAGGTTACCGACGTTGATGCAAAGACTCTTCTTCCTACAGGTAAGCGTCTTGACGTTACAGGTACAGCATTTGATTTCCGCACCGAAAAGCCTCTCGGTAGAGATCATGAAAATACAGGTCTTGGCATCGTAGGCTATGACAACAACTTCGTTCTTAACGGTAAGGTAAAGGAGACCTTCTGTGACATCGAGATGAATGTTGCTGCGACCTGCCGCACCGAGGAGCGCACAATGACTATTCTCACTACAAAGCCTTGCATGCAGATCTATTCTGCAATCGGTCCCGGTGGATGTCCTTTCAAGGGTGTAGAAAGAAGACAGAATATGTCTGTTGCATTTGAAACACAGTATGAGCCTGACAGCCCCACAAAGGGTGAGGCAAGACTCAACCCCGGTGAGGAATACTGCCACGCAACAGTTTATAAGTTCAACTAATTCGAGGTAGACCATGATATTCGACAGTATAAAGAAGCTTGTCACCTATGCCGAGGAGCATTTTCTTATCACTCCTGTTGACCGCGCATGGGCGACTAACAGAATCCTTGAGGCTCTTAACCTCCAGGAATATATTGAACCTGAAACCGAGTACAGCGATGTAGACCTTGAAAGCACCCTTGCAGAGTTGCTTGATTATGCGGCAGAGAAGGGACTTATCGAGGATAATACTACTGCCTATCGTGACCTTTTCGATACTAAGCTCATGGGACTTCTTACTCCCGCCCCCAGAGAAGTAATCGACATGTTTACTGCGCTTTACAGTGAGGATCCGGAAGCGGCAACTGATTATTATTACAAGCTTAGCCGTGATACCGACTACATTCGTACATACCGTGTGAAAAAGGACCTTCGTTGGCTTTATGCAAGTGAGTTCGGTGATCTTGATATCACCGTTAATCTTTCCAAGCCTGAAAAGGATCCTAAGGCGATTGCCGCAGCGCGTAATGCTGTAAAGAGCTCTTATCCTAAGTGCGCACTTTGCCATGAGAATGAGGGATATGCAGGTCATCTCAATGCGGCTGCTCGTCAGAATCACCGCACTATTCCGATTATTATCAACAACTCGCAGTGGTATATGCAGTACTCTCCGTATGTTTACTACAATGAGCATTGTATCGCATTCAACGGTGAGCATACTCCCATGAAGATTGACCGTGCCGCATTTGGCAAGCTACTCGACTTTGTAACTCTCTTCCCGCATTACTTCCTCGGCTCGAATGCCGATCTTCCTATCGTTGGCGGCTCAATTCTCAGCCATGACCACTTCCAGGGCGGTAAGTATGAGTTTGCAATGACCAAAGCTCCTATTGAGAAGCAGCTCAGCTTCAAGGGCTTTGAGGATGTGGAAGCAGGCATTGTTAAGTGGCCGCTTTCAACTATCCGTCTTTCATGCAATGACAAGGACAGACTTGTAGAGCTTGCTGATAAAATTCTTATTGCATGGCGCGGCTATACTGATGAGGATGCATTCGTGTTTGCCGAAACTGACGGAGAGCCTCATAACACCATTACTCCTATTGCCCGCCGCCGCGGTGATAAGTATGAGCTTGACCTCGTACTTCGTAATAATATCACCACCGAAGAGCATCCTTTTGGTGTATATCATCCTCATGCCGAGCTTCACCACATCAAGAAGGAGAATATCGGTCTTATCGAGGTAATGGGACTTGCAGTTCTTCCTGCAAGACTCAAAGCGGAAATGGATCTTCTCAAAAAGGCTATTCTCGCCGGCGATGATCTCTATAAGGATGAGACGCTTAACAAGCACGCAGATTGGGCATATGCTTTCATGAAAAATGAAACTGTAACTGCTGACAATATTGATGCTGTTGTTGAGCGTGAAATCGGACGTGTGTTTGCAGAGGTTCTTGTTCACGCAGGCGTATACAAGTGCACTGAAGAAGGTAGAACTGCATTTATGCGTTTTGTAGACACTGTTAATAAGTAAATAAAAAAATCGCACCTGTTGGGTGCGATTTTTTTATTTACTTGCGTTTTTTAACAGCTCGTGTTTGATGTCCCAAAGCTTTTGAGAAAGGTCAACGTAATAGTTATGTGGGTTCTGGAATCGCTTTACCTCATCCCAAAGCGTATCTACTTCCTTAAGGCAGTATGCACGTATTTCTTCCGTGGAAGGTGAAGTGTAAACGCATTTTCCACCGAGGAATATTGGAACCTGAAGCTCACGCACTGTATAGTCTGTGACAACTTTTCTCTTCCATGTATGTTCAGGATCAAAGAGTTCAAGCGGTTGACTCTCGTCAATCTTTTCATCATGCAATGCAATGTAGTCCGCGATGGCCATACCGTTTTCTTTATCAAACAGGCGATAGACTTTTTTGTAATGCGGATTTGTTATTTTTGCGGCATTTTCGCTTATTTTGATTTTCGGAACGATAGTACCATCAGCATTTTCTCTTGCACAAAGCTTGTAAACCCCACCAAATACGGGGGTGCTTTTTGAAGTTATCATTCTTTCGCCAACTCCAAAAGAATCAACAGCTGCGCCCTGACGTATAAGTGCCAGTATTATTTCTTCGTCAAGTGAGTTTGATGCGACTATCTTACACTCTTTAAGCCCTGCATCGTCAAGCATCTTGCGTGCTTTTTTTGAAATGTAGGAAATATCTCCTGAATCAAGACGGATAGCGCATTTTGTAATGCCTTTAGGTAAAAGCACTTCCTTGAATACTTTTATTGCATTCGGCACGCCGCTTTTCAGCGTATTATATGTGTCAACCAGCAGGGTAGCGTTGGTGGGATATATTTCGCAGTATGTTTTAAAAGCTTCGTATTCGCTGTCGAACATCTGCACCCAGGAGTGAGCCATTGTTCCTGTCGCAGGAACGCCGAAATCACGGTCTGAAATTGTACATGCAGTTGCATTGCATCCGCCGATGTATGCGGCTCTCGCGCCAAGATATGCACCGTCTGCACCTTGTGCGCGGCGCGAACCAAACTCGGCAACAGCGCGACCTTTAGACGCGCGTACAATGCGATTGGCTTTTGTAGCAATAAGAGATTGGTGATTAATCGAAAGCAGCAAAAACGTTTCTATGAATTGTGCCTGTGTAGCCGGAGCGCGGACAGTTACAATAGGTTCTCCCGGGAAAATAGGTGTTCCTTCCGGAACGGCATATACGTCACCGGTAAACTTAAAGGATTTCAGGCTTTCAAGAAATTCCTCATCAAAAACATTTTTTGAACGCAGATATTCAATGTCCTCGTCAGTAAAGTGAAGGTTGTTGATGTAGTCTATAAACTGCTCAAGACCTGCACAAATTGCAAAGCCACCGCCGTCAGGAACATCACGGAAAAACATATCAAAGTATGTAATACCGTCGGCCATACCGGCCTTGAAATATCCGTTTGCCATGGTCAGCTCATAATAGTCACAGAGCATGGTGAAATTTTGTCTTTTGGTATCTGTCATAGTTTTTTTATAATTCTAAAGCTGTCGCTTTCAATAGTAACGGCATCTTCGCCTGCCTCACCTGTGATGAGGTCAAGCCATTTACCGTCCGTTTCATATTTTATTGTAAACGAAGCGCGGTTGGCTATGGTTTCTATCTTTTCTTTTTCATTTTCACGAACAAAGGCGAAAAGACCGCCATCATGTGCGGTTACCTTGAAGTCTCCGCCTGCGTAAACACTGTTTTCCTGTCGTATCTTTCCAAGCGCCTTATAATGCTCGGTAAGTTCTATGCATTCTTTCCCCCATGGGAAAGGCATACGACAGAAAGGATCACGATAACCTTCTATGCCGGCTTCATCACCATAGAATACTGACGGGAAACCATAGATAGTGTATTGAATAGCACTTGCAATTTTGAGAAACTTTATTGCGCGGATTCTTTCATCATCACTCATGCGGAGAGTTGAAAGCTCAGCGTTTGAAAGTCCCTCAGAGCTCTTGCCGCCAAGAACGGTGAGTATTCTTTCGGTATCGTGTGTACCAAGCAGATTCATAAGGCAGTCACATACACACCTCGGATAGCATGAATAAAGCTCGGTAAGCGTGTTGTAAAGCATGTTGCAGTTGCCATTTTTGATGTAATCAATAATGCCGTTTTTCACGGGATAGTTCATTACGCTGTCAAGCTGTTTTCCCCTGAGATAGCGGCGGCGCGTGCCATATGCAACCTTTTCTGCTGCATTCTCCCAGACCTCACCTATGATAAGCGCATCGGGATCGGCATCTTTGACCACCTTGCGAAGCCCGTCGAGGAAAGGATCTGAAAGTTCATCGGCAACGTCAAGGCGCCAACCGTTAGTGCCTTCTTTAATATAGTGTTCGCAAACACCGTCTTTGCCTACAAGATAGTCGCGGCAAGCTCGGCTTGAGTGATTTAAACGGGGGAGAATGTCAATGCCCCACCAGCACTCATATTTGTTGGGAAAACGAAGAAAATGGAACCATTCTGCATAAGGTGATTTCTCGCTTTGATAAGCGCCGAGAGAGGGGTATTTGCCATATCGGTTAAAGTAGATGCTGTCATCGCCTGTATGGTTGAAAACACCGTCAAGAATAACCTTAATGTCTCGCTTTTTACATTCACTGAGCAGTGCATCAAAAGCTTCTTTACCGCCAAACATTTCATCAACCGTGCGGTAGTCACCTGTATCATATTTATGGTTTGAATATGCCTTGAAAATAGGGCTTAAGTATAAGCAGTTTACAGAAAGACTTTCAAGATAATCGAGTTTCTCGATTATTCCCCATATACTACCGCCGAAAAATTGATTATTCTTTAGCGGAGCGCCGGGGTATGGTGCGAACTCAGGTATTCCTGTTTCCCAGTCTTCGCGCATAATTGCGTCGCTACGTACAGGAATCTTTTTGTCGCTCTTTGCAAAACGGTCTACAAAAATGTGATACATTGTAGTGCCGTAATACTTTTCAGGTGTCTTGAAAGACGGCTCGTATACGAGGAGCATAAATCGGCGTGAAGGCCTGTCGGTAAGATAACAATCTACGTTGTTTATACTTGAGGTATATACGGTTTTGTGATTGCGCTGAAATTGAAACTCATAGTAAAATATCCCGTCATCCTCATGATCGCATAAAAGTTTAAGATTCAGAGTAACGCTGAAAATATCGCATCCGTTTTTGAATCCCTCATATGTCGGCAAAATAGTTTTATCTCTTTGTCCATCGCGGTTTATGACCATTGCCGGATCGACAAGTTCAAGATCACGCGGAATACTTAAGGTGATTTTAGGTGTTTCATTTATTGAGAATGCGCCGCTTGAAGAACAGTCCTTGCCATTTACGGCTTTGACAATAGCGATTTGCTGCATATTGAACTCCAATATAAAAGTATTTTATGTAGCATATGCGTGCCGCCAAAGCGGCACGCATATAGGAATCAGTGTTTTTATTTGCCTTCCTTGACCATTCTCTGGAGATTCCAGATGCGTTCTGCATACTCGTTGATACTGCGGTCAGCGGCAAATTCGCCTGCACCTGCAATATTGTTAATGGACATCTTGTTCCAGAGCTTTTGGTTGGGGTAAATGGATATAGCGCGGTCGTGCTCAGACTTGTAGGACTCGAAGTCAGCAAGACACATATAGGGGTCAGCTACGCCACCTGCAGAGATAAGGTAGTTTGCAATGTCGGCAAAGCTTTCACCTGCAAAGCCTTGATGCAGACGGTCAATAGTGCGGCGGAGTGCTGCACTTGCATGATAGTAGTCCTGTGCGTGATAGCCCTTGGTCCAGAGTTCGTCAACCTCGTCGCAGTTGAGACCGAAGATGAACATATTCTCCTTGCCCGCTTCTTGGCGCATCTCAATGTTAGCGCCGTCGAGAGTGCCGATGGTGAGCGCACCGTTGATCATAAGCTTCATACAGCCGGTACCGCTTGCTTCCTTACCTGCAAGAGAAATCTGTTCGCTGATTTCAGCAGAGGGAACAAGTGCTTCAGCCATGCTTACGCTGTAGTTTTCAAGGAATACAACGCGGAGCTTTTCACGGATAATGGGATCAGCTTCGATTTCCTTTGAGATGTAGCAGATAAGCTTGATAATCTGCTTAGCCATTGCGTAACCGGGGGCAGCCTTTGCGCCGAAGAGGTAAGTCTGGGGAACGATGTCGAGGTTGGGATTTTCGCGAAGATCAAGATAGGTGTTGATGATGTTGAGCGCGTTGAGAAGCTGGCGCTTATACTCATGCAGACGCTTGATCTGAACATCGAAAATGGAACTCGGGTCAATAATCTGACCGGATACTGCCTTCAGTTTGTTAGCGAAAGCAATCTTGTTGTTGTGCTTGATTTCTGCAAGTCTCTTAAGAACGGTGTCGTCATTTTCAAACTTGCGGAAATCATTGAGCGATCTTGGATTCTTCTTGTAATCTTCGCCGATACATTCGTCAATGAGTTTTGTAAGCTCGGGGTTGGAGTAGCAGAGCCAACGGCGATGAGCGATACCGTTTGTAACGTTAGTAAAGCGTTCGGGATAGATGCGGTAGAAATCCTTGAATACAGAGCTTACAAGAATGTCAGAGTGAATCTTGGAAACGCCGTTGATATGATGAGAACCGATAACAGCGAGGTTTGCCATTCTAACTCTGCCATTTGCAAGAATAGCAAGACCGGAAATCTTATCCCAGTTTGCAGGCAGTTTTTCCCAGGCTTCCTTGCAGAAACGCTCATTGATCTCTTTGATGATCATGTGCATACGAGGGAGAGTAAGCGCAAAGAGCTGCTCATCCCATGTTTCAAGCGCTTCGGGAAGAACCGTGTGGTTGGTGTAAGATACAGTTCTTGTAACGATATCCCACGCCTCATCCCAGGTAAAGCGATGGTCATCCACAAGGATACGCATAAGCTCAGGAATACAGAGGGCAGGGTGAGTATCGTTAATGTGGATAGCAACCTTATCAGGGAGATTCTCAAGAGTGCTGTAAACAGCCATGTGGTCGCGGAGAATACTCTGTACAGATGCACTTACAAGGAAGTACTGCTGCTTAAGGCGGAGAAGCTTACCTTCGATGTGGTTGTCGGAGGGGTAGAGAACTTTAGAAATGGTTTCAGCCTTGGTGCTTTCTGCAAGCGCCTGCGCATACTGTCCCTGAGTAAAGAGTGACATGTTGAAGTTTGTGATATCGCGTGCCTTCCAGAGGCGGAGTCTGCCAACGCCTTCGCTGTCAGCACCGGAGATCATCATGTCATAAGGAACCGCTTCGATCTCGTCGTAGTTTTCATAACCGATTTCGCAGTTACCGTCTACCCAATTTTCCTTGATCTGACCGCCAAATTTAACTTTGAATGTACGGTCTGTACGGGGTACAAGCCATACATCGCCGCCGGGGAGCCATACGTCGGGCAGTTCAAGCTGATATCCGTCGATAATCTTCTGCTTGAAAAGTCCGTATTCATAACAGATAGAAAAGCCGGTTGCGGGATAATCAAGCGAAGCGAGTGAGTCCATAAAGCAAGCTGCAAGACGGCCAAGACCGCCGTTGCCGAGACCTGCATCGGGCTCAAGCTCATACAGCTTTTCAATATCAAAGCCAAGTTTTTTCAGCGCACCTTTGTACGCGTCGACAACGCCGAGGTTGTGGAGGTTGGTTTTCAGCGAGCGGCCGAGAAGGAATTCCATGCACATATAATATACGCGCTTGCCTTCTGCATTGTTGACCTTATCTTTAAAGGTCTTGCGCTTCTCGGTAAGAATATCTTTTACGGTCATCGCTGTGGCTTTATACATCTGCTCGGGCGATGCATCCTTGGGTGTGCAGCCAAAATAACGTGAGAGCTTAAGCTCCAACTTTTCGGCTACTGCTTTGATTTCTGTGGTCTTGCTATTCATTTTTGGGGTGTCTCCTTAAATATTTATATAAACAAGTTTAGGAATTGCCGTAAAAAACGGCAATTCCTGAGAGTTTTTTAGAAAAGTTCATCATACATCTGAAGATATTTTTCAGCCGATGCTCCCCAAGAGAAGTCGGTTTTCATTATCTTCATAACAAGCTTTCTGCGTGTAGCTTTGTCACGCCAAAGCGAAATAGCGGCATTTGTACGCTCGAAAAGCTCATCTGCAGAATAGTTGGCAAATGTAAAGCCATTGCCGAACATTTCGCCGTCTACCTCGTAGTATGGCTTAATGGAGTCATAAAGACCGCCCGTTTCGCGTACTACAGGGATAGCGCCGTATCTCGATGCTATCATCTGCGAGAGGCCGCAAGGCTCGCTCTTTGAAGGCATGAGGAAAATGTCGCATGCTGCGTAGATTTTTTTGGATGTGTCGCGGTTATAGAGGATAAGCGAACGAACCTTGTCACGGTGACGCTCTTCAAGACCGTGCATAAAGTCTTCATAGTTCTGATCGCCCATGCCGAGTACAACAAGCTGGATGTCATCCTCAAGCAGTTTGTCAGCAATGGGAGTGAACAGGTCAAGCCCCTTATGCGAAACAAGTCGTGAAATGAGTGCAACCATGGGAACATCGTCACGTACAGGGAGCGCAAGCTCTTGTTGCAATGCTTTCTTGTTTGCAGCTTTCTTCGCAGGCGCTTTTGCGGAATACTTTGCGGTTATTACCGGATCGGTCTCTGGATTATAGAGGTCGTAGTCAATACCGTTGAGAATTCCACGGAGCTTGTTTTGCTCCTTGATAAGCTGGTGATGAAGTCCGTGAGAGAAGGTCGGATCTTTAATCTCGGATGCATATGTCGGGCTTACGGTAGAAACCATATCACAACATTCTATGGCTGCCTTCATAAGGTTTATGCAGTTGTCATATGTCATAAGACCGAGATGTTTTTCGTCGATACCGAAAATGTTTCCGAGAATATAAGGATCATACTTACCCTGATACTCTATATTATGGATTGTAAATACGGTTTTTACTCTGCCATAACGCCAGTCACCTTTATATTTCAGCTTGAGATATATAATGGCGAGAGCCGCTTGCCAGTCATGTGCGTGAAGCACATCCGGTACGAAGTCAATGTATGGCAGACAACTGAGAGCCGCTTCGCAGAAGTAAGCATAACGCTCTGCATCATCAAAGTGACCGTAGAGCTTACCATCTCTGCCAAAATACTGCTCGTTGTCAACAAAGTAGTAGGTAACGCCCTTGTACTTGAGTGCGCGTATGCCGACGTAAATCTGTCTCCAACCGAGTCTTACTGTGCTTTCGTAAATAGTGGTCATCTGTGCACGGAAGCTGTCTGATACTGCTTTGTAAAGAGGCATGATTACGCGAACATCAACATTTTCGCCGCCTGCCTGCTGTATTTCAGCCGGCAGTGAGCCAAGAACATCTCCAAGACCGCCGGTAGCTGCAAATGGAAGCGCTTCAGCGCCTATAAAAAGTATTCTTCTCATATGATAGCTCCTTTGTCGATAAAGAAGGGCAGTGTTTCATGTCCGGACAGATTTCTGCCTTCGCGAATTACAGAGTTTTTGTCGGCGATAACGCAGTTGAGAGTAACGTCTTTAGAAATAATCGAGTCCTGCATGATAATCGAGTTCTTGATAACTGCACCTTTCGCAACAGTAACGCCACGGAAGATGATAGAGTTTTCAACAGTACCCTCAATTACGCAACCGTCAGCGATGAGCGAGTTGGAAACTGTTGCACCTGCACGGTATTTTGTAGGAGCAGAGCTACGAACCTTGGTATAAACAGGATGATACGGTACTTCAAAAAGCTCAGCGCGTGTTTCTGGCTTGAGAAGATCCATGTTAGCCGCAAAGAAAGACGGCAGTGAGTTTACGGTTGCGAGATATCCGTCAAAGTTGTAAATGTAATATTCAGAGTGCATAAGGTTCTTTGCGATGATATCGTGATAGAAGCTCTTGAGACCGTGAGCAATAGCATCGCGGATAATGTTGAGCAGGTAAAGACGTTTCATAACAAAGATATTCATGGAAACATTGTGATAACCGTCGTCTGCCGCAGTATGCTCTGAGATATCTTCGATTCTTCCAAGCATGTCAGCATCAATGAGGATCTCTTTGCCAATACCCTCTTCAGTCACCTTTTTGCGATGAGTAACAATGGTGATATCAGCGCGTGACTCAATGTGCTTGTCAACGAGCTTCTGATAATCCATGGTACAAACGCGGTCGCAGTCGGTCATTACGACATATTCTTCTTTGGAGCGCTCGATAAAGTTTACAGCGCCCTTGAGAAGCTCAAGACGTGCAGTGTTAAGCGATTCGCTCTTTGCACTGTCATATGCGGAAACAAAGGGCGGGAGAAGTTTGATACCGCCGCTGCGGCGAGCAAGGTCCCAGTCCTTACCGGTGCCGATATGGTCCATCAGTGACTGATAGTTGTAGTTTGTAATAACGCCGACCTTGGTTATATCGGAGTTTACCATGTTGGAGAGTTCAAAGTCGATCATGCGGTATCTTCCGCCAAAAGGGATAGAAGCGATAGCACGGCGGCGTGTGAGCTCTGGAACTACATAGTCATGTATATTAGAGAAAATTAATCCAATTGCATTCATCGTGTTATCCTCCTTAATCCTGAATCATGGCGCCGGCTTCAACAGTTGCGCCGGCATCGACATTGATGCCATTACCGATAACAGCGATACCCTTGGCGGTGTCTTTTGACTCGCCGATTGTTGCACCGTTTCCGATAGTGATGTTTTCGTCAAGAATTGAATAGTCAACCTTTACATCTTTGCCAATATAAGTGTTAGCCATGATAACACTGTCTTTTACAACAGCGCCTGCTTCAACGGTAACGCCGTGAGAAAGTACAGAGTTGATAACCGTACCGTCTATCTTACATCCCTCTGTGATAATGGAGTTGGAGATAACAGCGCCATTGCCCACAAACTGAGGGGGGCTGACAGACGAGCGTGAATAGATCTTGCCCTTGGTTTCATCATTCATGGAAAATTCAGGATCTTCGCCGAGGAGATCCATGTTTGCTTCCCAAAGGCTGTCAATGGTTCCAACGTCTTTCCAGTATCCCTCAAATGGATATGCAAACATTCTCTCTCCAGCTGCAAGCATGGTGGGGATAATGTTCTTGCCGAAGTCGTTTGATGAGTTTTCATCCGCTTCATCAGCTATGAGGTACTGCTCGAGAGCTTTCTTGTTGAAGATGTAGATACCCATAGAAGCCTTGGTTGAATCCGGCTCCTTGGGCTTTTCGGTGAACTTGTAGATCTGACCGTCGTCATGAGTGGTCAGAATACCGAAACGGCTTGCTTCCTTAAGCGGAACTTCAAGCACTGCGATGGTGCAGGCAGCATCTTTTTTCTTGTGATAGCGGAGCATTGCTGCATAGTCCATGCGGTAGATATGGTCACCTGAAAGGATAACTACATATTCTGGGTCATACTGATTGATAAATGCGAGGTTCTGGTAAATTGCGTTTGCAGTACCCTTATACCAGTCAGCTTTTTTCTGTCCCTGGTAAGGGGGAAGTATCTTAACGCCGCCGTATGTGCGGTCAAGATCCCAGGGGAGACCATTGCCAACATAGTCGTTGAGGACAAGCGGCTGATACTGGGTGAGAACGCCGACAGTATCTATCCCGGAGTTGATGCAGTTTGAAAGCGGGAAGTCAATGATGCGGTATTTACCTCCAAAGGTAACCGCAGGCTTTGCGGTGGATTTGGTCAGTGCGTAAAGTCGAGAGCCTTGGCCGCCTGCAAGCAGCATGGCGACACATTCTTTTCTCTTCTGGTTCATATTCCTTACCTCCACAGATTTATAATTAATTTGTCTTTTCTTTAAGGATCAATGCTCCGTGCGCAGGGAGATCAAGCGAAAGGGTGTAATATCCTTCCGTTTGCTTTTTAGAACGTGTGCTGTATTTTGCTTTTTTATATCCACCGTACTTTTCACTCATCGAGTCGATAAGCACAGAATAGGATGCGCGTTTGTTTACATTGAGTATGTGGCCCTCACGTTCCACCGGTGTGAAGTTTATAATTGCAATAAGTGATTCACCGGCTCTATTTTTTCTTCTGAACGCGATTATGCTTTCATCGGCGTTGTCAACCTCTATCCATTCAAACCCGTTCCATGAGCCGTCATCGTCCCAAAGTTCGCTTTGCTTTAAATAAAGGTTGTTCAGGTCGCGCACAAAAGCCTGTAACTTTTTATGGCTTTCATACTCTGTGAGAAACCATTGTACTTCGCTTTGAAAGTTCCATTCATCAAATTGTCCTATTTCGCTTCCCATAAACAGCAGTTTCTTTCCGGGATGGCACATCATGTATATGAGAAATGCGCGCATACCGTCAAACTTCTGCCCGTAAAGCCCGGGGAATCGGTCAAGTAAAGAGTGTTTCCCGTGCACAACTTCATCGTGCGATATCGGGAGAACATAGTTTTCTGAATAGGCATACATCATCGGGAAAGTCACTTTGTTGTGATTGCCTTTTCTGAAGTATGGGTCTGTTTCTGCATAAGATAGAGAGTCGTTCATCCAGCCCATGTTCCATTTGAGATGGAACCCAAGCCCGTCACCCTCAAATCTGGTTATATTTTCCCACGCGGTAGATTCCTCGGCTATCATAAGCACGTCGGGATAATTGTACCGCATGTAAGAATTTAGTTTTTTAAAAAATGCTATTGCTTCAAGTGAGCGATTGGTGCCGTATATATTCGGATTCCACTCGCCGCCCTGTCTGTCATAATCAAGATAGAGCATTGATGCCACCGCATCAACTCTCAGTCCGTCAATGTGGTATTCTTTTGCCCAGTATACAGCGTTTGAGATGAGAAAACACTGTACCTCGTTTCGCCCTGTGTCAAAGCATCGCGTTCCCCATGATTTGTGTTCCATGCGGTCCGCGCCTTGAAACTCGTAAAGCGGGGAACCGTCAAATTCATAAAGACCGTGTTCGTCTTTGGGGAAATGTGCCGGTACCCAGTCAAGAATTACCCCAAGCCCTGCGGTGTGTGCCGCATTTACAAATGCCATAAAGTCATGCGGAGAGCCAAGACGCGATGTTGGCGCATAGTATCCGCATATCTGATATCCCCAAGAGCCGTCATACGGGTGCTCCGCAATTGGCATGAGTTCAATGTGAGTGTAGCCCATTCTTTTTGCATAGGGAACAAGCTCTTTTGCAAGTTTTTTCCATGAGTAGCAAGAGCCGTCAGCATTTTTCTTCCAGGAGAGCGTATGAACCTCATAAATGTTCATCGGCAGACTGTAAAAATCGGAACTGTCAGCCGCGCGCTTGTTCATCCACTCGTCATCTGTCCAGCAAAATCCGTCGATATCGAAATATACCGATGCTGTTGCAGGTGCAAGTTCAGCTGATGTGGCATAAGGATCTGCTTTGTATAGTTGGCGGTCACCGCGAATAATCTTGAATTTATATTTTGCTCCGTTGCCAAAGCGGTTTATGTCGAGCGAGAACTCCCATATACCGTTTTTGTTTTTCATTGGGCAGGATTCATCCCAGCTGTTATGGTCGCCAACCAGGAAAACTTTATCGGCGCTCGGCGCCCATACGCGGAAAACGTATTTTCCGTTTTCGCGGTGCACACCGAGATATTCGTATGCGTTGTAGTTAGTACCTTGTAAAAAAAGAAATTCAGCGAGGTTGTCTTGACCTCTTTTGCCCATAAGAGCTCCTTTCTTTTTACTCTCCTATCTGGCCGATATGCACAGACTTAAGCGCCTTGTTAAGCGCGTTTGCCATTTCCTTTCTTGTACAGTTTGCGCGAAGCTCAAAAACCTGATCGTCGCGCATTTTAAAGCCTTGAGAAGCAATGTTGTCTGTAGGAGTAAATGCAAATCCGTCCCCTTCTGAATAAAAGCCGACAAGGAGACCGAGATTGCGGATCGCCTCGGTGTATGAGCGTGCTTTGAGATATGTCTGGATGCTTGGCGGCATATCGTCGCGTGCATCTTCTGAGTCGCATTTATCAAAAAGACGGTTTACAAAATCGCAAAGCATTTCGTCAGAGTATGGGGGCATAAGAAGGAACAGTCTGTCTATCGGGCGCTTTCCGTATTTCTCGGATGGACCGAACGGTGCACCGTAGAGAGCCTTGTTTTTGTCAATATAGATATTGATTATTTTGTAGTCCTGTGCCATAATTATACCTCATTAATTATAAGTATAATTATATTATAACACAAAGTATAGAAAATTGCTTGCTTTTTTACAAATAATTTAAGTTAAATGTAATTTTTAGCACTTTTAGCATATAAAGTAGTTTGTTTTCTTGAAATGCTGTATATTTACAGATTGATTATTGCAATTTTCGGTTTGGTTTTTATGCGCCTAACTACAAAAAAGATAAGCTGAAAATAGGATAGAACAAAACTCTATAAATAATACTTGTCCTTGCTTGTAATTATGAGAAAATGATTTTTCTTTTGCTCTTCGCAAAGTAAAAGAAGCAGACATTTCAAGTGTCTGCTTCTTTTAAAAATAATTGTCAATTCCGTCTGCAAGTGCTGTGGCAAAATTCTTTTGCCATTCTGCATTTGTCAGCTTTTCTGCATCTTTTTTACTTGTGATAAATCCGCATTCTATAAGAACTGCCGGCACGTTTGATTTATACAGCACAGTATAGCTGTCAGCGCCGTCCATTTCTTTTATAATAACGCTTTTGTCATCGGGAAACTTTTTGTTTATGCATTTTGCAATTGCCTTAGCAAATTTTTTGTCGTTTTTGGTGTTGTGGATTTTATTTCTCGCATAGTAAACGCGAGTGCCGTATACTTCATCATTTTCTGGATATGAGTCGCAGTGTATGGATATAAACAGGTCCGCGTTTTGGGAGTTTGAAAACTCTGCGCGTTCACTCGGTGTAAAAACGGCCGCATCCCCCTCGGTATCCGGAGCAGTGCTTCCGTCATGCGTCATTATCACGTTGTATCCGCGCATGGTTAACTCATTTGAAAGCTCTTTTGCTACGGCAAAGTTTATCATGGCTTCGGTAATCTCGCCGAGGTTTTCTTCATGCAGTGCGCCTACATCATAAAGTCCGTGACCGGGGTCCACTACGATATAAAGTGTACTTTTATCTATTTCTTTTGTAGTTTGCATCTCTTCATCATTGCTTGCGCAACTTGATAATACTATTGTAAGTACAAGCAGAAATAAAACTATTTTTCTCACTTTTGACACCTCCGCACTTAAAATGATACAGAATTCGACAAGAGTTGTCAACTGTAAAAGTTTTAAGAAATCTTTAAGTTTTTGTCAATATGTTGACATAGTGCCGAAAGTATGATATCATAACTGTACTAATACAAATAGTACACCACGAAGGAGGTTGATAATAATGAGCCGCATCATGGTAGATTTGCGAAGCCGAAAGCCGATTTTTGAGCAGATCGTTGATTCAGTGCGCGATCTTGTGGTCAGGGGGCTGCTTAAGCCTGACGAACACTTGCCGAGCGTTCGTGTGCTTGCGGCTGAGCTTGCCATAAATCCAAATACGATTCAGAAAGCGTATGGTGAGCTTGAACGGCAGGGAGTTATATACTCGCTTGCCGGCAGGGGAAACTTTGTTGCATCGGATATATCATCAGTTAAAGATGCACACCGTGCCGAACTTATGAACGCATTGAAAAAGAGTGCGCTTGAAGCGGCGGAATACGGTATAGCTGAGGACGAGATGATAAACGGCATTAAGGATGTACTTAGAGAACATAAGGGAGGGAACATAAAATGATCAGTATCAACGGTGTCAGTAAATACTATGATACCTTAAAGTCGCTTGACGGTGTTAGTGCCGAGATAAAAGAAGGCTCGATATTCGGACTTGTGGGTTCAAACGGTTCCGGTAAGTCAACTCTTCTTCGCATAATGTGCGGCATTTTCCGTCCTGACGGGGGCGAAGTGCTTTATGACGGCGAGAATGTATACGAAAATGTAAAAGTAAAGGATAGGGTGGTTTATCTGTCCGATGATCAGTTCTTTTTGCCAAGCGCTACTCTTGGTGATATGGCAAAGATGTATGCGTCTGTTTATTCTTCATTTTCGTGGGATACATATAAAAAGCTTGTTGAACTCTTCGGACTTCCGCGTACGCGCAAAATTTCGACTTTTTCAAAGGGTATGCAAAAGCAGTCTGCGATACTGCTTGGGCTCAGCGCAAAGCCCAAATATCTGCTTTGCGACGAAACATTTGACGGGCTTGACCCCGTTATGCGCCAGCTTGTAAAGCGCATTCTTGCGGATGAGGTTGCCGAAAACGGGCTCACACCTATTATTGCGTCTCACAATCTTCGCGAACTTGAGGATATCTGTGACCATATAGGACTTTTGCATAAGGGCGGAATCCTGTTTGAGAGTGAAATTGACACTCTCAAGGAGAATATACACACTGTTCAGGCAGTCTTTGCGCGTGAAATAGGTATAGAAGAAATTGCAAGAATCGGCACTGTTTCTATAAAACAGCGCGGCAGTATGGTCACTGCTGTTGTGCGCGGAACACGCGATGAAGTAAAGACGAAGATCGAAGGGCTTGATCCTGATTTTTATGAAATAATCCCACTTACCCTCGAAGAAATATTTATCAGTGAAATGGAGGAGAGAGGCTATGACTACACGAAAGTTGTCTTCTGAAAAACTGCTTGATTTGTCACTTTTGAAAAATACAACGCGTCGCCGTTTGCCACACATCCTCGTTGCATTTCTGGTTAGCTTTTTCACCGTGTCCGTGCCGATAATGATGGTGTTCGACGAGCATTTTCTAAGCGTATATGACTTGTATGACAGGATATCTGTTGATATGATGATAGAACGCGTTGTTAACCGTGTATCTGAAATTATGGTGGTAAATCTTATTGCCACATATGCGCTTGCGGTTTATTTTGGCATAATTACTCTCGGCTATATGATGAAGCGACGCAGTGCACATTTTTATCATGCACTGCCGCAAAAGAGAGAAACGCTGTATGTCACAAGTACTGTTAGTGCGCTTTTGTGTGCCGCAATCGGTGCAGTAGTAAATATAGCTATTGCGGCAGGCGAGCTTGCCGTTTTCGGAGTTGGTTATTCTGAAGTATACGGTGCATTTTTCTCCCTTGCGTTTAATAATATGCTTGTATTTCTGAGCGTTTATGCTATAACCGTTTTTGCGGGCACCGTTTCCGGTAACCGCGTTGTGCAGGTGCTTATGACACTTGTTATCATGCTATATCCTCTTGCAACATATCTGGGTATGATTCTAGTCAGACAGTCACATGCGATGTATTTCTTCCCGGAGTATTATTTGAACGAGAATAACATTCAATGGCTTTCACCGTTTGCACACGTAATTGTAAATTATAGTGAAAAAATAAGCTTGCTTACAACAGCGCTTGCGCTTGTTGCAACAGTGGCACTGCTTATCGGCGGTCTTGCAATATACAAAAAGCGCGCTATCGAAAATTCCGAGCGCCCTATAGTTTTCAAAAAGCTTGGCAGCGTGCTCAAATATATGTTCATGTTTACCGTTACTATATTTGCAGGTATGTTCTTCTATAATATTGAGTATAATGTTTTCTCACTTATATTCGGATGTGTCAGTGGCGCGGTGCTCAGCTTTATGCTGTTCAACACTATCCTTGAGAAAACACCCAAGGCGATGTTTAAAAACATCAAGGGACTTTGCATTTTTGCGGCAGCTTTTGCGGTTTATATGGCTATATTCGGATTCGATGTGTTCAAGCTTGATAAATACATTCCAGATAGCGATGACATTGCATATGCAGAGATAGACCTTTACTCGGCAGAATATGATGATAACCGATTTGACGATCCCGAAATTCTCAAGGCGCTCGTTACCGTACTTGAAAATCAGCAGCAGTTTAACGACAATTTCTATGTAACTCCGCTTGAACATCATCATGGAAGTTTCCGTATCAATGTGGTTATGCATACAAAACTCGGTTTGCCTGTTGCACGTACCTATAACGTGACGAAGTACATTGATGGCGTAGATGAATTTCTTGAACTGTATGCAAATGATGAGCGTATGCAAAACGCTTTTGACAAGCGCATATCGGCATTACAGGCGCATACAGGCAATGGGTATGAAGCTGATTTGCACGTTCAGCTTGACGGATATCGAAATGCAGAATGCCCTCTGGATGATATTCTTTCCGTATACATTGGCGAAGTTTCAAAGATGAACTATGAAACACTCTCAAAGCCTGCCATCGGATATGTTTCTATCACATACATAAACACTGCAGGGGATAATCCTTCAAGAGTTTATAGGATTTATGATGAAAAAACCGATGCGCGCATTTTTGATGATCTGCCGATTTATGCAGATATGACAGATACAATTGCATATCTTGGTTATGTTACGAAGAACAGCCCACATTATAAGATTGCCGAAGCTGATAACACATATAATGTCATTGGTGCTAATGTATATGACACCCGTGAACCGCAAACGCAGTATTACGCTTACGTGTATCCCAATCGCGGGTTTACTTGTGACATAAGCAGATATCCAAGCAAATCTATAGACATGGAAACAGCTAAAAAGATAAACGACCTTATTTATGTGTATAATCACAATCAGCCAGGACTGACGTCGCTTTTTGTTGCTATTGATAAAGATTTTGTTATCCAGATGAAGTATATCTACGAGGAGCAGGTTCTCAAATCATATGATTATACCAAGGATGTGGCGGCTTCATACGAAACGCTGTTATTCCCACGCGGAATGGTGCCAGCAGAAATAAAATCATTGTTTAACTGAAAAAAGGAGCCGTAAGGCTCCTTTTTAATTCTCACCGTATTTTCCGCTCTCACAAAGGCCGTCAAAGCCGCGTTGCCTGAGCACCTCATATACGCCAATCGCAACCGAGTTTGACAGGTTTAAACTGCGAAGGCTGTCCCTCATCGGTATGCGCACCACATGGTCAAGATTTGCTTCAAGCAATTCTTCGGGTAACCCTTTTGTCTCCTTGCCAAACATAAGAAAAACGTTATCCGGATATGAAATCTCAGTGTATGCTCGCGGCGCTTTGGTGGAGTAATAATAGACAGCAGCGCCTGCATTTTTTTCATAAAAGTCGGCAAGTCCGTCATAGTATGTTATGTCAAGCTTGTCCCAGTAGTCAAGTCCTGCGCGTTTCAGCTTGCGGTCGTCAATGGCAAATCCCAATGGACGGATAAGGTGCAGTGCGGCTCCTGTCGCGGCACATGTGCGCGCAATATTGCCGGTATTCTGCGGTATTTCGGGCTCAAGCAAAACAATATTTATATCTTTCATAGTGAAAACTCCTTTTAAAAAACAAATCTATTATACTGTGCTTTTAATTCTTTCGCAAGGTGTAATATGATTTATTTGTGAAATTTCACTTTTAATATTTAAAAATTAATAAATATATGATACAATAACATATTAGAAATAAAAAACCGAAAGGAATTACTATACGCTATGGGACTTTTTGCAAAAATATTTGGCACCTACAGCGACCATCAGGTTAAAAAAATCAAAGTGACCGCAGATAAAATTGAGGCACTATCCGATAAGTATTCCGGCATGAGTGATGATGAGCTTCGCTCTCAGACAGCGGTGCTTAAAGACAGACTTGCAGGCGGCGAAACTCTCGATGATATCCTGCCGGATGCTTTTGCTGTAGTGCGCGAGGCTGACTGGCGTGTACTTGGCAAACGTCCGTTTTATGTACAGCTCATCGGCGGAATCATCCTGCATCAGGGACGCATTGCCGAGATGAAAACAGGTGAGGGTAAAACCCTTGTTGCAACTCTCCCTGCATATCTTAATGCGCTCACAGGTAACGGAGTTCATATCGTTACTGTAAATGACTATCTTGCACGCCGCGACAGCGAGGAGATGGGGCGTGTGTACGGCTTCCTTGGACTTACTACAGGCCTTGTCGTGCATGGACAGATGCCAGATGAAAAGCATAAGGCATATGATGCTGATATCACCTACGGTACAAACAACGAATTCGGCTTTGACTACCTTCGTGACAACATGGTGGTTTACAAAAAGCAGATGGTTCAGCGCGGACATAATTTTGCTATTGTTGACGAGGTCGACTCGATTCTCATTGATGAAGCGCGTACGCCTCTTATCATTTCGGGCGAGGGCGAAAAGTCTACCGAGCTTTATGAGCTTGCAGAGAGATTTGCCAAAGGGCTTGTCAAAAAGGTAATTAAAGAGTCTGACGATAAGCAGGATACAGAGGAGATTGCTGACGGCGCGGATTATATTGTGGATGAGAAAGCAAAGACCGTTGTTCTCACCGCAAGCGGTATTGCCAAGGCAGAGAGCTATTTCAATGTAGAGGATTACTCCGATCCTGCAAACTCAACGCTCAATCACCATATAAATCAGGCTATTCGCGCTCACGGTATTATGAAGCGTGACGTTGACTATGTGGTCAAGGACGGCGAAGTAATCATTGTTGATGCTTTTACAGGACGTCTTATGCCCGGCAGACGTTATAACAACGGCTTGCATCAGGCGATAGAGGCGAAAGAACATGTAAATGTAGAAAAAGAGTCAAAGACACTTGCATCAATCACATTCCAGAACTATTTCCGTCTTTATTCCAAACTTTCTGGCATGACAGGTACTGCACTTACTGAGGAGATGGAGTTCCGCAATATTTATAATCTTGATGTAGTAGAAGTACCCACCAATAAGCCGATGATACGTAAAGACCATTCTGATGCTGTTTATAAGAGCCGCGCAGGGAAGTACCGTGCTATTGTGAATCGCATTGTCGAGTGCCACAAAAAAGGACAGCCCGTGCTTGTCGGTACTGTTTCTATTGAAAAGAGTGAGGAGCTTTCGTACGAGCTTAAGAAAAACGGTATTGCGCACGTAGTGCTCAATGCAAAGCATCACGAAAAAGAAGCAGAGATTGTTGCACAGGCAGGCAAGCTTGGTGCGGTTACTATTTCCACCAACATGGCAGGACGCGGTACTGACATTATGCTTGGCGGCAACCCCGAATTCTTGGCTAAAAATGAGATGCGTCGCATGGGAATTGATGAAGCACTTATTGCAGAGTCAACCGGCAGTGCGATAACAGATAACGAAGAGATTTTAGAAGCGCGAAATACTTTCTCCGAACTTTACGAAAAGTATAAAGAGGAGATACGTCCCGAGGCCGATAAGGTCAGAGAAGCGGGAGGTCTGTTTATTCTTGGTACCGAGCGTCATGAGAGCCGCCGTATCGACAATCAGCTTCGCGGACGTTCCGGACGTCAGGGTGACCCCGGCGAATCCAAGTTCTATATTTCACTTGAAGATGATCTTATGCGTCTTTTTGGCGGTGATCGCCTTTATAATCTTGTAGACCGACTTGGCCTTGACGAGGATACCCCAATTGACGCACAGATACTTTCTAATAATATTGAGTCTGCTCAGAAACGTATAGAGGAGCAGAACTACAAGCGCCGTGAAAATGTCCTTACCTATGATGATGTTATGAACCAGCAGCGTGAAATCATTTATAAACAGCGCCGCGAGGTGCTTGACGGTATGGATGTAAGCTCAATGATAAAGGGCTGGATCTCCACTGTTACAAGCGAGATGGTAATGTCGTTTGTTGACCATGAAAGCGGCGAATATAATTACAAGGGATTGCTTTCAAGCTTTGCCGGTTCGCTTATCCGTCTTGAACACTCTGAAGAAGAGATTATGACAATGGATGAAGCGGCACTGAGTGCCGCAGCGGCAGAATGCGGTGAAAAACTTTATGAAAACCGCGAAGAAATGTGGAAATCCGTCAATATTGATATGCGTGAGATTGAGCGTACACTTTTGCTTCGCAGTGTTGATGAAAAGTGGATGGATCACATTGATGATATGGATGAGCTCAAGGGCAGTGTAGGACTCAATGCATATGCACAGCGTAATCCTATCAATGAGTACCGTATTCAGGGTGCGGATATGTTTGATGCCATGACCGCGGACATTCAGTCTACAACGGTTATGCGCGTGCTTTCCGCATTGCCGCGTTCCGAGGCGCCTATTGAGCGTAAGCAGGTTGCAAAGCCGCTTGTTGAGGGCTTTGCAGGAGGAAAAATGCCTCAGAAAAAAGCCCCTGTACGCAAAGCAGAGAAGGTCGGCAGAAACGATCCTTGTCCGTGCGGCAGTGGCAAAAAATACAAGAAGTGCTGCGGCGCAAATGAGAATAGCGCCGAGTAAGGAGAAGAAATGAAGAAAAAAAAGGTCATAAGCTTTGGTTTGCTTATAGCCGCTTTTGTCTTTTTCTGCAATCCAAATGTCAACATTTTAGATTTTCTCCCCGACTGTTTTGCATGTCTTTTCGTGGTGATAGCTATTAGCCGCATCGGAGATCTTTGTGAGGATCTCGGCGAGGCTAAGCGCGCATTTATAACTTTGTTCTGGATAAATATTTCAAAGTTTCCGGCGATGATTCTTGTGGCGTGGATTACTGGCACCAACATGAATGAGCAGACAATGTGGTTGCTTGCCGCTTTCTGTTATGCGGTGGGTGAGGCGGTGTTCACAATACGTGCGTTTTCACTGCTTTTTGAGGGGCTTGCATATCTTGCAACGAGAAATGACGGTGGCGAGTTTATTTACACATTGCCAACCCGTCATCCAAAGCCTAAAAAGAACGGCAAGGTGCGCCAGGTGCGCCCTCGCCGATTTGAAAGTCTTATCGGCTCTACGATAGTTTTTACTATTGCCAAAGTTGCGTGCTACGCGCTACCCGAGTTTATCTTTATCGCACCGCACGATGATATAAACCCTACAGGAATTCTGCCGACACACTATCGACCGTTGCTTATCGGCGTGGGATTTGTCGTATGCCTTTTCTTCAGTGCATTTTGGCTGATAAAGATGATACAGTATGTTTCTCATCTTAAAAAGCGCTCTGATTTTTGGGATAATATGCGCATTGAGTATGAAACAAAGGTGCTTCCTCGACGCGGCATATTTGTTATGCGACGTGTGCATGTGTTTGCAATCATAGTCGCTATTGCGGCCGTGCTGTCGGTTGACCTTTATCTTGATGAGATAAACCGTTTCCCGGATTTTATTTCTGCGGCTCTGTTCTTTTCTGCGGCATGCGTTATAGGTAAAGAAGCTGGCAACACCCGTTGGCTCAAGCTTTCTTCGATAGGATACTTTGTCACAAGCGTTGTGACCTTTGTGACCATGATTGGATTCAAGACCGACTATTCGGGTGAGGTTGGTATTGCGTATACCTACGATTCTGTTCACAAGGTTGCACGCGCCAAAGAGCTTTACACTGTATATGCAGTGTCCAATCTTGTCACTCAGATTGCTTTCTTGTTTGTTATGTTTTCGCTTGCCGCGGTAATGATGCGTATAGTGCGAGCACATACAGGCATCAATACATTAACGGGCGTTTCCAACAGCTCACGTCCTCTTGAGAGCGTCTACGCATCAAGGATAATGCGTATGAGATTTTTGTCATTTGCGGCGGCGGTTATGAGCGCGCTTTACTTCTATTTCGTCGTGGATGTTGAACGTGTGCCGCTTCGCAACGGCGGACAGATTTACATGGCAAAGTTTGAGGTGGTATGGATGGTTGATTTTGTAATCGCCATGATATATGCAATTCATGCTGCAAATCTCGCCACTGATTTATCATCTGAAGTAAACTATAAGTATAAATATGAATGAAAAAGGTCGGCAACGCCGACCTTTTTTATATTTCTTCTGTGTAATGGCTTTTGTATCCCTCGCCAAATATTTCTGTCGCACTGCTGATAATAAGAAACGCATTGGGGTCACATTCTTTTACGGTGTCTCGTATTTTGGGGAAATTCATTGGCTTTACCGCGCAAAGAATGATCTTTTTTTCTTTGCGTGAATACGCCCCTTCTCCTGAAAGCAATGTGACACCGACCTCGACAGATGTTAGCAGAGCGGCAGTGATTTTTTCGTACTTATCGCTTATGATAAATATAAGCTTTGCGCCCTCACCGCCGTAAAGCACTTTGTCAAGCGTGAAGCTTGCCACCGTCATTGCGATTGCGGAGTATACAACTATTTCAAAATCGCCAAATGCGATGAATGTTGAAATCAGGACAACAGTGTTTACAACGAGGTACATGGCACCGGTGCGTATGTGGCGATACTTTTGCCGTAAGGATTTTACTATTATGTCAGTACCGCCTGTGCATCCGCCGGCGCGGTATACAAGTCCTACACCGATTGCATCGAGCAGAGCGCCGCACAGCGCTGGTATGATAAGGTCATTTGTACCTATGTCAATCGTTGGTATGGCATTCATCAGTATAGAAGAAAGCAATGTTGCATATATCGTCAAAGCGACAAATTTTTTGCCAAACTTGATCCATGCTAAAATCAGTAAAGGAATGTTCATGATGAAAACGATAGTTCCGGTGGAGAGAAAAGGGAATATGTTGCTGATAATAACTGCAAATCCTGTTAATCCTCCAGGGGCTATTTTAAACGGATCGTAGAAAAACACTACTGCAAGCGCAAACGAACATGCGCCAAGCGAGGAAATGGCAATTGCTTTGATTGTTTTCATGGATTCTCCATTCTTTTTTTATTATATAGTATTTGCAAAAATGAGTAGTCTGTGATAAAATATATAAAAATTCTTTCAGGAGAAAAATAAATGTTTTGGACAGTGTTTATAATAACAGCAGCAGTGATACTTATTTTGCTTG
The DNA here is from genome assembly GCA_017399305.1 of Clostridia bacterium. Classification (GTDB taxonomy): domain Bacteria; phylum Bacillota; class Clostridia; order Oscillospirales; family CAG-272; genus UMGS902. The sequence continues at coordinate 60,822 of JAFQDK010000046.1, forward strand.
CCGTTACTCTGTATTATATTTGCCGCAAGCTTTTTGATATGGCGCTTGTGCGCGGCAGCGATGTTGTAATCGGCGGCGACGGTTTTGAAAAACAACTTGCGGAGTATAAAGATATGTGGGACAATGGTAAAAAGCTTTTTGACTCGCTTGATAAAGAAGAAGTCTGGATGAAGAGCTTTGACGGTCTTAATCTCCACGCTACTCTTGTAAAGAACGGCGATGGCAAAAAACTGCTTATCGAAGCGCACGGATACCGCTCAAGTCCGAAACATGATTTCATTGCCGCTATGCCGTATTTTTATAATCACGGATTCAGCTTTCTTCTCATAGACCAGCGCGCGCATGGTGAGAGCGAAGGTGACTATATCACTTTCGGTGTGCATGAGCGCCTTGACATGCGCGACTGGGTGTATTTTGCTATGGAAAAGTTCGGTACGGATATTGATATCGTGTTGCACGGCATTTCTATGGGTGCAACAACGGTACTTCTCGCAAGTGAACTTGACCTTCCTGAGAATGTGAAAGGAATCATTGCCGACAGCGGTTTTACATCACCTTATGAAATTTTTGCAAGGGTGCTTGACCATACCTATCATGCAAAGCCGTTCCCGATTCTGAACGTTGCAGAAGCAATGGCACAACATAAAGCAAATTTTGGATTCAAGGATGCCTCCACACTCAGCGCTATGGAAGTCAATAAATTTCCCATACTGTTCGTACATGGCGAGGATGATGACTTTGTACCGATAGAAATGTCTGAGGCGACATATAACGCTTGCAAGACCGATAAAGCTATTGTTAAAGTCAAAGGCGCGCGCCACGCATGCGGTTATCTTGTCGAAAAAGAACGGTGCGAAAAAGAGATGGATGCGTTTCTTGCAAAAATCCTTTAAAATGAAAGAACTCTTGCAAATTGATATTCAACTTGCAAAAACTCCCGATTTCTTATAAAAAATCGGGAGTTTTTGCAAGTTTTGCGTTGACTTCTTGCATCATGTTTGCTATAATGTGAATGTCGCGCGCGTGCGTGCGCGAAAACTTTATATAGTACAAGAGAGTGCAATATGAGAAAAGATCTTATAAGAGAAATTGAGGAGCTTATGCCCACTTTCTCAAAGGGACAAAAGACAATTGCGAATTATCTTATCAATAATTATGATAAGGCGGCATATCTTACCGCTTCAAAACTTGGAAAAGAGGTAGGCGTATCTGAGTCTACTGTTGTTCGTTTTGCTATAGAACTCGGATTTGACGGCTATCCCGGGCTGCAGCATTCGTTGCAGGAGATCATTCGTACCAGACTTACAACCAAGCAGCGTATGGAGGTTGCCAATACTAGAATCGGCAATGGTGACATTTTGCGTAGCGTACTTGAATCTGATATTGATAATATCCGCCGTACTATGGATGAAGTCAACCATGACGATTTTAATGAAGCTGTCAAAAAGATAATCTCTGCCAAGAATATTTATATTATCGGCATGCGTTCATCAAGTGCGCTTGCAAGCTTCCTCACGCACTATTTCAGACTTATGTTTGATAATGTTCGCATGGTGCAGTCGACCAGCGGTAGCGAAGTGTTTGAGCAGATTCTGAGAATCAATGAAGACGATGTTATGATAGCCATCAGCTTTCCGCGATACAGCGCGCGACTCATCAATGCCGTTGTATACGCAAAGGAGCAGGGAACAAACATCGTTGCAGTTACAGATAGCGTGATGTCTCCTGTTGCACCGTATGCAAATCAGACACTCGTTTGCCGTAGCGATATGGCATCTATAGTTGACTCTTTTGTTGCTCCGCTCAGTCTTCTCAATGCACTTGTTGTTGCTATTGCTAAAGAGATGCAGACAGAGCTCAGCGATGTGTTTGATAAACTCGAACGCATCTGGGATGAATATAATACTTACGCAAAGGTGCATGACTAATATGCGCATAGCTGTTATAGGCGCAGGAGCCGCCGGAATGATGGCGGCAGGTAGAGCCGCAGAGCTTGGCAGTGATGTCACACTTTTTGAAAAGAATAAATTCAGTGGTAAAAAGCTTCGCATAACCGGAAAAGGGCGTTGCAATGTCTGCAATGATTGCGATGTTAATACTGTTATTGAGAATATACCTACAAACCCGCGTTTTATGTATGCGGCACTTTCAAATTTTGAACCCGCCGATACAAAGCTGTTTTTTGAAAATTTGGGTGTCCCGCTCAAGACCGAACGCGGCAACCGCGTTTTCCCTGTATCGGATAAAGCTGAGGACATCGTAAACGCACTTAGAAATTATACCAAGCAGCATAGCGTTCGTTATGTCAACGAAGAAGTAAAGGACGTGATGCAAAGTGGCGAAGTGTTTGTCGTCACGGCGGCTATAGCGCGTGAATTTGACAGGGTCATCGTTGCTACGGGCGGCGCGTCGTACCCATTGACAGGTTCTACCGGTGACGGATATCGTATCGCAAATAGTTTTGGCATAGACGTGACCGAACTTTCACCGTCGCTTGTTCCGCTTGAAACGATAGATCGCGAACCTGCAGAGATGCAGGGACTTTCGCTGAAAAACACGGGACTTGAAATCATTGATACGGCGAACGGTAAATGTGTATATCGCGATTTCGGCGAGATGATGTTTACACATTATGGTGTTACAGGGCCGATGATACTCAGCGCTTCTTCGCATCTTGGCAAGGTAGAACGCGGCAGATATAAAATCTTGCTTGACCTTAAACCTGCGCTTGATGAAAAAACACTTGATGCAAGATTGCTCAGCGATTTTGCAAAGTTTGCAAACCGTGATTTTGCCAATAGTCTTTCGGCGCTTCTCCCACAGAAGATGATACCGGTTATAATTAAGCGTAGCGGTATTGATCCCACTAAAAAGGTCAATGCCATTACAAAAGAAGAACGCCGTTCTTTGCTTATGTCGCTTAAAGAGTTTGAACTTACAATAAAACAGCCGCGCCCGATAAGTGAGGCGATAATTACATCCGGAGGAGTTTCTGTTAAAGAAATATCCCCAAAGACTATGGAATCGAAAAAAGTCCCCGGATTATATTTTTGCGGCGAAGTAATTGATGTTGACGCATATACTGGCGGTTTTAACTTGCAGATTGCGTTTTCAACTGCAAGGCTTGCCGCCGAAAATGCGATATACTGAAAGGATTAGTTATGATAGGAATTGCTATTGACGGACCGAGCGGTGCAGGCAAAAGCACCATTGCCAAGGCTCTTGCAAAAGACCTTGGTTATATCTATGTAGATACAGGTGCTATCTATCGCACAGTCGGACTTTATATGCAGCGCAAAGGCGTTTCTACCGAAGATAAAGAGGGAATAGAGAATAATCTTCCCGATGTAAAGGTGGAGCTTAAATACGAAGACGGCGAACAGAAGATGTATCTTTGCGACGAGGAGGTAAGCGGTCTTATCCGTACACCACTTATTGCGAAGTACGCATCTGTGGTTTCTGCTGTTCCCAAGGTGCGTGAGTTCCTTTTTGATATGCAACGTTCGCTTGCAAGAGAGAACAATGTTATCATGGACGGGCGCGATATCGGCACTGTTATTCTGCCTGATGCGGATGTTAAGATCTTTCTCACCGCATCTGCCGAAGCAAGAGCACAGCGCCGCGTTGACCAGCTTGTCGAAAAGGGCGAAACAGTCAGCTATGACGATATACTTGCATCCATAAAAGAGCGTGACGCGCGCGATAGCGGGCGTGATGTTGCCCCGCTTAAAGCTGCAGACGATGCGGTAACGCTTGATACGTCTGCGCTCAATCTTGAGGAGAGCATAGCCGCGGCAAAGAAAATAGTTGTTGATACACTCTCAAAAAAAAAATCCGAATCTAAGGTAAAGACCAAAGATAAGAATAAAAGCGGATTCTATATGTGGGCGCGCAAATATCTTGCTCCGATAATTAAGTTTTGCATGCGTGTAAAGACTTATGGTTCAGAGAACGAGCAGGAGAGCGGTGCGCTTATCGTGTGTGCTAACCATACAGCAATGCTTGACGTTCTTTCTCTTGCGGTTTCATTTAAAAGACAGCTCAGATATCTCGCAAAAAAAGAGCTGTTCAAGATACCGCTTCTTTCTCAGCTTATCACTGCGCTTGGAGCATATGCTGTTGACCGCGGAACCGGTGATGTAGCTGCAATTAAAAAGACACTTTCTATTCTTGAAGATGAAGAAATCGTTGCAATGTTCCCGCAGGGAACACGTCATAAAGGCGTCGATCCTGCACTCACCGAGGTTAAGCATGGTGTTGGCATGATGGTTTACCGCTCAAAGGCGGATGTACAGCCGGTGTTTGTTCGTGTAAAGAATTATAAATATCGTTTCCTTCGCAAAAAAGAAGTCATCATTGGAAAACCTATCCGTTATGAGGAATTTGGCTTTACAAACGGCGGAAAAGAGGAGTATGAAAGAGCGGCAAAGCTTGTGTTTGATCGCATTCTTGCACTTCGTTATGAGGGGCTGGATAAATGAAGGTAACAGTTGCTAAAGAAGCAGGATTCTGCTTTGGTGTAAAACGCGCTACCGACTTTGTTGAAAAAGAGCTTGGCGGCAAATTTGACGTATACATACTCGGTCATCTTATTCACAATCGTATTTATAATGAGCAGCTTGCATCACGCGGTGCAAAGATAGCTTCGGTAAAAGATGTTGAGAGCATTGCGAAAAATGGCAGAGAAGCTCGTATTATAATACGTACTCACGGAATCCCGCGTGATGAGGAGGAGTATCTTCGCCGTATAGAATCAATGTATCCGAATATTATCATTGAGGATATGACCTGCCCGTTTGTAAAGAAAATACATAAGATTGCTGATGAAAACACCGATGAGAATACAACTCTTGCGGTTATAGGCGACCCAAAACATCCAGAGGTGCTTTCGATATTAAGCTATGCAAAAGGTGACAGTGTTGTTTTTGACAGTGAAGAAAGTCTTGAAAACTATATAAAAGGCGAAAAAAATCCCCAAAGAGCTATAATTTTAGTTGCCCAAACTACACAAAACACAAATCTTTGGAAAAAATGTGAGAAAAAATTCAAAAAAGTATATACAAACGCAATTATTTTTGATACAATATGTAGTGTTACGGAAAAAAGGCAGAGTGAGGCCAAGACCCTTGCAATGCACAGCGACGGCATGATCGTAATCGGCGGAAAAGAGAGTTCCAATTCTCACAAGCTGTTTGAGATAGCTTCTTCCGCTTGTAAAAAATGTGCTTCCGTTGAAAAAGCTGATGAAGTCAACAAGAGTGACTTTGACGGCTGTTTAACTATCGGTATTACTGCTGGGGCTTCCACTCCAAGCGGTATTATAGAGGAGGTATATAAAACCATGGCAGAACTTGAAAACTTTGAAGAATTACTTGAAGCTTCACTGAAAACTTTAAATACAGGAGATACCGTAGTCGGTACAGTTATGTCGGTTTCGAATAACGAAATCCGTCTTGACCTCGGCGCAAAAGC
>JAFQDK010000047.1 GCA_017399305.1 Clostridia bacterium
AGACTCTCCAGCTTTTCTACCTGCCATACTGCACCGCTGTTAAGTGCTGTCTTCACGAATCGGCTACTCGGAAGTTTTGCTTCCTTCTCTCTTTTTATCAAAGCATTTTGTTTACGGATATCAAGCTCTGCGGAAAGAATGTCTTTTAGAAACTCTATGAAGAACCGTTCTCTTGTACACTTGAAATCCGGAAAGGCTTCCTCTGTTTTGTAATAGAGATTTGTGCTGCGGATACATGGGTACGTGCGGATTTGCTCAAGAAAAAACTCCTTGTAGCTATCCAGATACATAAATGATGTTCGGGAAGATTCTGCGAATTCATCTTCTGTTCTGTCCCACCATCTGGCAACGGCGAATCTTGAGATTTTCATTTTCTCTGCCGTTTTCGCTTTGGATAATCCGAGTTCCTTATACTGCTGTATTTTTCGGTATCCATCGAGTGTTACTTTCATTGCTTCTCCTTTCAATTTGTGAATATTACAGTTTAGAAATGCACTTTCATTAGGCATCATCTCCTTAAAATAGTAAAGGCTGCGGAAACCGCAGCCTTTATTGTTTTATTTTTACACAATCGCCTTCATAATGCGAATTACATCAAGCAGTGTAAACGAACCGTCACCATTCATATCAGCCGATGCAAAATACTTATCATTGACAACTGCTTTTATTGTAGCGAGCGCATCCGCAATGCTGACAATACCGTCTTCGTTGATATCACCTTTTTTCGCGGAATATATCATTTCGCTATCATCTGTGAAAGAAAGAATTACACTGTATTCTTCTTCACCGTAAAGTGCAACAAATGCTTGCTCGCCGTCAACACCAAACGCAACATCCTTGCCGTCAAGAGTTGCCTTTTCAAGCGTTTTGCCTGCCGGAATGTCAAAAGCTGAGTATGTACCCGCAATACCGTTCTTTGCAGCGATATAACTTTCTGTGAGGCGATAAATGTCGCCTGCATCAAGTAGTTTCATATCAATAAACGAAGCGTAAAAACCGGTAGCATCGGCATAACCGTTTTCAAACAGAATAGCGGTAATATAAGCTCTTGCACCGTCTACAGGTACAAGATACAAACCGCTTTCAAGCAGCTTATATGCTATGCCGTGCTTGTCAAGCAATGCAAGAACAGCATCTGCATTTGCTACCTCCGACGAAAAAGCATACGCGGTAGGAAGTGCGCGGTACTTGACCGCAGTATCATAATCATACATATATGTAAGATTATCTTCTACACGAATCTCTCCGTCCGAACCAACAAGGATATTGTTCCATTCAAAGCGGTCCATGTCCGCTCTCGAAACGGCACTGTCAATTATAATAGGCTTTTGACCGTCATATACCTGAACACCTTCGCTTACCTCGGCACGGGCGGCATTAACATTCCTTGCCATTTCTCCGTCCATTTCAAGCACTATTCCGATAAGCGTTTTAATACCTGTAAGTTGACCGAATGTACGGCGTGCAATGAGGTTTTCTCCTGCGTTGATACCGGGGAGTTCAAGCAAGAAGGAATAAGAGCCGCCAAGTCCGAAATGATAAGTATTATTTACCGGATACACTTCGGTTTCATAGTAATATGTTCTCATACCCATATCATTCATTCGCGACAGAGCTTTGAGTGCAACAGTTTCGTGGTCGGTGACAGATGCTTTTCGATTACCGTTTATAATATCCAGAGGATTGCCGTAGCCATTGATATTGCTACCTGCCTTAATACCTGCATCATAAACATCGGTAAGCATTTCGCCCTCTGACCAAAGCGGATTTGCAAGCGCCTCATGACAGTCAAGCGTGAATGTGGGCATGAAGAGTCGGTATGCATATACTGCGCCTGAAATTTCCGCACTTGAAAGAGCCATATAGTCACGGTTGAGGTTAGATTCGAGCGTAGGATTCGGAGTTTCTCTTATAAAGTCGCGGAAGCCGTCGGGGTTAAGTCTGGGAAGTACAACAACCGCACCGACATTTGTACCGTCAAACACGGCGCTGCCGTATTCGCCACACATTTCGGAAATAAACGCAAGTGCGCCCTCTGTACCTGTAGACTCGTTACCGTGAACACCGGCTGTTATAAGCAGAATGTCACGTCCTTTGAGTTTGCCGACTGCTTTTGCCGCTTCTTCAAGAGTTGCGTTTTCGGGGAGTTCATCTTTTGTAAAGAGTACAAGCGGAACGTCGTATCCGTAAGGCGAGGTTGCAACACTGTAAATATACATATAATCGCAAGCTGCCTTTTTCTCTGCGAGAAACTCTGCAAGCTCATCGTTGGTTGTATACATTGCATTTGTAGTTCTGTAACGCTTGTTAAAATACGGTGTATCGGGAGTAAAGTAACCCTCAATATCTTCGGGATTATAGTAGGTTTCTTCTATCTCCTTTGTCTTGAAATATGCGCTTCCGTAATCAAAGCCGTCTTCATTACGTTTGTCAAACACCATGTTGACAGTTTTAGTTTCGCTTCTGCCGTCAACGTAGAGAGAAATGCGCTTATAGTTGCCGCCGTCTGTATTTGAAACGACAGTAACGGTATAAAGTCCGGGAGTAAGTGTATAAACTGCGGTTGTATCCGTAGTAGAGTTGGGAGTAAACCAGTTTCCGGTAGTTGCACTTCCCTTTCTTAAACGAACAGAGAAATCCTCTTTGTGCTCTACTGTAACAACGGTAGAGTCACACGCACCTTCAAAATCAATCGAATAAGTATTGTCACTTAAGACGAGAGTTTCGTTTTCTTGTGGCAAGTAGTTAATAACAGCACCGTCCTCGACAGTTGTTGCAGTAATATAATCAACAGGAAGCGGCACGCCGTTTATAGTAAGGTTTGTTATACCTGAAATAGTGCCGATCCTTAGTCTTGTTGCAGGAACAATACAAAGTTTGCCGCCGCCGATAAGCTCGCTTATTGAAGAAGGCGCGTCAATCTCAACATTGCCGCCTGCACTAAGGTCAATGGTTGTGATGTCTGCTGAAATCTTGCCGTATACAGTACCGTTTGTAAGTTTAATACTTGAAGCACCGTTAACGGTAGATGCTCCGTCGTACGAACCGCCAAAAATGTCACCGTAAACGCTTCCGCCATTCATGACAATAGTAGCAGTTCCGTTTACCATGCTTCCGGTTGCTCCGCCGCCGAAAACATTCTTTGTTCCAACAGGCTCGGAACCCGAGCTGAAGATGTTTACTCTGTAATAGCAAAGCTTGCCGCCGTTTATCTCAATATAGGTATTACCCGTAACGGTACCTGCGTAAGCGCCGCCAAAGAGGCTGCCGTTTATGTCGCCACCATTCACAACGACCTTGGTATTTCCGTCAAGACCGTTTGAATAGCCGCCTGCATAAACCGAATAGTAAGAATATGCATTATCGGCAATGGTGATTTCTACATCGCCCTTGGTATATGCATTTGAATTCCTGGATGCACCGATAACATTGTGGTTAATACCACACTCACCGCCAAGAGTCATATAGATATTGCCGTTAAAGTTTATCTTCTTGCTTCCGCCGTCACCGAGGTTTCCGCCGACAATACCCTGCGTTGATGCAGTGTAAACAATAGATGCATTACCTGCAAAGGTAATATGAGAATCGCCCGTAAAATCAGAATTGTAGTTACCGCCGACAAGGGAATTTACTACTGTGCCGCCAAGCATCTCTACATAAGTATTTCCGATAAATGCGCCCTCATAGTTACCTCCGAAAATATTGCGCCACATACCGCTTTTTACCGTTATGTGCGTGTCGCCTTTATAATCGGTGCTGTAATGACCGCCGACAAGCGAGAGGTTTTGTAATGCAGTATAGTTAAGACAGATTACACCCGTATCTACCGTAAGGCGGTTACCTGCGGCAATAATATAGAGGTTACCCGACTTATCAAGCGTCCTCTCAAGCGTGATATCCTTGAAAGTTGTATCGCTTCCGAGCGTTATGTTTGCCGCCATTTTAAGACGCGCTGCACTTGTATAATCCTCGTCTCCATATTTGCTTGTGATTAGGATTTCCTTGGTTTTTGGCAAAATCACATCCGAAGTTATCTCTGTGTCGCCCGAAACAACTACAGTTCCGCCGCCCCCCATACCTGCAAGTGCCACAGAAAGTGAGGTATATGCTCCGCTTGTATTGCCTGTACCGTCAACATAAACGACTTTAGGCTCCATATCCGAAATTACTCGTTGCATATACATGCCGTCGATCAAAACACCTTCATATCCATCATCGCAAACAAGTGTTGGGATTTCCTTAAAAGTTTTGGCGCTTACAGTTTTGCCGCCGCAAAGATTGAATATGAGTTCATAATCTCCGCTATGCGTGCCTGTATAGTTCTTGGCGGAAATAGTTCCTGTCGAAACGGCACCGCTTACTTCAAGAGTAGACTTTCCGCTAAAGGAATTGTCATAGTTTGCACCGTAAATCGCGCGCCATGTGCCGCCGTTTATAACAAGATGAGTGTTATACGAAACATTTTTTGCCGTTGCACCGCCAAAAAGTGCAGGCCATACAGCACCGTCCGTTTTTGTTACAGAAACGGTATCGGAGATGGTCAGTTTATTTCCCTGTGCCAGAATGTTGGCAAGAGTGTTTGTAGAATGAAGGGCAATATCGGTTATCTCCGTTTCCGAAGTAAAGAAGAGAGAACGGTTTAGCAAAAGTCTTGCGCCATCTTCTCCCTTGATAGTTACCTTGCCGCTTTTAGCAGGGAGAGTAAGAGAAGCACTCGATGTGCCTAAATTAACATCACCTTTAATTATTACGGTACCGCCCTCATTTGCAAGAGCCTCGTATGCCGCAGTAATCGAAGTGTATGCATCTCCGCTACTATCGCTTTCGTCAACATAAACGGTGGTGGGGGCAATATAAGTTTTCACCTGTGAATAAACTTTATCACTCAGCACCGCCTCACATCCTTCATCGGTAAGAATGGTAGGCGTTTCTTTGTATGTGCCTGCACTCACGGTTTTGTAGCCACGCAAATCAATAAGAACATTTTTAGTAGCATTGCAGGTTCCCTGATAGTTACCGGCAGAGAGCGTACCTGTTACAATTGCATTGCTTATTTCAACTGTCGATGTGCCGTTTAAGGTATTCATATAGTTTCCGCCATAGACAGCACGCCATGTTCCGCCGTTTATAACAAGATGGGTGTTATAGGTGACCGCCGCATTACCTGCGCCGCCAAAAAGTGCCGGCCACATAGCTCCGCTTGCGACAGAGGTTTTAACGGTGTCGCCAATAGTGATCTTGTTTCCGTTTGCATAAATATTGGCAAGTGCAGTTGCGGTAGAATGAATATTTATATCAACAAATTCAAACTCGCTGTTTACTGTAAAAGTTCGTGCTAAAATCAACTTTGCATTGTTTTCACTCTTTACTGTAATCTTACCGCCCACTGCAGCAAGCGTAACACCTTTTGATGACGTTCCGATTGTCGTATCACCGGAAACTATCAAAGTGCCACCGTTTGGCAATGCTTTTACCGCACTTGCAATGTCTGTATATACATTTGCATCAGCAGTTGCCGAACCGTTAAGATAAACGGTATCCGCAGCATTTGCAAAAAGCATAAGACATGTGCATATAAACACACATATCAGAATAACAAAACTCTTTTTCATTAGTTTCTCCTTTTCGTTTTTTTACTAAATTTTTTACTAAGGAGTTTGAAAAATGCCAAAATCACATCTCAATATTTGAAAAATACCGAGCATTGAAATTCTTTATTCGCTTATTCTTTCTACCGTGATTATTTCGCTTACTGCCACCGTATCATCCGATACAATAAAACATAACTTTATATCGCTTACCTTTACATTATCAGGCAGACTGTCAAAAGCAATCACGGTGGGAGTCATTGCTGTTGTTGCACAGGATATCTTTACCTTTGTCTTATAGTTACCGTTTACAATTGCATAAACACCGTCAGAAGCTTTAATGCCATAAATCCATATAGACTGCAATTCTATTGGACTATCATATTTAATCTGGATATGACCAATTCCATTAACATCGAAGCAATACAAATCATTCGCATCTACACCGCTAACAGCAACCTTTTGATCAAAAGCATTATTAACATTTCCAAGTACATCTTCATATGTAGAAGTCACATTAAAGCCATTATACTTCTGATAAAGTTTTTTGCTTCCGCTCGGAAGAGGCTGAATTGCAGACGAAGGCCCGTTTACAAAAAGTTTACCGTCATCTGTTACTATAAGCTTATCAATGCAAGGCATACGGTTGCCGTTTGGCTCTTTGGCATTTGTCTGCGAATGATATGCAATGTACAACTCACCGTAAGGTGTACGCACTACACTGCAATGTCCTGTTCCTGCAGTAGTTACTCCGTCCCCTTGCAAAATAGGATTTTCGCCCGCCTTTGTGTATTCACCAAGTGGAGAAGTTGAAGTTGCATATCCCAACGCGTAATTGGCAGATGCATGATAATTAGCGCTGTAAAGCAGATAATAGATACCGTTTTCTTTAAACACACACGGTCCTTCATTCCAAAGAGTGTCTCCCGACTTAAGTTCCCATTCTGTATCGGGTGTCGTAAGAAGTTTCGGCTCCCCTATGGTTTCCGAAAGGTCGCTCTTCAGTTCAATGCCGAAAATCTGACTGGTATTTTTTCCGTCTACTATATTCTCGGAGCAATCCTTCGAATAGTAAAGATAAACTTTATCTCCGTCAAACAAAAGACTTGCATCTATTACGCTGTAGTCAGGAGCAAAGAGCGGATGGTCGTAAATATCAGTAAACGGTCCTGCAGGACTGCTTGCTTTTGCGATTCCGATACTGTGGCGTCCCGCATCATTTGCCGCGGAATATACCATAATATACTCTCCATTTACAGAGTAAACCGAGGGTGCCCAATAGTTCTTTGTGCCAAAACTGTTTTCGGTAACCGCGTATGCGGAACCGTGCGACTCCCATGAGTTAAATGTTTCAGAAGAAAAACACTTAAAATAGTCGCCTGTGCAGTACATATAATAACGTCCGCTTGCATCATCGTACATTACAAAAGGATCGCCCGCTTGAGTTATCTGCTTATACGGACTTGTAAAATACGTTGATGTATCATGTTTTCCACTTTCAAGTTCGGTAAGCGGTAAAACATTAAGAAGTTCGTTTAATGTCAAAAGTGTATCAATAATGGTAATCGCACCGTCATTGTTGCAATCCGCTCCGAGAAGATTGATTCCGACGCTTTGTCCTACGCTATACTTCAATGTGCGTAAAACATCAAGCAGCGTAAGTTTTTCGTCACCTGTGGCATCACCGTATACAATCTTTTTATAAACTGCCATAGCACCTATAGATGCAGCATTTACATCTTCAAGATTTGAATTAACGGTTTCTGTATGAGTAACCGAAATAGCGTAATTGTCGCTTGCAACATTTGAATCCACACTGAATGTGAGAGTTATAACTACATCATCAATAACACCATCGGCAGCGCTCATGTTAATAACCGAGATGTTGTACGGAAGTGTAAATGCATCCTGTGTAACAGTTGCAAAGCCGCTTGTATTTTCTGCATTTTCAAGAGCACTCTTGGCACTTACAAGTGTAAAACCGCTCGGTGCATTTATGGAAAATCTTGTAGCAGCAAAAGGTGTAGCCGCCTTGACACGGACATCTACGGTAACTGTATTTCTACCACAAACCGCATTCTCTGCCATTATCATTACATCAGCCGTCGGTGCCTCTACTTCTTCATCGCAATAAATACATCCAACATTTCCGTCAGGCTTTACAACCACGGTATGTGTCTGACAAACCCACTCAATAACCTCATCTCTTGTGCGCTCGCAAACAGTACATTTATAGGTTCTGATACCGTCTTTTCCTTTTGTCGGTTCAAGAGTTACGGTACCGTCATCGAGAACACATTCGTCGGTAAGTTCTTCTACAACGGTTATAGCCAGCTTCTCAGATACCGTTCTGTATGCATCCTTTTCAAAGCTATGCGTGCCGTAAGTAACACTTGCGCTTGCGCCCGAAACTACCTGTACGCCATCCTTCAATGTGCTTGCAAAAGCAAAACTGCCGGGGATAGAGGTTGTTCTGCTGTCGCCGAATGAAACATTTACGTCTGTTTCTTTTACATTGAGAATCAGTGTTCCCGAATACTTTGTGTCATATCCGAAAGAAGAATTACCATTAAGATTAAGTACAATTCTGTCGAGATAAGAGCCCCATGTAGTTGCATCGTAAAGTGCGGGCATGGTGCTGTAAAGACGGTCTACATATGTTGCATCATTAAGATTTACATTGACATATCCGCCCACGAGGTTTACATTTGCCGCAGTATTTCTGACCTCGTTTGCACTCATCATATAAAGCGCGTCTATACCCACATTATGGTCTTTGCCCTTTTTCGCAGTAAAGTTGACGGTTTTGCCGCTGAGAGTGTACTTGTCATCGCCTACATAGTCTCCGAGGATAACTCTTGAAAATACTGTGGTATAGTCTTTACCGTTTCTGCTACTCGGAATGGACGGTCCTGCCATTACGATATTTACGGTTTGGTTCTCGGTATTATTTGAAGAAGGCTCAAAATCACCTGCTATAAACTCGACCTTTGGCTCGTCGTAAACACGGATATACCCGAACTCGACATTATTCCAGCCACCGACGATTTTAAAGCCGTAATGCTTGTATCCGATCGTCGCATCGCCGATATCAAAGAATGCGATCTTATCAAACTTTGCATCACCGCCGAGAGTGAGCTTTGAGCCGGCGCCATCCTTAACAGCGGCAAATCCACCTGTGGGATATGTGCCGTCAAATGTGGTAGAGGTAAATGTGATAAGTCCGCTCCACGCAGGAAGTGTTACATCATGTGAAAGATTATATCTGCCTGAAATAGAAACGGTTCCTTTGTCAACATTGGCAAGGCGACGGATGGCCTCACCTACTGTAAGTACAGTCTGCTGCACATCAAGACCGCTGTTTTCATCGTTGCCCTCGGCAAGATTTACATAAACCTTTGCTTCATCCTGCTCCGCAATTCTTGTATTGCAGATAACACAACCGTAGCAGTATTTTCCGCTATTTTCATCCTTATACCATGCAGCCGCATGTGTACACACGGTCGAAGCGCCACAAAGATCACAAATATTGTTGCTGTCTTTATCTTCATGCGCCGTAACCTCATAGTAATCACAATAACAAAAGGCTGCATGTGTATCTCCGAGGTCCTCGTAGGAAATATAATTATGGACATGGAAGTATTTAAGTTCGGGAGTTTTCTCATATACTATCCATTTTTCTCCGAGCACACCGACATCTACATCTTCAGACGCATATACACCGTCATATCCGAGGCTTTCAGATGTGTAATACTCGTCAGAATATGTATAAAAGCAATTCTCTGCCAAAGCAGACGGTGCCATAGCACCTGCAATAGTTCTTACATATGCAACACCGGAAACGGTCCCTGTGCTATAACAATTCTTGATTGTATATGCGTTGTTTACGTCGCTGCCCTTTCCAAGTATGCCGCCTGCACAATTTGTTGCCGCAGTAATGTTTCCGGTATTCATGCAATCGCTTATATACCAGCCCGATGTATACGCACGAAGATATCCTGCGATACCTCCGACGTTCTGCGTGCCCGTAGTCCACACTTTGCCGGTATTAAGGCATCCGCTGACCGTTATTTTGCCTACGTTTGTAGAGGTAGTACCGTCCATAACACCGACAATGCCACCTACGTTCCAATAGCCTGCAACTTCAGCTTCATTTTTGCAGTTTGCAATAACCGTTTCGGTATCGCTCGGAACAGTTATACGTCCTACGATTCCGCCTACACCGCCGCCGCTTGCATAGGTACTTGTAACTCTGCCCTTAAAGGTACAGCCCGAAATAGTGTTTGAGTTGAGCGCCCAGCCAACTATACCGCCAGTGTACTGCATACCTGTGTAATTGTTGGTAGACGGGAAAACTACAGTCAGGTCGGTTACAGTAGCTCCTGCAATACATCCGAACATTCCCGCGGTCTGGTTCTTGTAAACTCTGTCATTGAACGTAACCGTATGACCGTTTCCGTCAAATGTTCCCCTGAAGGGTGTATATGTTGTTTTTCCGCTTGAAACGGTAGCATAACCGATTGAAGCGGGTTTAAGCGTTGCATCCCCTGCCGTAAGACTTGTCGGAACTGTAATATCTGCGGTCAGTCTATAGCTTGCATCTGCGTCCCAGTTTGAAAAATCGACACCGCTTGAGTTTGAAGTTTTGTTCATAAGGCAGAGCAGATCCTCTGCTGAGGAAATCTCTACAAAATCTTCAGCGCACACAAAAAATGCTAAAAAAGCACTCAAGAAGCACAAAACAACTAAACTAACTATGCGTTTCATGTTTGTTCTCTCCTATTTTAAGATTTTATTTAGCTCTGAATTCTTTAGCCGCAATTCTTGTAAAGATTACGCAAGCTTCAGCACGTACGATTTCGTCATTCGGACGGAAGTTGCCGCTACCCGCATCGCCGCCTACAATACCTGCATTATAAAGCTTCTGCACTGCCGCAAAGCACGACATATCGCTTGTAACGTCGGGATTTGAGCCGCTGCGACATGCCTCGTATTCTCTGTCGGGGAGAATATTTGCAAAAACAACTGCCATTTCGCCGCGGGTGATATTCTTGTTATAATCGGTAAACTGCTCTACTTTAATAATGCCCTTTTCGATACAGTAGTTTACATAAGGGATATACCACGGCTCGCCTGCACCTGCCGCACCTACTTTGTTGCCGGTATATGCAGTGTGAATATTTGCCGCCGCTGTAAGCGCCTGCGCCACGGTAAACTTGCCGTCTGGCGAGAAAGCCTTATCCGATGTGCCGTTTGCAAGTGCATATTCATAAGCAGTCTTTACATAAGTGTAATACCATGCATTAGCCGCTACATCGGCAAACTGGTTTTCATACGTTCTTGTTGCTTTGAAAGCAGAAATCTCGCCGTCAAGCGCAGTTACCGTATCAAAGCTCGGCTTGATAACCGAAAACTCTATTGTGTTTGCCACTTCACTTGAATAATTGAGTACAAAATTGTTACCCGCAGTAACGCCGTTGTTGCGTACAAACTCATCAATAGTACCCGACTGCCAGTTGAGCGTAAATGCCGCCATAGCCGCAGGCTTGTCACCACAGGAGATACGTGCAATATGTGCATCGTCCTTTACATTGATAGTAACATTGCTGTTCCCGGATGAAGTTCCATTGATAGGCTCGTAGTATATCTGGCCTACATCTGCTGTTCCCTCAACATTGATAGTAGCCTCGCCCGAATAGTCCGTAACTTCTATCGCACGTGAGTATGCACAAATAGCAATTTTACTACCGCTGCGAACAGTAATATTTACAGGATCTGTTCCGCTTGCAGGAGGCACACTGCCTTTAAGCACCGCAGCCTGATCCTTCTGATATCCGCCAAGGATTGAAAAACCGGTAATAATTGATTTACCTGTGAGTTTGGGACTATCGGTTATCATTGTGACGCCCGTATCAATGGTCACGGGATAGTGATTTGCAATGATGAAATAATAATCGCCTGTAAGGTGGAAAGTAATGTCCTTGAAAATATACTCACCACTGCAAATGAAACGCTGACCGCTTGAAATAAACTCTGCGCCCTTTTCTCTGTAGTCAACACCGTCATAAACGGAGGTGATGGTTACAGAGCCGCTGAAATCGGTCTTGTATGCAAAGAATGTGCTCTGCGTGAAATCGCCGCATACAACTACTGTTGCATCCTTTGAAAGGTCAAGCGTATTCAGTGCATCTGTAAGTGTACCTACAGGACTTTCGGCTGACGAGCCGTCGCCCTTTGCTCTGCTTGCAAGAAACGCTACATTATCTGCCGCATTTGATACAATGCAAAAAGCAAGCATCATACAAACAAGCAATGCCGATAAAATGCTGATTTTTTTCATATTTATATCTCCTTAAATTATTTTGCTCTGAATCCTTTAAGTGCAATACGTGAAAAAATAACACACGCCTCACTGCGTGAAATCTCATCCTGCGGACGGAAATTACCGCTGCCTGCATCACCGCCGACAATGCCTGCATTATACAGTTTTTGTACCGCACTAAAGCACGGCATTTCACTTGTAACATCAGGGTTTTGTCCGCTGCGTACTGCTGCATATTCTTCTTCGGGAAGAATACTTGCAAACACTATTGCCATTTCACCACGGGTGATATTTTTATCAAAGTTCTGAAACATATCACTTGTGATTATTTTATTTTCGATACAATAGTCAACATACGGCTGATACCATTTTTCACCGGAATTTGCCGCCCTTACAGTTTTTCCGTAGTAAGCAGTATGAATATTTACTGCCGCAGTAAGTGCTTGCGCAACTGTAAACTTGCCGCTTGGTGAAAACGCCTTTTCCGATGTGCCGTTTGCAAGCCTATATTCATACGCAGTTTTTATATACAAGTAATACCACGCATTGTCTTTGACATCAGCAAACTGTCCTTTGTATGCACGCACAGCATTAAACTTTGATGCACTTCTCTTTTCTACGGTGATTATCTCGCTTATCGCCGCCATACCGTCAAATGAAGTGAAATAAAGTTTTATATCACTCACATTTACATCATCCGGAAGTTTTTCAAAGGTAATTACCGCAGGCGTCATCGCCGTTATTGCCGAAAACGTTTTTACCTTGGTTTTATAGGTGTCATTGACTACCGCATAGACACTTTTCGGCGAAAGTGCGGTGTATTTAATTCCGTATATCCATACTGCTTGCAGGTCTATCGGTGTATCATATCTGATTTCGATATATCCGTCTTCAGCCGTATTGAAACGGTAGAGGTCAGTAGCGCTTACACCTCTGTAAGAAACCTTTTTGTTAAAAGCATTATTTACATCGCCTAAAACCGTTTCATATGTCGAAGAAACGCTTATACCGTAATACTTTTCAAAAAGATTCTCGGTGCCGCTCGGCAGCGGTTGCATAGCAATAGACGGTCCATTTACAAAAAGGGTGCCATCATCACTTACAATAAGCTTGTCAATGCACGGCATACGGTTGCCGTTTGGTTCTTTTGCATTTGTCTGTGAATGATATGCTATATAGATCTCGCCACCGGGCGTACGTACCACACTGCAATGTCCGGTACCTGCGGTTGTTTCTCCGTCGCCTTGCAAAATGGGGTTACTTTGTGACTTTTTATATTCTCCAAGCGGAGAAGTCGCCGTTGCATATCCGACTGCATAGTTGGCGGTTGCATAATAATTTGCACTGTAAAGCAGATAATAGATGCCGTTTTCTTTGAACACGCATGGCCCTTCGTTCCAGAGTGTACTGCCGCTTTTCATCTCCCATGCCGTATCGGGAGTAGCTAAAAGTTTTGGCTCGCCTACAGTTCCCGAAAGGTCGCTTTTAAGCTCTATGCCGAAAATCTGGCTTGTCTTTTTTCCGTCAACAATATTTTCGGAGCAGTCTTTGGAATAATAGAGATAAACCTTATCTCCGTCAAACAAAAGACTTGCGTCAATTACACTGTAATCGGGGGCAAAAAGCGGACGGTCGTAAATATCGGTAAAAGGCCCTTTTGGGCTGTCCGATTTTGCAATGCCGATACTGTGTCTGCCCTCTTCATTTGCCGCAGAATATACCATGATGTACTCACCGTTTACGGCATATACCTCAGGTGCCCAGAAGTTTTTTGTTCCGAAAGATTTATCGGTAACAGTATAGGCAGAGCCGTGCGACTCCCACGATTTTAGCGTTTCCGATGAAAAGCACTTGAAATAATCGCCGGTGCAATACATATAGTAAAGTCCACTTGCACTGTCGTACATAACAAACGGATCGCCTGTACCGCCAATTTGCTTATATGGGCTTGTGAAATAAGTGGACGCATCCTGTCGCTCACTTTCAAGCTCGGTGAGTGAAAGGGCAGAAAGACAGAATGCAAAAACAGAAATTATAATGCAAAATATTTTAACTATCTTTTTCATCTTTTCTCCACCGTGATTATCTCCGAAAGGACAGCGCCCTCTCCACCATCAAAAACCAGTTTCACTTCACTTACATTCTCTGTATCGAAAGCAAACACCAAAGGTTCAAAGGGGAGCTCTCCCACAAAGTTTTTCACCTCGGTTTTTATACCGTTTATCTCTGCGTAGACACTCCTCGGTGCATTTTCTGAAGTTTTATCGCTGTAAATCCAAACACTTTCAAGGTTTGTCGGCATATCGAAGGTGAGAGTTATCACTCCATCTCCCATAAACTCATACACGTTATCGGTAACAATAGCACCGTCTGTAAGGAGAGATACATCACCGCCAAAGCTACTGTTTACGGTTATGCCGTTATACTTTTTATAAAGACCGTTTACACCAGAAAGGAACGGTTGTTTTGCCACAAACGGTCCGTTTACAAGCATTCTGCCGTCTTTGTCAAACACTATCTTGTCTACACAAGGAGTTCGATCTGCTACGGGATTTGTGGTATTTGTAACATCAAAATGCGAATGATATACCATGTAAATCTCGCTTTTATCAGGTGAATATGCAATGTTGCAATGCCCTGTTCCCGATGTATAAACTCCGTCACCGACAACTATTGGGTTCTCCTTGGCTTTAGTGAAAGGTCCGAGCGGTGACTTTGAAGTTGCATATCCCACGCAGTAATGAACCGATGCGTAATAGTTGGCGGTGAAAAGCAGATAATACGTTTCACCTCTCTTAAATACGCAAGGTCCCTCATTCCAGACTACATCACCACTTTTAAGTTCCCATGGCGACTCAGGAGTTGCAAGCAACACGGGCTCGCCAATAACCCCTGAAAAATCACTCTTTATCTCTATGCCAAAAGTCTGACTTGTGCGCTTTCCGTTTACATAGTTCTCCGAGCAGTCCCTTGAATAATAAAGATAAATCTTTCCGCCATCAAACAAAAGACTCGCATCAATAATACTGTAATCGGGAGCAAAAAGCGGGTGGTCATAAATATCAGTAAAAGGACCTGTAGGATTTTTTGAGGATGCAATTCCGATGCTATGCCTCTTCTTGCCGTCAATCATGCGTGCCGCCGAGTACACCTGATAAAAGGTATCTCCGATTTTGTAAACCTCGGGCGCCCAGTAATTGACCTCACCGAAGGATTTTTCACTCACAAGATATGAATCACCGTGAGAGGTCCATTCTTCCATGGTATCCGACGACCAGCATTGATACTTGCCACCGGTACAATACATATAAAACTTATTTTTTGCATCGTCATAAAGCATAAATGGATCGCCAATATGGCGTATGCTTCTGAACGGACAAGTATATCCGCCGACTTTGTTTATATCATTCATATTATTACTCCGCTTTTGCGATAGAGTAGGTTTCGTTATTGTAGTCTACTGTAATGGTTGTTCCGTCGGAGAACGTAGTTCGGTATACACCCTCTCCAAGCTTTTCGTGGTTTTCCATAAACTCGTACTGAAGGTGCTTGAGAGTCTCATATTCATCATACGCACGCTTGATAGCATCGGTTGCGCTGTCTATTTCCGCATCGTTGGAGCAATGAAGATCGTCATCACCCATCCAGTTGTGCAGGTCACCAAACTTGGAGTAGAAATACATTACCGGACGTCCGCCATACTCAAGGAACTTGAGATGCTGATACTCTTCCTTAACAGGATAGTTTACTGTCTGTGACGTGGGATTGGAAAGCACGATGCCGTGATAAACAAGCTGCCAGAAAGGAATTCCCTCGTCAAAGAGCGGATTCTGCTCATGGGTGAGCTTTGACTGAACGCCAATGTAAAGCGCCGCATCAATATACTCATTCATGTAATCCATATATCCCTCGGACTGATAGCCGCCGAAGAGGTCGATAGAAAGCTTTGCAACCTTGCGGTGATATTCCCATGCCTCCTTACGTGTGCAAGGGTGGTTTGGATCATAGCACTTTTCGGGAATGATTGCGGTAAGCTCATCGTTATAGTGCAGACCGTAGAAGCCGTAGCCGCGAACCTCGGGGAATGTCTTTACCGCATAATTCTCGTATGCAGTCTTTGCACAGAGATGATAAGGCTCTCCGCCGTTAAGTCCCATCTTTTTGTAATGCTCACGAACATAGGGGATAAGGTCACCGTTTTCATCCTTCTTCTTTGTGAGAAGGTCACGGTCGAAGTTGTTTGCAATTTCGTATGCGCCGCAGGTAACGGTGTGGCATACTACAAGGTAACCGAGTTTCTGTGCTCTCGCAATAGCACGGCGGAACTCGCTATCGGTACCAAAGCGTTCATCGGAAGGTGTCTGCTGTGGAAAACGTCCGTCATGTCCGCCGGGTCCCCAGCCTACAAGGCAAATTTCAGCACCTCTTATGCCTTTTGCATACATGCTGTCAACAATCTTGTTGAGTGTTGCGACATCGCACGCTACAAACATTTCAGGTTCATTCTGCAGATTCTGATGGCGTACAGGCGTCGGGATAGGCTTCCAACCCATGCGGATACGAAGTTCAAGACAGTCTGCAGCACGGCGAAGTGCATCGCGCTCTGCCGCACGAGAGCGAAGAGGTCTGCATCCTTTGAAATCCATCTGATACTTACGGTAGTATTTTGCCATATCAACATAGGTGGCATTTGGCATCTTAGTGTATATAACAACTACATCCTCATCAGGCTCATCACCATCAAACTTGAACTGAGGGCTTATAGTATATGTACCGTCCTTATATTCGATTTCAAATCTGCCATCAAATTCCTCACCTGCTACACGTACAAAAACGGCATTTTCATTGTCGCAGATACCGCTGACAAGAGTTGCTGTTGGCCATGTCTTGAAAAGTGTGTTGGGGCGCTCTTCAAAGCGAGTAAGTGCAAAGCCATAATAGAAATTTGTGGGATAAAACATATATCCCTTATCACCCGCATGAGCGGTTGTAAGGCTTGATTCTATTTTAAGAGTCTGAAAACGGGGATTGCAAAGAGTCTCTCTGCGGATAAATACCTTTACAACATTTCCGTTTTCCTCAACAGATGGAGTAAGTTCAACTGTTTTTCCGTATGTAGTAACACCTGTTACTTTAAAATTATATTCCATGTTTTTCTCCTCCTGAGATAATTATTCCATTCTGACAATATTGTAACATTTGCTCCCGTTTTCTAACAATGGAGTTTTCGGTTTAATAACTGTCATTTTCGGTTAAAATGATAAAATCAGATTTTTTGTGTTGTATTTGAAAAGTTTTTTTGCTAAAATGAAAGCATGGGAAGGAGGAAAGCCATGAAAACTATTTCACTTAGTAATATTGATAATGATATCGTGTTCGGAAGCGTATACGGTCTTGATCAGATATGGAGCGAAAATGAGTTTTCATACTCGTTTATCGGCAATCCCCGCTCCGACCACGGATTTATGTATGTTCTGTGCAATCGCATACATGTTGTGTATAAAAACAAAACTGAAGAAAACTTTCAAAAAGGCGACCTTCTTTACATTCCCAAATACTGCGAATACTACATTGAATTTTTAGATTGCGAAGATGAGATTTATGATATTTTAGTAAACTTCGATATACGCAACACCTCCGGAGAAGAGTTTAAACTCGCGGACAAAATAACCTGCGTTACAAACGATGTTCCGATAAAAGTCATAAACGCAATGCATGAAATTGCCGATGTTAGCACTAACCTGAAGCATCCGTGTATACGCACCTCAAAGCTGTTCTATGAGCTGCTTGACAAGCTTATAAATCGTATTTCCCTGCCTGAGATGCTTGACGAGGACAAAAATCCCGTATTTCCTGCAGTTTATTACCTTGATAATCACGTAAGAGATAATGTTTCTATCCCGGAGCTTGCAAGAATGTGCCTGCTCAGCGAATCGACTTTCAGAAAAGCCTTTAAGTCCTATACGGGAATGTCGCCGATCCAATACCGCACGCACATTAAGATATGTAAAGCACAGCAGCTTCTCCGCAGCACAACAGAGATCTCAGTTCAGGAAATTGCAGAGAGCCTTGGCTTTTTCGACAACACATATTTTTATAAAATGTTTACAAAATTCACCGGATTTACTCCAAAACAATACAGAAAACAGGCGATGAAAAAGAACGCAGAATGAATGCTCTGCGTTCTTTTTTTGCTGAAAAATACCATTTTAAAGTCGAAAATAGCATTGTTATTGAATCTTATATAATGATAGAATTGGATTAGTAACATATTGGAGGAATATTATGAAAAAGACAATACTAATATTGCTTTTAGCATCTTTAATTTGCACATTTGCCGCATGCGGAACTACCGCAGAGAATGCAGGCGAAACAACCGCCGCAACCGAAACAGAAGAAGCAATCATTTTAAATGCTGATTTCGGTGGCTATGAGTTTAATGTATTAACCTCGGGATGCGGAGGCAACTACAACGATTTTGACTTTGAAGAAGGCTCGTCAAAACCGCTTGACAGTGCACAGTATGCACGCAAGAAAAAGGTGGAAAGCGACTTTAACATAAATATCATTGAAACCGCAATCAGCTCCGGCAACACCAGCGGTAGCGGTGAGGGATACAGACAGCTGTCAACTGCAGTTTCTTCAGGTACCTGCACTTACGACCTTGCGCTTATTGGTGGTTACGATGTCACAACCCTCGCATATAACGGTCTTCTTTACGATATGAATGCTATTCCATCTCTTGATTTAACCAATTCATGGTGGGATCAGAATGCAAACGAAAGCCTTGGTATAAACGGCTCGGTTTTCTATACCGCCGGCGAAATCAGCCCCTCCAGAGCAGATGCGGCTTTTTGCATACTCTTCAATAAAAGAATAGCAAACGATTACGATATCGAAAACCCATATGACATGGTAAAAAACGGTACGTGGACTATTGAGAACTTTGCAAGTCTTTGCAAACAGGTTACAGAAGACCTCAATAGCGATAACATTATGAATGGCGAAGACCGTTTTGGTCTCCTCGTTCTTGATGACTCTATAGTAGGTATTATCAATGCAGCAGGCGAGCGTTGTTGCAAGACTGACGAAAACGGAAAGATAACTCTTACAATTTACAACGATACCACCGTTTCCGCACTCGACAAATTCTTCAATATTGCTCTTAACACGCAGTATGCACTTTCATATCAGCGCATTCAGTCAGGCAGAGAATACGAGGACTATCTCTGGAACGGTGACCACGGTCTGTTCTGGACATCGTACATGAAAATGGTACCAAGATACCGTGATATGGAAAGCGATTTCGGCATACTCCCATATCCTAAGTTCTCCGAAACGCAGGACAATTACTACAGTACAATTTTCCCGTATATTTCACAGTTTATTTGCATTCCCGCCATCCAGAACGATACTTCCCGCACTGCAGTGATTACAGAAGCTCTCGGCTACTACGGTGAGCAAATAGTAAAACCCGCATACTATGATGTCAGCCTTAAAGGACAAGCTGCACGAGATGCGGAGTCCTTAGAGATGCTCGATATTATCTTCGGCAATCTTGTATATGATGTCGGCTACTATCATCAGATAGGTCCGTACAATAAGCAGCTTATTTATATGATGCGTGAGGGCGACTCCAATTTCACAACAAGATACGAAACCTACCGCACCGCAGCAGAAACCCAGATAAATCAAATCAACAATGCTTATGATACAGTAACAAAAATTTGGGGAAAATAATACCTGATGAAAAAACTTTTAATAATCTTATTTATGTTATGCCTTATGATTCCGATAGGTGCTGCGGGTAACGATACTGCAAATGCGCTTTATTCTCTCGGTCTTATAAAGGGATATGACGACAGCGGAAGCGATTTTCGACTCGGCAACAAAATCACCAGAGCCGAGTCGATAGTTCAAATTGTCAGATTTTTAGGCGCAGAAGGCGAGGCTCTTTCGGGTGAATACACACTTCCCTTCGATGATGTTCCCGAGTGGGCATCAAAATACGTCGGCTATGCTTATACAAACGGCATTACAAGCGGTCGAAGCGCAACAAAGTTTGACACAAACAGCAATGTGGATATAGCGCAGTTTTTAACGCTTATGCTCCGCGCCATGGGGTATTCCGACAAAAGCGGTGATTTTTCTTGGGATTCTCCATTTGAACTTGCAAAAAAAGTTGGACTCATAGAAAGCACTACTGATGATTTTACAAGAGGCGATGCTTTTTTGATATGCTACAATTCCCTTCTCGCTAATACAAAAGATGGTACGCCGGTGAGCCAAACAATGATTGAAAAAGGTGTTTTTACTGACAAAGCATTTGAATATGCAAAGCGTATTGCAAACGGAGAGATTATAACAGTCGCTTGCGTTGGTGACAGCATAACAGAAGGACATTCTTCGTCAAATCCGTCAAGATACAGTTACCCGGCACAGCTTCAAAAGCTACTCGGTCAAGGCTTTAAAGTAGTTAATTGTGGCAAGTCCTCATCTTATGTAACATCTCCGGATTCCGAGTATAATGCAAAAAAAGACAAACCGCAGTTGTGGTATCCAAACACTGCCGAATATAAAAAACTGATGGAGTCAGAAGCAGACATTGTTATCGTTATGCTTGGTACAAATGATGCACGTAACATGACTGCAAAAGCGGCAGAAGATGATTTTGTAAGAGATTACAAATCCCTTATATCCGATATAAGAGCCCTTCCGTCAAAGCCGGATATTTATCTTTCAACCAGCATTCCCGCAGTAAGCGGTTTCATGGTCGAGCAAGGAACGGTTTCCACTATTCCCCGCCTTATCCGAGCAATAGGCAAAGAATTAAATATTCCCGTAATCGAAACAGGAAATATTCTTGGCGACTATTACCGTGTCATGCTTCTTTACAATGACATGGTTCACCCTACAGACAAATCTTACCCTGCCATTGCAATAAACTTTTGCAATGAAATTTTCGGACGTAATAATGCATTACCCGAGCTTCCCAAAGCCGTAGGTAACGTTGTATACGTTTCGGATAATGGCGGCCTTGAAAATGACGGCTCTTCTCCCGAAAAAGCAGTTGATAAGCTCGCCACTGCAGTTGCAATGCTTCGTGATGGCGGCGGCACCGTTGTTGTTTGTGGCGCGCTCACGCTAAAGGAAACCTATCTTGTCAAGTGTGGCGGTGCCGTAACAATAACTTCTGTATCGAACGGTGTTGACTACCGCAAAGATGCAGGTGCGAAGCTTATCGTTCACGGCAATTTGCAGTTATCGAGTGATCTTGTGATAGAAAATATCAATATGTACAGTACGCTCAGCGCTCCCGCAACAAACTGCAGATTTAACAATCTTACCATAGGTGACGGGGTGAGCTGGTCATCGTCGGGCGCAAACGTTTTGCCGATGTCAATAAACGCAGGCACAAGAGTCGATTCCGGTGTTATCGCACCCGAAGATATTTCATGCCATAACGATTGTACAATTATAGTAAACAGCGGCTCATGGTCGCTCGTACGCGGTGGCAATTTCCGCATGACCGCATATGCAACTATCGGAAACATCGACAAAGACGCTAAGATTTCCGTTATCATAAACGGCGGTGACTTTCCTTATACCGGCGGCAGCGCAACTGCTGCAAACGGCATGAACAGCTGCGACGGTGAAGTTTATATGGAAATTAACGGTGGCACCTTCAAAGGAAACGTTGTTGCGCTTCACAATATAGGTGCAAATCAGACAGGAGAAAACGCAAAATTCTACGGTAATCTCACGATGAAAATTACCGATGGCACATTTGGCAGTTTAATGTTCAAGCATTCCTCGGCAGTTCCCGAATACCGGGGCTATAGTTCACTTATTCTATCTGAAAAAATGTCTGCATACCGTACCACCCAAGGCTTCGGTTATGTGGAGATTATCAAATAGTACATTTTCTTTGCTTATAAAAAGACCTCAGAAGAGGTCTTTTTATTTTAAACTTTTTAAAACAATCATCAAAATGCACGCTAATGTAAACCAAAAATCCTACCACTAATGTGATCGGACTTTGGCTCCCCCTGCTGGGCTCGAACCAGCGACATCATGATTAACAGTCGGTTAAATAAAATGTACATTGCTTTCACCGCGTACATTATGTCCGATTTTTGTGGAAATAATGGACGTTATGGAGATAATGGAATCCCATTCAGTACATTATCTCCACACAGTACAAGATTTCATGCGTCATTTCGTGCGTCAATTTTTTGCGTTTTTTTCAGAAATGCGAACCAACGTCATACGGAAAGTTGCACATATGCTCTACTTTTTTATCACCTGTCAAAAGGGGGCGTAAACCGGTATGGTTTCCGCCCCGTTTTTAGCGTTTTTTATTTTATCATATCAATTCCTTTTTGAAGCGTATCCGCAGAAACCGCTCCGGTCGCTTGTGCAATCAAATATCCCTCTCCATCTATAAAGTATGTGGTAGGTAAGGAATATACACTGTAAGTGGTTGCCGCACTGGAGTCTGTATCATAGAACACCGGAAAGGTATATCCTTTTTCTGAAATAAACGCCTTTGCGCTACTGAGCGTTTCACGTCCGCCGGTCATATTGACCATCAAGAAATGGATCTTGTTCCCAAACTC